>CADCTC010000212.1 GCA_902805635.1 uncultured Chloroflexota bacterium
TCTGCACATTGTTCTGCTCGAACGCGTGCATATAGGCGAGCTCGAAAAGAAAAAGATCCTTGGGACTGTTTAACTGCGCGGGCATCGTGATGTTCCTTGTGTCTCGGGATGGGTGCCAGTCCGTTGGAATGAGGCGAAACCTCCGTCGCTCTCGGACGGCGACGGCGCGCGGGCACTAACCGTGCCAGGCGCCTCAGGTGCACCCGATTCCATGGATTACAAAGCGCTTGAGCGGCCGCACCGCCCCTCGACCGGGATGTACCCTCGTGCTCTCGTGTGGCAAAACCCCTGATCGCTCGCTCGGTGACCTGGCAATCCCCACATGAGCACCTCGCCCGATCCGGCGGCCGTAGTCAAGCGAGTGCCTGCCGCTCCACTTGCCATCCGAACACGGCAAGCACACAGCACTCGCGGAAGCCAAGGCGCTCATAGAGGGGGCGTCCGAGGGCGCTCGCCTGCAGCAAGTGGTCGGCGACCATCTTGGGTAGCGTGTACGCCGAGGTAAAGGTGTCGCCCCACTCGCGCATCGCCGCCTCATTCTGCACCTCGGACACCGTAAGCGCCACCGGCACTGCAACGCTCTCCCCGCTCACGGCGGCGAGAGCCGCGGCCATGCCCCGTACGGCGCCCAGCTGCGCCATTCCCTGCGCCACGAGGTAGTGCCGGAGACCTTCGGGGCGCGTCGAGGGCGTGATCCACCAGATCATTGGGACCCCGCGCGCGGGACAAGTTGCTGTGCATGGGGATCATCATGGGCCACCAGCGTGGCCCGGAGATTGCCGAAGGCCTGACTTGCATGCATCGGCCGGCTGTGTCGGACCCCGGCGGTCCCGTGAGACGGTGGTGATTTCACGGCGGCGGGCGCTGGCGGGCCTAGTCGCGGGCGGTCTGTGTGGGAGCGCCTGCGCACCGCCGGAGGATGGCGGCACCGGGCGGGAGGCGGAGGTGTACGTCGCCCTGGCCCGGCGGCGCGAGCTGGCCGTGCTCGACGCCGTGAGCGACGAGGTGCGGGCGCGCATCCCGCTGGCGCCCTTGGGCGAGCGCGTGGTCCCATGGTATCTCGGAGTGGGGCCTGCGGGTGAGGCGGCGGTCGTGTCCCTCACGACCCCGCCGCGGCCCGGACCGCAGATCGGCGTCGTGAGCGACGGTGGCGGCGCGGCCATCCCGCCAGTTCGCTCCGGCCGGCGCGCCGGAGCGAGGCGTGCGGCGGCTGGCGCGGCGCGCTGCGCCTGGGTCCCCCTGGAGCCGGGTAGCCGGGGGCGCGGAGGCGCCGGCATGAGCACCGCGGCGCAGGGGCTGGCCGCGGACCAGAGCGGCCACGCGTACGTGCTGGTGGCCGACGCCGGAGCGCAGGGCCCCTCCTACGCCGCGATGGTAAGCCTGGCCCGCGGCGCGCTGGTGCGGCGCCTACCGCTCGCCGGGCCGGGTGAGGTTGTGCTCTCGCTGCACGCCCAGCCTGACGGCGAGATGGTGTACGCCTCGATCTGGCAGTGGGGGACCTACGATGGCCCGGGGAGCGGGCGGCTCGTGGCGGTGGATACGCGTACGGCGCAGGTGCAGGCGGAGGTGGCGCTGCCCCGTGGGACGGCGGCGACCGACCTGTCACTGGCAGGTGCCCCGGGGACGGCCGGCAGCGCCTCGAGCGCCATGCTCTACGCCGTGCTCACGGACCCTGGTCCCTCGCTTGACGACGACACCTACTGGCCCTACGGCGCGCACCACTGGCTGGGGGCATTCCGCCCCGCGGCGCTGAAGCCGGCCGGCGAGTGGGCGCTGGATGGCCGCCCGGCAGCTGTCGCGGTGTCGCCCGACGGCGTGTCCGCCTACCTGCTCTCCAGCGGGGGCGGCTACGGCGCGTGGGGAAAGCAGCTCACCTGCCTGGACCTCGCCACCGCCACGACCGTGCGACAGTGGCCGCTGTCGGGTGGCTGCTTCTCGCTCGCGCTGTGCGCGACGGGCAAGCTCTACGTCGCGGACGTGCTCGCAGACCGGCTCTGGCGCATCGACACGCGCACCAACACCCTGTTAGGCGGTCTCCCTATGCCGGGGGCGCCTATCGCCGTGGCAGCGCGACCCGGATGACACCCGGCTCAGACACCACTACCCCGCCCGCTCCTCCGGCACTGCTGAGCGCAGCCGCTCGTGTCGGTACGGATTTGCCAGGGGATGCTCCCTGCCCGCGCGCACCACCAGGAACAGCAGCCACCCGTACAGCACTGCCACCCCCGAGAAGACCAGCCACCCTGGGATCGATCCGACGGCCGCGCGTCCCACGATGTCCAGCCCCCGTACATCTCGCACCCCGGTCAGGTCCAGCTTGCTCAGCCACGCCAGCAGCACGCCGGCGTACAGCCAAAGATAGATCCGTCTGAGCCGCCAGGACATCGCCGTCACCAGCGGCACCGTCGGGAACGCCGGGTACTGGAGGTGGTCCAGCAAGTCCTCGAGCCAGCGCTCGTCCGGCGTCCGCCCTAGCACGTGCGGGAAGAACGACCGCTCGAGCTGCCGCACGCGTCGCCTGCTTGCCTCATATGAGCTGAACCGCCTCGACTCCAGATGAAGGAAAAAGTACAGCAGCGCCATGACGAAGAGCAGCGTCGCGTGCGAGTGTTCCTCCGCCCCAAGCGCGAAGGTCGTGGCTAGCGCCGAGGTGGTGATTGCCCAATTGGCGCTCGTGTCCAGGCGCGCGCGGTACTCGGTCATCCGCCCCATCTCGCCCCGGTACAAGTGGATCAGCGCGTTGACGGCGTTGGTCGAGCGCACCACCGCGCTCGTGACCGGTGGCAGCTCACGCAGCGCCCCCGCGTCTACCGACTCCTGCACCGCGTTCTCCTCCTCGCTCCGCCGCCCCGGACGCTCCTGGTCTCTGACCGGCCGCTCCTCCATTTCGTCCGCGCGCTGGCTCACTTCACCCTCCCTCACGTGCAACTCGCGTACCGACGGGCGCTTGCGCGAGCCCTCCGCAGAAGGATCTGCCGGGACGGCTAAGCCGACGCGCCGGGCGTTCGCACCCTGTCCACGAAGAGCACCCCGTTCTAGATGCCGCGGGGCAGGTGTGATTGGTCGGCCGTCGCGTCGAAGAGAGGCCAGACCTCATTGCGCGTGGCGTCGACCACCGTCACGGGGGCGCCCGCGCGCGCGCAGCTGGTCCCTGGCCCTGGTGCGCCGTCAGCCGAGGCGGTCCAGGAGCGCCTCGGCCTCGTCCACGGTGATGTCCTTGCGCTCCAGCGCGTCCAGGATAGCGTGGACGTCCCCTTCACGGGTGGAGACGGTGGAGACGGGTGCGGGCTGCGTGTCCTGTTGGAGTACCCGCGGGATACTCGAGGACACGGCTGGCCCCAGACCAGAGGGCACCGAAGCGCTGGGTGCGACAGCGGAGAGCTCCCGGGTGTTCCCGCCGGCGGTCAGGTGCGTGGTGGCCGCGCCGCCAGATGGGCTGCCAGGTATAGCACCGGGAGCACCGGGGCTGCCGGATGCCGTGATGATGAAGGTGCCCGCCGCAGCGGCCGCGGAGCCGGAAATTGGTAGATCTATGTTGCCGCTGCCGGCCGTGACTCGCACGTCCACGCGCGGGGCGCCGGCGCCCGCTCCTTCATCGGAGACGCCGACGTAGCGCCTGGCATCGCTCTGGGGGCCCGGGCGTCCGACGCTGACGAGCGGCACGTCTGAGCGCACCCGGCCGCTCTTGGCGGTAGCCTCGACCCGCAGGGGGATCCCCGGCGGTAGCTGGATGAACACGTTTCCGCTGGAGCACTCCACGTGGTATGGGGCGTCGGAGGGTTGGAGGGCTGCGGTGGACGTGACGCCGCCGGACCTCGCGGCGATGTCCAGCCCGGCGAGGCTGCCCTCCTCCACGTAGGTTCCGCCGGATCTGGCTTCTACTTTTATGCGTTGTGCGCGGGGCCGCACCACGCGCACGCCACCCGAGCGCACGCTGGCGTTTAGGTCACCCTGGCAGTCTTCTAGGTGCAGGCCACCGGAGGCGGCGCGCACGGTGGCGGGGCCGGCGCAGCGCGTGAGGTGGACGCCTCCCGATCCGGCGTCCACCGTGAGCTCGCCCGCGCGGTCGGCTACCGTGATGCCGCCGGACTGTGCCGCCAGCGAGGCAGGCCCCATGCCTCCCCGGAGCGTGAGGCCGTCCGAGCGTGTTGCGAGCGAGATTGTGGCGTTCACATCGCGGACGGTGGTGGGCCCGCCGCCGAGGAAGCCACAGATGGGTGGGCAGCCGGTGGACGGCACACGCAGCACGGGCGACGCGCCGCGCGGCTCGTGCGTGCCCGTCTGGGTCAGGTTCACCACGCCGCCGTGCGCGACCAGCTGAGGCGCGTGCTCGCCCCCGCCCGTGTCCAAGGCAACCACGCCGTCCAGCGAGTCATCTCCGCGGATGGTGAGGACCATGTGACTGCCCTCCACCTGGATCACCTCCACGCCGTGCAGCGGCAGGGCAATCGTGCGCGGCGCGTGTCGGTCACGGTCCCTTTCGGCGCCCGGCGCCGTGTTCGCGTGCGGGTCACGGTCAACGTCGAGGTCTGCGTCTGCGCTCATTGGGTGTCTCCTTCCTGGGATGGGGTGCGCGTGAGTCGCCGAATCAGGGCCAGCCCCTGGGCGGCGGAGAGCTGGCCGGCCGCAATCTGCGTCAGGACCTCGTGCCGCGTGCGTGGGGCGGGCGGCGCCTCCGGCGAAGCAGGGGGGGCCTCGATGGCACGGATGAGGTCGTCCACCTTCGCCCGGACGGTGGGATAGGAGACGCCGAGCGTCCGCTCAATCTCGGTGAGGTTGCCCCGGCTGCGGACGAAGAGCCGCAGGAAGGCGGCTTGGTCCTCCGTGAGCGGTGGCAGCCCCGACGGCACCGTCTCCGGCGGGGACAGCGCGAAATCGCCCCGCAGTGAGAGCTCGCAGCGCGAACAGTGCAGCTCCCGCACGGCGAGCACGCCGCTGCACGATGGGCAGCTATCTATTACCAATGGCGCGCCTTTACCTCCAACCACTAACCTATTCTGCGCCCAAGCCCGCCGTAAGTCAAGTCCTTGTGCGAAACATTGACCAATGGTAATGTAGCCAGTGCTAATATTCATGATCTCTTGCCGACTGCAGCCTGGTGGGCCGTTAACAGCGGCGTACAGCCTTGCCGCCATCCTGGCTCTGCTACTTGGCGCGTGCTCGCCTCCGCGCGCCAGCGACAGTGTGGAGGGCGTTCCACCGCGGCTGTACGTCGTGAATGGGCCGGACCAGACGGTGGCGGAGGTGGACGTGCGGGACGTGAGCGGCGCCCGCGGCGGGCGCATGGTGGCCACCATCCACACCCCGGAGGTCCGGGCGTGGCAGGTACTTCCGAGCGCGTCGGCGGAACGCGGATCCCGGGGTGCACCGGGAAGTAGCGACCGGCTGCTGCTGTGGGAAGGGCAAGCCGGATTGCTCCACGTGCTGGCCCGCTCGGCGTCTGGAGACATGACCGGCGCCGGCGGCAGCGCGGCTACGAGGCAGGTCGCCTTCCCTGCCAGCGGCGGCGGCCCGAGCTCGACTCGTTCGGTGCGTGTCTCCCACCTGGCGGGAGACGGAGGACCGTTCGCGGCTGCGTCTTATTCCTACGCGGGGCCGGAGCAGCAGGCGGACGAGCCCGTGTGCCTCGTGGCGCTCGTGGACGCGGCGCGGGCCGAGGCCGCGTGGGCGCACCACGTGTGCCGTGGGGCGGGGGAGCGCGTGCGCGCCGTAGCAGTGAATACCGGGCGGGGCGAGCTAGCACCGCGAGTGTACGCGGGCCTTTCCGCACCCGGCGGCGCCCCGGGAGCGGGGCGCGTGGTGGCGGTGGAGCCGCGGGGCGTTGCCGTCACCGCCTGGACAGCGGGAGTACCGCTGCAGCTCCTCAGGTCCCGCTCGACCCACGACGGCCTTGAACAGGTGTACGTGCTGGAGGCAATGCTGCAGGGGGCACAGTCCTCAGACGGAAGCAGCGACACCGAATCAGTGCTCGCCGGCGCCACGGAGTGGCGGCTGACAGCGTATCGCGAGGACACGCTGGAGCCGCAGCGGTCGCTGGTGCTGAAGCACCAGCTCCAATGGCTGGTAGTGGCGCCGGGTGGCCGTGACGCGTACGCCCTGGCCGGTCCCAGCAGCGGGCTGGTTCCGAGCTCGCTGATGCGCATCGACCTGGTGTCGGGCAGCACAGCGCTGCACACGCTGCCAGGCCCCGCACGGGGCCTAGCGGTGAGCGGAGATCGCGTGTTCACCGGCAAGGATGGCGGAGACGGTGTGTGGGTGCTCGACCGCCGTGGCCGCGCCCTGGGGTCGATCTCCACGGGCGCGAGGCCGGTGCACCTGGCGCTCAACCAGGCGGCGCTGCGCTAGGGTCTGCGGCCTGCCCGCGCGTGAAGGCCGGGTAGAGGTCCGTGGGGGAGGAGTGCGAGGCGGCGAGGCGAGAGGCCCAAAAGAGATCCGTCCGGTACGGTACGAGCACCCCGTCACGTTCCCGCGTCTCGGCGTGCTGATTGAGAATCCCCAGCACTTCCTGTCGGACCGTTGCCTGTTCCTGCCGCGTCAGGCAATCCACGAGCGGGGAAGTGGGCGGTTGAGGCGTCTATGCTCCCACTCGCGGAGGAACTTGAGCTGGCGGTCGAAGTAGCGGTCGTGTATCCAGGCGTGGCCCCAATCGCGGCCGTTGGCGGTGTGGAGGCCGAGCAGCCAGATGTGGCGGATGGCGACGAAGAGGGGGATCGCCTGCAAGTCCACGCCGGCGAGTGGACGGACCTCGCGGTAGCCGCGCAGGAAGTCGCGCCAGCGGCGCTCGGCCTTGCGCGGCTTGCCGCCCAGCGCGTTGTCCCAGAGGAACACCGAGAGGTCATAGGCGCGCCAGCCGGGGCCGCAACAGTCGAAGTCGAAGAACGTCAGTGTGTCGCCGTCCAGGTGGCTGTTGCCGCCATGGAAGTCGCCGTGGCAGAACCCGGTGTCGAGCGCTTCGAGCGGCACCTGCCCGGCGCGCTCGTGCAGGAGGCGGACGAGCTCGACGAGATAGGCCCAGTCTTCGGCGCGGTGCTCAAGCAGCGGCTGGATCGCCGTCATTTGGCGGTCGAGCAGCTCGCGCAGGTCGATCGCGAAGCGCGCGTGAGCGCTGGCGAAGTCGTCGGTCGCGACGTGGATCCTGGCGACGGCGCGGCCGTAAAGGTGGGCGTAGTCGCTGCGGTCCGTGTTGGGCGGCGTGCCGTTGGGGGCGCCGGGGGCGTAGGTGAACAGGACCACCTGGCGGCGGCCTTCCGGGGCGTGCACGACGTGCACCAGCGTGCCATCTCGGGCCCGGAGGGGATACGAGACGGGAACGCCTTTGGCGTGGAGGTGGGTGAGCGCATCGAGCTCGTAGAGGACGTCGTCGTCGGTGCGCCAGCCGGCGCGGTAGGCGCGCAGGGCGTAGCGCGGTCCGGGGTCGCCGGCGGTCTCGAGGATGTAGGTATCGGTGAGGCCGCGGTTGTGGAGGCGGCAGGTCTTAATCTCACCCACGTCGTGGCGCGAGACGATCTGTGCCACGAGCGCCTCGGGCGAAAGGTTGGAGTGGGTCACCGGGAAATGGGCGCCGTCACCGGCGGTGGCGTCGCCTACCTGGGACCAACGCTCGCGGGTGGCGCGCATCAGGCGCCCATCTTACGGCATTCGCCCACGCGGCGAACGCGAATCCCGAGTGCACGTACTCCTGCGGGATCAGCCGGGCCAGGCGCGGATCGGGGGGCACCACCGCCCTGCTGGCAAACAGCTCACGCCCGACCACTGTGTTTATCGGGCGTGTCGGTCCAGCGGCGCGGCGTGGGCAGGAGCTGCACATGGTAGGCGTCCCGTGCGCACCGTCACCACACCGGCCGGGCGCGCCGCGCTGCCGTCTCGGCACCCGAGCCGGCGTGCGCCGCCAGCACCTGGAGCGCCACGCGCGCGCCGTCTACCGCTGGCCCTCCCGCCTGAGACCGGAGTTCCGCTTCGATCTCCCCCGCAGCGCGCACCGCCGCCTGCCAGGCGGCGATTCCGCGCTCGGTCAGGCGCACGCGCTTCTGCCGTCCGTCCGCCGGATCGGCCTCGCGCCGCACGAACCCTTCATCTTCCATCTCATCCAGAATCTTCCCCACCGCCTGCTTGCTGATGTCCAGCCGCTCGGCAAGCTCGCCCGGCGCCAGCGCACCGTGCTGTAGCGCGCGGAACGTGTAGCCAAACGTCGGCCGCATCCGCTGGAACCCCTGGGCAGCCAGCAGCACGTGCAGCCGGTCCACGTACGCACGGAACGCAATCGCCAGGAGCACGCCGAAGTCGGGTCCGTCCGTGCCGTCCGTGCCGTCCGCTGCCTCGCCCGACACACCGGCTCGGCGTGAAACGCTTGCCATACCGTCAACTATAGTGTACTATGCCAAATAGTCAACAGCGGTTGACGATGTGGGCGCCTGGAGGTGCCATCAGTGCCACCGTAGAGAAGGAGTTGAGACATGCCGGTTGTGGTTGTGCGGTCTGAGGAGCGCGTGCGATTCGAGACGCCGGGAAACGTGATGTGTGGGATGGCGTCGCCCAGTCGGGGCAGCCATGAGCTCGCGGTGTGGCGGGTGCGGATCGAGGGCGGCGCCAGCGGTCCCGATCACCGGCTCGGGCGCGAGCAGGTCTACCACGCCCTCTCCGGGCGCTTGCATGCAACGGTGGACGGAGACACCGTCTGCGTGAGCGCGGGTGACACGCTCATTCTGCCCGCCGGAGCGCTGAGGCGCCTGTGGAACGCGGACGAGGCCCCCTTTAAGGGTGTGGTCGCCATGCCCGCTGGCGGCGTGGCCGAGCGCGAGGCCGGCACCGTGGTGGGCGTTCCGCCCTGGGCCGCCTAAGAGACAGTTTCACTACCCCGTTCGTGGTGAGCTTGTCGAACTACGCCCTTCGACAAGCTCAGGGAGAACGGACCTTTTGAAACCATCACTAATTCACCGTTCCGTTCGCCCTGCGTGTGTCGTCCTTCCGGGCAGCGTCCCGGACCGTCACGGCGTACATGGTGTTCTAGCCGCGGCGCCGACCGTGGCGCGGCCGGCGCCGGTCCGCCGCTCTGGAGCGCACCCTGCACGAGGCGCACCTGATCTTCGCAGTACACCTCCTCGCTGTCGGCCCACTCCTACTCAGGCGGCGCCCCCGTCAGACGTGTATCGGTACTCCGCCACGGCTCGTCCCTATGCAGATGGTTCCGTCTAAATTCACAGTCCCGTCCTCAGGTACTCTCGGCTCGCGCGCGCCGCCGCCTTGGGCTCGATCTCCGATCGGTCCTGCTCGTACACCACCCACGGCAGGTTGAGCGGCTCCAGCTCGCGCCACACCGCCTTGAGGTCCACCTCGCCCGTGCCGAGCTCCACGAACTTGGCATCCTCGCGCGGCAGCCGTCCCTTCGGGCGCGGCTCCTGTCCCAGGTACTGCATGTCTTTGAAGTGCGGGTAGCCGATGCGGTCCCGGTGCCGCCGGATGAACGCCGCCGGGTCCTCCCCGCCGTGCTGCACCCAGTACACGTCCACGTTGCTCTTCACCAGCGCCGGGTCCGTCAGCTCAAACAGCCGCTCGATCCCGCTCACGCTCCCCGCCGTCCCGTGCGGCACCTCTTGCCCCGTCTCCCGGCTGTACGTCAGGAACTCCCAGGAGTTTGTGCTGCTACGTGACAGGCCACTCTCATTCCGGTGGCGATTCCCTAGGCGCCACCGTGATGGCATCGAGTGACAGCCATCCACGCTGGAGCGCTACCACCACCGCGCCCGTCCGGTCTGACACGCCTAACTTGCGGAATATATCGCACAGGACGTTCTTCGCCGTCTGCCTTGCCATGCCGAAGCGGTCGCCAAGTGCCCTGGCCGTGAGGCCCCCAGCGGCGCCGCCCAGCACCTCCAGTTCACGCCGTGACAATGGGCACCCAGCCCCAGACCTCGCAGGCACGTTCATAACGCGCTGCGCTTGAAGAGCTGCGTGAAGACGTAGCTTCCGTTCGGACCAAGCGCCACCCCTACCCCCACATGGGTGTACTCGACCAGCAGAACATTGGCGCGGTGCGTGGGGCTCCGCATCAGTGCCATTTCGGCGCGCACCGCAGCGTTTTTGGTCCCATAGAGGTGGGCTAGGTTCTCGCCCGCGACTTGGTAGGTGATCCCCCGGTCCTTCAGAACCTGGAAGACCATGTAGCCGCCGATGTCGTGGCTGAAGTAGGCACGCGCCACCATGTCCTCGCTGCGCCACCGCGCCACCGCGCCAAGCTCCGCATCGTGGTTCAGCGGCGTCAGTCCATTCGCCACCCGGTCGGCGTTCAGCGCGTCCAGGAACTGGAGCTCGGTTCCCGCGACCACCTGCGACGGCGCCATCAGCAGGTCCGCGTGGACCGTGACCGGAAGTAGAGACCCTACGGAAGCACTGAGGAGCAGGCAGGCTAGCGCGGTCCCCACCACGGCCGCGACCAACAGCCGGAAAGTGGCTATGACTGCCCGCGCGGCCTGCAGGACCAACCTTCCCCCACTACACGATGGCGCCATCACTTCCGGCGGACCGTCGACTGTTCCGCCTCCTCAAAGGTGAGAAACGCCTTCTTTCTTCCGCTCCAACGGTTGACCACGACGTACTCTCCCGGACCCTCACAATGAATGGTTGCGCCGTTGCGGTGCCACCGGAAGCCGGTGTGGTGGAGTGGGCAGAACGCGGTGGCCGCTGCGCGGGGCTGACCACACCCATCCGCGGCGCACCAACCGTTTTCCACCGCTGCAGCGTAGCGCGCCAAACTGGCTTCTCTGTTGCGGAGGGGGAGGGAAACGGTTGAGGATTTCCGGCTACGGCCGGGCGCGGACGTGCAAGCTATACACTGACGCCGTAGGAATCGCGATTCACGCGAGACCACCCGCTCGAGGGAGCGTTAACGAATGCACGGTGATGTGCCGCACCTGCCGCCAGAGTTGGTCAACCTGATCAAGGCGGCGCTGTTGGAGCGCCAGGCGTTGCTAACAGGGCCAGATGTCGCCACGCCTAGTGCCCAAGCCCGCGTGGTCGCACTCGATGCACGTCTCGAAGCGCTGCTGGACCAGCTTAGGCGGGTGGTACCGCCGGAAGCTGCGCTACAGGATGATGCGTCGGCGCCGGGCGACTTCAATCGCTTTCTCGACGGCGGAGCAGCCTAAGGCGACGCACGCCGATCGCTCGTGTTGCCTGACTGTGGCCTCTGACGCTCCTAGCAGCGCCGCAATCTGCCCGCGCTCGGTGAGTAGGCGCCCGCCCCTAGCAGCCCTGCATGTGCGCGAGGCACCCGGTGGGAGGCTGGTTGTGACCAAAATGCCACTCCGATGTCACAACCTCAATACGACCTTTTCCCCCAATTGCGGCGTAGATCTCCATGACTTACCACAACTGGACAGGCACTGTTGGCTTGGCGGCGAAGGTAGTCGACGGGAGAAGAGAGAGTATTGGTCGTGATTGACTGCGGTGTAAGCGTGCAGACCGAGAAGCCGCGGGTTGGATCGAACGCTCGTGGAGCGCTGACGTCATCGGAGCTGCTTGCACTCCAATTGCTTGAGCGTGGGTACACATTGCCTCAAGCAGCCTGGCTGACCGGTAATGACGACTGTGGGATGGCCAGTGCGTTGGCCGGTGCTGTGTGGGCGCTCGGCGCAGTGGACGTGGCGGAAGCGCTCGCCATCGCGCGTGAGCGGCGGCTGATCATCTAGTACCGTCCCCGAGCCTACTTCTGCCCACTTCGCGCGATTGGTACACGTCCAAATTCGTCATGCGTTCTCTACCGGCCGGCACCACCCCTGGGTCTGGCGCACGCTTACCCTTTGGCGTGCGCTCCAGTCAGCACGCCGAACTCGATGCCCGCCTCTTGACCGTGCTGCGCGCGGGCGGTCGAATGACCCCTGCTTCAATCGGGCGGGAGCTGGGTCTGGATCGCACTGGGATTCGGTTGCGCCTCACCCGGTTGCACCGGCTGGGTCTGGCCCGCTTTGTCGGCGAGACCGACGCGCCTCGTAGCTGGGGCGTGCAGGCCCCCGAGTCGGTATGGGAGGCCATCCCGCAGTCGGACCGGGAGCCCTGAGCGCCGGGCGGCTCGGCTCTGGGGGCAGGATGACCCGGAGTTTGTCCAATTCACGGTCCGACTGCCCTAAATGCACCCCAGGAACGGCTGTCCACTAGTATGCTCTACGCGATGCCTCCATTGTCGGCCTCGCTCGTGCCTTCCAGGTCCCAGCCCGTTGTCCGCAACGGCACCGATGCGTCGGCGACGAACCGCGACTCCCGCGCCCGGGCTGTCGACCTGGTTCATCTGCTAGAAAGGGTGCTTGTTGAACGCCAGGAGCTTGTAGTCTGGCTGGAAGAGCAAGCCGGCGGACTGGAGGGTGGTCCAGCTCTGGAGCGCGCCGCGCTCCTTGACCGCTTGCAGCGGGTAAGCGCGCGTCAGGAAGTGCTCCTGGCGGAGCTTCACACCATCGTCCGGCCTCCGGACGCCGCTCGCGGTGCGCCTGCCCCCGTTCCCGGCGGTTGGTCTGCCTAGCTCTCACGCTCCAGAGGGCTGACACTCTCCACCATCGCCGGCATGCCGGGCTGATCGGCTAACGTGATTCATATTCTGAGTCACCACGCGCGGGCACGCACTGCCTACATCATGTCCTTGATGGAGCCGAGGAACTCGGTGTTGCTCTGGGTCTTGGAGAGGCGCTGGAGCATGGCCTCTACCGCCTCGATGGTGCCGATAGCCGCGAGCATGCGACGCAGCGTAATGACCTGCCGCAGCGTGGCCTCGTCCAGCAGCAGCTCCTCGCGGCGGGTTGAGGACGCGGCGGCGTTGATGGCAGGGAAGATGCGCTTCTCCTGGAGCTTGCGGTCTAGGCGTAGCTCCATGTTGCCGGTGCCCTTGAATTCTTCGTACACCACGTCGTCCAGGCGGCTCTCGGTCTCCACCAGGCAGGTAGCGATGATGGTCAAGCTGCCGCCCTGGTCCACGTTGCGCGCGGCGCCGAAGAAGCGCTTGGGCGGGAAGAGCGCGGCCGGGTCCATCCCGCCGGAGAGCGTGCGGCCACTGGTGGGCACTGCGTAGTTGTAGGCGCGCGCCAGGCGCGTGATGCTGTCGAGCAAGATGACCACGTCGCGACCCATCTCCACCAGGCGCTTGGCGCGCTCCAGGCACATCTCGGCGACACGGGTCTGCACCTCGGCCGGCTCGTCGAAGGTCGACGACACCACCTCAGCGGTGGCGACGGTCTTCTGCCAGTCGGTGACCTCTTCCGGGCGCTCACCGATCAGGGCAATCATCAGGTGGACGTTGGGATAGTTCTGCGTGATACCGTGGGCGATGCCCTTCATGAGCATCGTCTTGCCGGCCTTGGGCGGCGAGACGATGAGCCCGCGCTGGCCCTTGCCGATGGGGCTGAGCAGGTTGATCACGCGGTTGGAGAGGTTGCACTGCGCCAGCTCACGACTGCTGGTGTCGCGCAGCTCGATGTTCAGGTGCTCGTTCGGGAAGATCGCGGTCAGGTTGTCGAACCACGGTCGCTGGCTGGTCTCGGCGGGATCGACGCCATTGACGGCGTCGATCCGGATCAGGCTGTAGAACTTCTCGGTCTCTTTCGGAGTGCGCATCTGGCCGTCGATCATGTCGCCGGTGCGCAGTGAGAACTTGCGGATCTGGGTCTGCGAGACGTAAATGTCCTCCGGACCTGGGATCCAATGCCGGTCCATGCGCAGGAAGCCGTAGCCCTCGTCCATGATCTCCAGCACGCCGCGCTGGAATATCGGCTGATTGCTGTAGTCCTCGCGCAGGTCGCGTCCCTCGCGAGCATCCCGCGAGTCACGGTACTCGCGGTCGCCGCGTCCGTCCCGCGCATACGGGCCATCCCGGCCGTCGCGCGGCTCGCGGTGGTCCCGGCCATTGCGTCCGAACCGCCCCTCGCGGCCGTCGCGGCCATCAGTGCCCTCGCGGGGCTCGCGCAGCTCGCGCGTCTCCACAAGAGCAACAGGGGTGGCCAGCGCGGCAGGGGCGGCCGGCGCTTCGGGCGTTGCAACCGCTACGCCGGCACTACCATCGGCTGCGCCGTCTGCGCCGGTACCAGGGACGGTCACGGCGGCAGTCCCGATGACGGCGACGCGAGGGACACGTGGCCCGCGTGGAGCGCGGGCGGGACGCACGGTGGGTGTGGTGGCGGGGGTGGCAGTGGCGACGGCGGTGTTGCCGCTGCTCGCGCTAGCGCCGTTTCGGCCGGCCTGCATTAGGCGGAAGATGAGCTCTTGCTTGTTGAGGCTGTCGATATCCGGCACGCGGTGCGCGGTGGCAAGCTCCCGGAGCTCGTCGATGGTCTTGATCTCTAGCTCGCTGTATTGCACTCTGGCTACTCCTGCGTCGCGGCGCAGCTTTTAGGGGAAATGGTCCGCGTTCGGCTGCGCCGCTCACTGTGGGTATGGTGAGAGCGCACGGCGGGTGGAGCGCGGGAAGAACAGCTGGGGAGTCGGGGGCCGGTGCAGGCCTCGCTCGACTTCTACCCGGTAAAAGAATACCAGCGGTCTATCCGGAAGTCAATAAGTGCCCTTATCTGGACGCCACCAGCAGAGATTCCGCCTCCGGAATGGGCAGCGGACGCTGGTCGCCTTCGATGGGAGTCTCTCGGCAGGCTGCGACGAAGTCGCGGAAGAGCGGGTGCGGGCGGTTGGGGCGCGAGCGGAACTCAGGATGAAACTGGGTGCCGACGAACCAGGGATGATCGGCCAGCTCCGCGATCTCCACCAGGCGCCCATCCGGCGAAAGGCCGCTGAAGATCATGCCGTGCTCTTCCAGGACGTCACGGTAGGCGTTGTTGAACTCCAGGCGATGGCGGTGGCGCTCGTAGACCACTTCTTCGCCGTACGCCTGCGCTGCGCGCGTGCCGGGCTGCAGGTGGCACGGGTAGAGGCCCAGCCGCATCGTGCCACCCTTCTCGCCTTCGGCGGTTTGGTCGGCCATGTAGTTGATCACCGGGTGCGGCGAGTCAGGCTCGAACTCAGCGCTGGTCGGGGCGTCGGCACGGAGCGCGTGGCGCGCCAGCTCGATCACCGAGCACTGCATACCCAGGCACAGGCCGAGGAACGGCAGGCCGGACTCGCGTGAGTGGCGGATCGCCATGATCTTGCCCTCGATGCCGCGGCTGCCGAAGCCACCCGGCACCACCAGTCCACGCACGTCAGAGAGCGCACGCGCGATGGCACGGCCGGGGTAGATCTTCTCTTCCGCCTCCAGCTCCTCGGAGTTGATCCACTTTACGTCGAGCCGGCGGTTGTGGAAGGCGGCGGCGTGGCGTAGCGACTCGATGACGCTCAGGTACGCGTCGTGCAGCTGGGTGTACTTGCCCACCAGGCCGATACGCAGCGGCTGGACCGACACCTCCAGCCGATCGATCACAGCCTGCCAGGCGGACAGGTCGGGCTCACGCGCCGGCAGTCCGAGCTCCTCCACCACCAGGCGGCCGATGCCGGCGTCCTCTAGCACGACCGGGACCTTGTAGATCTCGTCAAGGGTGGGCAGAGACGCGACGGCGCGAGCGGGCACGTCGCAGTAGAGCGCGATCTTCTCTTTGATGTCGGGGCTGATCTCGAAGTCGGCACGGCACAGAATGGCATCCGGCTGGATGCCGACGCGGCGCAGCTCCTGGACCGAGTGCTGCGTGGGCTTGGTCTTCATCTCGCCGGTGGCGCCGAGCTGGGGCACCAGGGTGACGTGGACGTAGAAGACGTTGTTGCGGCCCACGTCGTTGCGCATCTGCCGGATGGCTTCAAGGAACGCCTGGCTCTCAATGTCGCCGACGGTACCGCCGACCTCGACGATGACGACGTCGGCGTTGGTGTGGCGGCCCACCCGCGCGATCCGCTCCTTCATCTCGTTGACGATGTGCGGGACGGTCTGGATGGTGGCCCCAAGGTAATCGCCCCGGCGCTCCTTACGGATCACCTCAGCGTAGATCTGGCCCGTGGTGACGTTGTTGTCGCGCGAGAGGCTCTCATCAACGAAGCGCTCGTAGTGCCCCAGGTCCAGGTCGGTCTCGGCACCGTCGTCGGTCACGAAGACTTCGCCGTGCTGGTATGGGCTCATGGTGCCCGGATCGACGTTGATGTACGGATCCAGCTTCTGGATGGAGACGCGCAGGCCGCGGCTCTTGAGGATAGTTCCCAGCGAGGCGACGGTGATACCTTTGCCGACCGACGAGACGACGCCGCCGGTGACGAAGATGTACTTGGGGCCGCGCGTGCTGAGTGAGCCGTCTGAGCCGACTGTGCCGTTCGTGCCGAGCACGCCTACCTCCAGGTGTCCGTTCACGTGTCCGTCCAGGCTCATTAACGGCTAAGCCTCGTCTGTATCTCGCTACTACTTCCGCGATTACCTGCGCGTGCTGCCAAGACGGTAGCGGCCGCGCCTACGTGCTGCCCTGCTGGGCCAGTAAGGCAACGCGCGTGCCGGCAGCCAGCGCGGTGGCCGTCACACTGACGCGGGCGGTGACGGCCGAAGGGTCGGCGCCGAGCTCGCGGCAGAACGTCTCCAGAGCGGAAGCGTCATTTGGCCCGCCGAGCGTCAGCGGGACCAGTAGCTTCGCCTCGAGCTGACTCGCGATCTGGACGGCGCGCGCTGCCGAGAGTCCCTCCGGCTCCCCGAGCGGGATCAGCAGCACGTCGGCCTGGCCAATCTCCTGCAACCCCGCGCCGGCCGGCAGCTCGGGGAGCCGCCCAAGGTGGCAAATGGCGATGCCGTCCAGTGTGACGGTGTATACGAAGGTCTTGCGCCGGCCACGCTCGGCGACAACGGCGTCCCCAGCGTTCACCACGTCAGAGGACAGGTTAAGCGCTACGCCGGAAACGGGGATACCCCTGACCTCGTACTCGCCCGGCCCTTCAATGACGCGGGCGCCGGGCACGTCCAGCAGCTCGTCGCGCCGAGAGCGGTCACTGAGCGTGACCACGTGCACGCCGACAAGCGCTGCCGGGGGAAGTGGGTTGAAGGGGTCAGTGAGGACGGTTGCCTGAGACGATTGCAGGCGCACGCAGGAGCGGCCGAACCAGGTGATATCCATACGGAAAGTGGTGCACGAGCCAGCAAAGGCACGTTGGTCCGGAGACGAACAGACGTTCGCCCAGGCGGAATCTTAGCAGAGGGCGGCCGCCTGACCTCACCCCCGACCCCTCTCCGGCACGGAGAGGGGAGGTTCGCCTGCGGTAGATCTCGGCCGATAGCCGAGGTTCTGCAGCGCTGTCAGGGCGACGGCGTGCTCGTCCCAAGGGAAGGTGTGGAGCTTGCCGTCCAGCTGGCCGATGATGGAGGTCTCGTGGCCCTTGCCGGCGAGCAGCACGGCATCGCCGGGGCGGGCGCGGGAGAGAGCTTCCACAATCGCTTTGCGTCGGTCGGGTTGGCGGACAAACGTCTCGCCTTCGACGCCGCCGATTGCCAGGGCGCCCGCGGCGATGTCGTCCAGAATGGTGTCGCGGTCCTCCTGGCGCGGGTCTTCATCGGTGAACACGGCGAAGTCGCCCAGCTGCGCGGCAACGCGGCCCATCATGGGGCGCTTCTGCACGTCACGCTCGCCGGCGCTGCCAAAGACGACGAGCACGCGCCCTCCAGCTGGCGCGACCTGGCCGCGTAGAAGGGTGAGCACACGTTCCAGGCTGTCCGGTGTGTGCGCGAAGTCCACGACGACGGTGAACGGCTGTCCAGCATCCACGCGCTCCATGCGGCCTCGCACGCCACGCTGCGCGGCTAGCGCGGCGAGAGCCACGTCAAACGGCGCCTCGAGCGTGCAGCCGGAGGCCAGGGCGGCTAGCGCGTTGTAGACGTTGAACTCTCCCGGCATCTGGAGGTCGAGGTGATCCTCGCCCCACGGCGAAAGGACGCGGCAGGCGGTGCCCCATGCCTGCGGCTGTACGTCCACGGCGCGCACGATCGCGCGATCGCCCAGGCCATATGGGATCACCAGCGCCGGCGAGAGAGGCGCGAGCGCGGCGAAGCTGGAGTCGTCGGCGTTGAGCACAGCGGCCTTGTGGAAGGTGACGTGCTTCGGGCGGCGCGTGTTCGTCTGGAGCAGGTCGAGAATGCGCGCCTTGGCCGCGAGGTACGCGTCGTAGGTGCCGTGATATTCCATGTGCTCGTGGGTGACGCGGGTCACCACGGCCACGTCGAGCTCACAGCCGGCGAGGCGGTGCTGGTCGAGCGCGTGGGAGGTGGCCTCCAGCACCGCGCGCGCGCCGCCCTCATCGACAGTGCGGGCGAGCAGCTGCTGAATCTCCACCGCCTCCGGCGTGCTGGTGTGCTGCGGATTAGCCTGCGCGGCGCCGGTGGATTTGGAGGCGACAGTGGTGGCCATGCCGGTCTGGAAACCGGCGGCCTCCAGAACGGCGGTGGTGAGGGTGCACGTGGTGGTCTTGCCGTCGGTACCGGTTACACCAACGATGCCAAGTCGCTGGGAAGGTAGGCCGTAGAAGCCGGCGCCTAGCCAGCCGAGGGCAGCGGCAGTGTCGGGCACGGTCACCTGGGGGACGCGTTCGGGTAGGTCAACGGGGCGAGAGACTACGACTGCGGCCGCGCCGTTGCGGACCGCCTGGGCAACGTAGTTGTGCCCATCCGACGCGTAGCCGCGGTGCCAGACAGCGACGAAAAGCGACCCTGGTGTGACGCGGCGACCGTCGTAAGCGATGCCAGTGATGTCCGGGTCTGGGCCCACCGCGCCAGGCGCGGCTAGCGGCGGTTCAGGCAGGAACGCGAGGAGCTGGGAGAGGCGCATGGCGACTTAGAGAGTGTTTCACACGCGCCGACCCTGATGTCGGTGCCGAACAGTGCGCTTCGACACGCTCAGCGCGGACGGACTTGTCAGTCGTGTCCTGCGCCCCCGGACGCAGCGCGCTCGCCGCGCAGGCGGCGCAGCAGCGCGATGTAGCGCGGCACGGCGCGCTCCCAAAGGGCATACATGAGTGGAGAGATGACGTAGTCATAGACGCCCAGCATGCGCACATGCCGGCCGCCAAAGCCTTGCTTGAAGTAGTAGACGCCGGCGAGCGGGTCTTCCTTGTCCGCCGGGTCGTCGGGGGCGCCCCACATGTCGTAGGACTCGCAGCCGGCCTCGCGTGCCCACTGCATGGTGTGCCACTGGAGCAGGTGCGCCGCGTGCGCTTTGAGGCCCTTCTGAGACGCGCCACCATATAAGTACCAGGCGCGCTTGCCCAGGCGGCAGCCCATCACCGCGGCTTCAGTAGCGCCGTCCACCTCGCCCAAGAACAACTCGCACAACCCTCCGCCGTGCAGCCGCCGGTAGGCGCTGCGATAGTACGCCAGCGGGCGGATCACGTAGCTCTGCCGGCGCTCGGTTTCCTGCATCAGCTCGAAGAAGCGCTCCAGGTCGGCTTCACTACCGGTACGCACCGTGACGCCATCACGGGGCGCCTTGTTGATGTAGCGCCGCCAGGTGGCGCTCATGCGACCCAGGACTTCTTTCCCCGCGCCGCGCAGGTCGGTGATGACGGTGCTGCGCGCCTGTATCTGCTCGGCTGCCGGCAGGTAGTCCTCGTCCCGCAGCACGGCGGCAGCCGAGGTGTCGGTCCATTCGACGTCGGGATCGACCTTGAGGAAAATGCAGCGGTCCCGGCGCGCGCGCTCGGCCAGGCGGCGCAGCACCTCGGCGAACAGCTCACCATCGTCGTAATCGAGCGCGGGGCCCTTTTGGCAGTAGGCGATCCCAAACGGGCTGGCTGGCAGCGCGCGGCGTGAAACCGATGCGGCGGCGACGGCCGTGCCGCCGCGCTCGAAGACTACGCGCCGCGGCTCCCACCCGGTTTCGCGCTTCAGCTCGGCCCATTCCCACGCTTGCATCAGGTGCGCGTTCGGCACGGTCGCTAGCGTCGTGTTCCATTCGGCTGCGGTGTGGACCTCACGCTCGGTAACTGGCGCTTGCCGCTGATCGGCTGACATGTCAGGCGAAAGGGGTGCAGTGGTGGGTTTGACGGCAGTGTGGAGGGCGACGGTGCCCAGGGCGAGCAGGCAGAACGTGACGGGATCGAAGCCCGCCTCCCTCAACAGGGAGGCAAGCTGATCGGCGTCGGGGAAGACTTTCACCGAGTTGGGCAGATAGCGATATGCGAAGCCACGACCGGAGACCATGCCGCCGATGAGTGGCACGACTCCGGAGAAGTAGAGATCGAACAGACGGCCGAACCCAGGCATTGGCGAGCCCCTCACCGGGGTAAGCTCAAGAATGGCCAGGCGTCCGCCGGGCCGCAGGACGCGGGCGAGCTCAGCGAAGACGGTAGGCAAGTGCGCCACGTTGCGCAGCGTGAAGCCGGTGACGATAGCATCCACCGAGTGATCAGCCACGGGCAGACGCATGGCGTCTGCCAAGAGGGGCAGCACGCTCTTCCCGGTCGGCGAGCCGTGACGCTTTCGGTCGGCCAGCGTCAGCATGCCGGCGGAGAAGTCGGCAGCGATGACGCGTGCCTGCGGTGCGGCTCTGGCCAGAGCAAACGAGAGGTCGCCGGTGCCGGCGCCGACGTCGAGCGCCACGCGCACGGTCTCCGGGTAGATGGCGTCGGCGGCCAGGCGCCGCCAGCCTTCGTCCTGGCCGCCGGTCATCAGGCGGTTCATCAGGTCGTAGCGCGCGGCGATAGAGTCGAACATGCCGCGCACGAAGCGCGCCTTATCCCTAGGCGCGGCGGCGGGCGCAGCGCCTGGAAGCGGGTGAATTGACACTACTCGTGCCGGTCCACGGTGTAGCGCGCCAGCTGCCGTAGCGACTCGACCATCGGGTCTTCACGCAGCCCATCCAGAGCCGTCAGCGCCTCGGTGGCGTAGGCACGCGCGCGATCGAGGGCGTTCGCGGTGGCGCCCGAGGCGTGGATGGTTTCCACCGCCTCGGCAGCGCGGTCTACGGCAGCCGCGTCGCGCCGCAGGAGCCCGCGCACCAGCGGATCATCTGGGTAGCGACGCAGGAAAATGATGGCCGGGAGAGTGATGGTTCCCTGGCGCAGGTCACTGCCGACCGGCTTGCCCAGCTGCGCCTCGGTGGCGGTGTAGTCCAGTACGTCGTCCGCGATCTGAAAGGCCATGCCCAGGGCCATACCGTAATCACGTAGGCGCGTCACCAGCTCCGGATCGCGAGCGTCCAGCATGGCGCCGGTCTGCGCTGACATCGCAAAGAGAGACGCGGTCTTCCCGCGGATCTTTGCCAGGTAGGCTCGCTCGGTGTCGGCCAGGTCGTCGTCCAGCGTGGGGCGCAGCATCTCTCCCTTGACGAGTTCCATCACGGCCCAGGAAAAGACGCCCATGATGGCGGGGTCGTCCAGGCTGGCGACCAGCTCGCCCGATTTCCCGAAGAGGTAGTCGCCAGTCAGGACGGCCAGGGTGTTGCTGAACGACGCGTTGATCGTGGGTTTGCCGCGGCGCGCGTCGGATTCGTCCAACACGTCATCGTGAATGAGCGTGGCGGTATGGAGCAGCTCGGCGGCGACGGCGAGAGAGACGCGTCGCTCCAACCGGTTCTCATGCATGCGGGCGGCGAGCACCACCAGCGCCGGCCGGACCCGCTTACCTCCGGCCGAGAGGATCAGGCTGAGAGTCTGGCTGAGCACCGTCGACTCTACGCCGGCCACGTCCTGGATGGCGCGCTCGACCGCATCCAGATCTTCCGCCACGGGCGCGAAGAGCGACGCCGCGCCGACAGAGCCGGGCACACTGGCGGATGGCGCGGCGCCGTTGGTCGGCTGCGTTTCCCGGTGTCGGGCGGTCTGGGGGGCAGGCGTCGCGGAGCCGCCAGGGATGAACGGCATCATGCCGCCGGTCCCGTACGAGCAGCTGCCGCGCCGCTCGACTCTTCCAATACGCCGGGCAGATCGAATAGACGGACCGCGTTCCGCGTGGTCTGGTGCGCCATCTCTTCGAATCCTACGTCTCGCGCGCGTGCCGCCGCTTCGGCCACCAGCTGGACATGAGCGGGCTCGTTGCGCTCGCCGCGGTGTCCAGCCGGCGAAAGATAGGGGCAGTCAGTTTCCACAATGATGCGCTCGTCCGGCACTGCGGCGATGGCGTGCGCCAGCGTCGTGTCTTTGCGGTAGGTCAGGGGCCCGGCGCACGAGATGTACAGGCCCAGCGCAACTGACGCTAGCGCGTCGGTCGCGGTGCCATCGAAGCAGTGCATCACGCCGCGCGGTGGACGGCGCCGGGCCAGCAGGTCCAGCGTGGCGGGCATCGCCTCGCGCGAGTGGACGACCACCGGGAGCCCGCGCGCCGCCGCAAGGTCGAGTTGGGCGGCGAACGCCTCGCGCTGGCGCGCCGCCGGCGACAGGTTGCGGTAGAAGTCCAGCCCGCATTCGCCGATGCCCACCACACGTGGTTCGGCTGCGAGCTGTTCGAGCCGCTTCATGGCGCCAGCATTGACCGACGTCGCGTGATGCGGGTGAATGCCGACGGTGGCCCACACGTCAGGGTGTTGGGCGGCCACCCGGACGGCGGCTTCACTGGAGGCGATGTCATAGCCCACAACCACCATGGCAACTAGGCCCGCCTCGCGGGCACGCCCCATTACCGCAGAAAGGTCGTCGGCATACCGGCGGTCCGTCAGGTGCGTGTGGGTGTCTACCAGGAGCGCGCCGGCCATCTGCGCAGCCGCGCGTGGCGCCACCGGCAGGGGTGCCATGGGACCCGATGATATCAGGGAGAGTAACGGTCGGCGGCACTGAGCGCTATTCCAGGATGCGGCGCAGGTTCGCCAGGCAGCCGCGGGACTGCTCGTCCAACCGGCTCTCTAGATTGAGCATGCGCGCGACGAGCGGGCCAACGCCGGGTGGCAGCTCGAACTGCATGCGGTAGGTGACGCGCGTCTGCGCTCCTTCGCCCTCCGGTTGGAAGGTCCAGGAGCCAGAGTGTGTCGGCCCGGTGACACCGTTGAAGGCGATGAAGCGCTCCGGGACCAGCTGGACCACCTCATCAGTGACATCGATGGGTATGCCGGCGATCTTGCTGACGAAGCGGAAGCGCGTGCCGATCCGCGTCTCGCCGGGCGTGAGTCGCTCGCTGCGCTGGAGGTCAGGCACCCACTCCACATTCCGCTCAGCCTGCGTGATGTACGCGAAAATGGACGCGGCGGGAGCGTTGATGACGGCGCTATTGACGACTTCGGGCACGAGATTCCCCTGAAAGGATTCTACGGTGGACGGTGGGGCAATGCAGTAGTGCGCCTCGCTCTTTATAATGGCAGCGGGCACATTTACAAACGCATACGCCCGCGCAGCCCAAGCACCTAGGCACTACTCCCCGCTGCCGCGCTGTAAGCGCGGCGCATCCCGGCTTGAGGCGACAGGCGCCGGCAACCGCGGCAGGCGTTACGCGCCGGACCGCTGCAGCGCGCCTGAGTGCGCGCAGCGTGGTCCATGCGCGAGTCTGCCAGCGCGCCGCGTGCGCCGTCCCGGCCGGCAGCCCACTGAAAGGACGCACAGAAAGACGTGGCAATTGATAGAGATGACCGCAGAGGCCTCTCCGGCCCCCGGTCCGTAGCACTGTTCATTGACTGGGACAACTTCGCGATAGGCTTGCGCCAGGAGATGCCGGACCGGCCCGCAGATGTCGGGCCGATCCTGCGCTGGTCAAGGCGCCTTGGCACGCTGTCGGTGTGCCGCGCCTACGGCGAGTGGCGCGAGCCGCACGAGCGCCTAGCGATCTACAACGCTGGCGTTGAGGTAGTCTACGCGCCGGTACTCCCGCTTGGCGGCTCGCTGATGGCGCGCAACGGCGGTGGCGCCAAGAGCCTGGCCGATACGGCTATGGCGGTGGACGTCACCGACTTGCTCAACCTGATGCCGAGCGTCAACACCATCATCCTGGCCACCAGCGACAAAGACCTCATCCCCGTGCTTCGCTTTGCCCAGCGGCGCGGCCTGCACGCGGTGGTGGTGGGGTCCGACCGCACGGCGAGCGCGCTGCGCGACCTGGCAGACGAGTTCATCTCCTATCGCCAGCTGCTTGACCAGGAAGTCGGACCGGTGGCAGGTGCAGTGTCGCGTCCAGCCACGGTGCCGCCCGTGCGCTACCCCCGCGTTCCGCGCGTGGGCGGCACGCTGCCTGTGCCGGGGCCGAGCATTGTCCCGGCGGCCGCAGCCGCCGATGAGCCCCGCCGGGGGCGAATCATTACACCGCGTGGCCCGGTTGGCTCGCTGGTGACCCCGGCTGCGCTGCCGGCACCGGCGGTCCCATCGCCCTCGGTGCGTACAAGTGCGGGCACGATCTTCGCCGCGAGTGAGGCTGAGGACGAGGACCAGGAGACTACCGGGCCCGAAACCACAGAAGAAGCGGCCGCGCGCCGCCGGCGGCGCGGTGGACGTCGCCGGCGCGGGCGTGAGGTGACCGGCGCAGCGTCTACTGGCGCCATGGGAGCGCTGGAAACGCCCAGCGATGCAGACGCCGGGGATGCCGATGATTCGGACGACCAGGGGGCCACGATGGTCGATCCCGGCGAGCTTGCCGCCACCGGAGCGGACGCGGTGGTGGCCGCTGCGGCCGGCGACAGCGACGGCGGACCGGACACGGGAACGGCCGATGGCGCCGGCGATGCTGACGGTGCTGGCCAACCTGAAGGCGGTTTCGTTGCGTCCGGCGGAGAGTCCAGGCAAGACCCGACTGGTGGTGAATCCCCCGTATCTCCCGTCGCGCCTGCCGCTACCACCGGCATCGGCGCTCCGCACGGGCCGACGCCTCCGGCTGGGGAGCGCACGCCACCGGTGTCGCCGGGAGCGGTGTTCTCTGCGGCGGCCGCACCGGCACGCGCAGCGGAAACTGAGGCCCCACCGCGGCGGGGCCCTGTGGTGTTGCCGGGCGAGCGGCTGCGTCGCCTGGCTCCAGCATCACCCGTGGCGGAGGAATCGTCGGCTGCAGCGGTGGAACCGGCGCCGGCCGGCGCCGGGACTCCGATGGCACGGGTAGACGAGGGTGTTGCCCAGCCGCACGGCGACGCCCTCGCCTCTACGACAGACGCCGAGCCTCCAGCCGACGGAGGGGACTCTCCGGCCGCCGGGGCGGACGCGGAGACTCCGGCCCGCGCCGCACGAGGCGGTCGTCGTGGGACGCGGAGCCCTGGCCGCGCTGCGCGCGGTGGTGGCGATGCCACATCGGAAGCCGGCGCCGCACAGGCAGCTGGCGATGAGCCGGCCATCGCGCGCCCGCCAACGGCTGCGGGCAACGGGGCCGGCGACGCTGCCGATGGTGCCGGGGGGGCCGGAGGTAGGGGTACTGATGCCGCAGGCGTTGACGACTCTGGGGTTGTGCTTGTGTCTGGTGCGGGTTTGGTGTCCGAAGGCGACGCGGCTGAGGACGACACTGCCAGCGGCGCAGGCGGTGAGGCCGACGCGCGTGGCGGCCGGGGCCGAGGCCGGCGGCGCGGAGGGCGCGGCCGGTAAGCGCGTGAGCGGCGCGTCAGGGCCGCTCGGTCATGAGGCGCGCGTACAGCGACTTGCGCGGGAGGCCGGTCTCCCGCGCAAGCGCAGCCAGCGCCGCCTTACGGTCACCCAGCTGCGCTTCGAGCACGGTAAAACGCTCACCGATCGCGGCGTCGCTCGTCACTGCGGGAGCGCTTGGCTCACGCTCGCGTCCCGGCAGCTGGATTACCAGCGTGAACTCGCCGCGGGGGGCAGCTGCCGCGTAGTGCTCGATCGCGTCGGAGAGCCTGCCGCGGAAGGTGTGCTCGAACAGCTTGGTCAGCTCGCAGCATACGGCGACGGGCTGATTGCCCAGCGTGTCGAGCGCGTCCTGGAGTGACGCCCGCAGGCGGTGGGGCGCCTCGAAGCAGACCAGCGCGCCGGGCCACGCCGCCGCCTGGGCGAGGCTATGGCGCCGCTCGCTGGAGCGGCGCGGCAAGAAGCCTGTGAAGTGGATCGCCTCGACCGCGAGGCCCGACACCGCGACGGCCGCCGTCACGGCGGACGGACCTGGGATGGCGAACACTGGGTGTCCGGCCGCCGCTGCGGCGCGGACCAACTCCTGGCCAGGATCGGAGACGACGGGTGTGCCGGCGTCCGAGACCAGTGCCACGTCGCCGCGCGAAAGCGCCTCCAAGAGGGCATCCACCCGTTCCCGCTCGTTGTGCGCGTGGTAGCTCACTAAGCGCGTGCGAATGCCGAAGTGACTTAACAGCTTGCGGGTGTGGCGCGTGTCCTCCGCGGCGATGAGCTGCACCGACCGCAGCGTGTCGATTGCGCGTGCAGTCGTGTCGCCTAGGTTGCCGATAGGCGTTGACACGACGAAAAGGCTGTGTTTCTCTGGGTTATCAGGCACTGGCAACGGCGCCCTCCCGCCGCACTCGTGGGGCCACAGTGCGGCGCACGTATAGCCAGGAGGCTGCTCCAAGCGCGACCGCGCCGAGCGACCAAACGCTCGCTGTGGCCAGCGGACCGACAAACGTGCTGTCACCTCTGAGCGGTTCGAGAGCGAGCCGCATGGCGCCGTACACGAAAAGATAGGCGCAGGCGGCGCCACCTGGAGCCACGCGTTCAGGGCCGCGCCGGATCAGCCAGACCAGCGCCAGGCAGAGGAGGCCCTCGGCAGCCGCTTCGACAATCTGGCTAGGAAACCGGGCCGCCAGCGCGCCGGCGGCGTCCGGCAGCACCGGCGCCCACCAGGCAGGTTGTGTTGCCGGCAGCCCGACCGCACAGCCGGCGGCAAGGCAGCCCAGGCGTCCCACCGCCTGTCCCAGCGCCAGGCCGGCGGCGGCGCAGTCGAGTGTGGTGCCGACCGGGAGGCGATGCGCGCGCGCGGCGAGCACCGCCACGGGCGCGCCCACCGTCACCGCCCCCAGGAGCGTGAGGCCGCCCTCCCACACAGCAAGCACCGTGACGATGTTCGCCGAGAAGTCGTGCGGGTGGAGCAGTGCGTACCCCAAGCGCGCGCCCCCCAGAGCGCCGGCGAGCGCCCACAGCGATGCGTCGAGAAAGCGATTCCACCGCAGCCCGCTCCCGGCAGCCAGGCGAGTGGCTAACGTGATACCGAGAAGCACGCCGGCGTCGAGCGTGACGGCAAAGATGGGTATTGGGTACCCGAAGAACGTGCCAAGGTAAGGGGACATCGACGTGCTGGGAGGTGCCACTTGGGGCCAGCGGCCCGCGCCATGCTGGTTATACTCGTCCGGCCGGGTATGGAGCCTCATCGCAGTATCCCAGCGGGGCCACCGGCACCTGTCGAGCTTCCCGCAGACCCAGTGGAGCCCCGGGTCACCCTCGGGCCGGAGCACGTCAACGGCGCCTCGCGCACTCCGGAGCCAGCCGGCCCACCGCCCAAGCGAGAGAGCGAGCTGCGCTACTGGATGCGGCCGCTGGTCCTCAGCGTGCTGGTCATCGCTCTGCTCGGCCTCACGTTGTGGGACGCCAGGCGAGTACCGGACCGTCCGTTGCCGCCATCGGTCCTCACGGCAACGCCGCCCGCCGGCGCCACAGTATCGACAAGCGATCCTGGACTGACGGACATGCTCACGCGATTGCGCCTGGCGCTGTCGCGCCGGGATGCCGCGGCCTTGGCAAAGTTGGCCGACCCTGAGGGGGTGGTGGTGGCCGCTTACGGCGGAGGACTGCCGGACACCGGCTTTACCGTGA
The DNA here is from genome assembly GCA_902805635.1 of uncultured Chloroflexota bacterium. Taxonomy (GTDB): domain Bacteria; phylum Chloroflexota; class UBA11872; order UBA12225; family UBA12225; genus CADCTC01. Next base: position 27,577 of record CADCTC010000212.1, read on the forward strand.
CCGACACGCAGCGCCTGGCGCAGGAGACGCTGGCCGGCTCGCAGCTGTCGCTGCTGGGGTGGCGCAATGATGGCCGCGGACGGGTGATCGTGCTGGCCGACGGGTGGGCGCGCAAGCCGCTGCGCCTGTCGCCGAACAGCACGCTGGAGCTGGAGCCGCTGGGGGCCATCGGCCTGGCGCCGCGCAACGGCACATGGTACTGGCGGTGGCTGCTTCCCGATTCGACCGGCACCTTGGCTCAGCAGGCGCGCAGTACCGTCTGGCAAGACGTGTCCCAGCTCGGCGTGCGCTGATACTCGTCGCGGCCGCCCGCGTTTCCAGACTACGGGACCGCTGCTGAGCGCCTACGCGGTGCGCACCGCCGGCCCCACGAGACGGGAAGCGAGTGGAGGGACGAGATGCAGATTTCCAGACTGCCGAAACCGCTGGTGCGCCGCGAGCTCGGCATGCTCAAGGACCATGTCGTGGTGATAGAGGAGGGCGTTGAGCAACCGCTGGCGCTGCGCGTCAATGCGAGCTTCGCCGGTTATCTGGCCGGCATGATGGCCGAGCTCGTGGAGTCGCCGGCGGCGGTGGAATCGCTTGCGCAGCGGTTGAGCGATACGCGCCTGATGCCGGAAGCGCGCACTATCTTCCGCGACATGGTGTGCACCGCGCGCCGCCGGCAGGGAACGCTGCAGACCGCCTAGCCCACTTGCCTGACGTCGGTCCAGGCGCCGTCGTGCTGGCTGCTGGCGACGCATGCCTCGACAAACGCCATGCCGGCGGCGCCGTCGATCACGCCAGGGTGTGGGTAAGCGTCCGCGACCTGCTCGCCTAGCGCGCGGCGTAGTTGAAGCTGGTGGCTCTTGTGCAGGTTTGCCAGCGCCTCGTGGAAGCCTTCCGGGTGGCCACTGGGAAGGCGCAGGTACGGTTGAATGGACTCCGGGAAGTAGCCGTACTCGGCGCCTAGCCGATAGGCCGCGACCGGCTCGCCAGGTCGATAGAGGCGCAGCGACATGTGGTCGAGCATGGACCACTCGACACGGCCCGCGTCGCCGATGACGCGGAAGCCATTGTCGTTCTGCGCGCCAACGGTAATCTGAGACGCAGTGATGGTGGCGATGGCGCCGTTGTCCAGCCGGGCGAACACTGAGAAATCGTCGTCTAGGCGTCGGCCGGGGACGAAAGTGTGCAGGCGCGCCTGGACCTGCGTTGCGGTATGTTCCGCGACAAAGCGGACGAACTCGTATGCGTGGGTGCCGATGTCACCGCCGCTGCCGGAGGCGCCGGAGCGGGCGGGATCGACGCGCCACGACGCCTGCTGCTGGCCGCTCTCTTCCAGGGGAGACGCCAGCCAGCCCTGCGGATACCAGGCCTCCACTTTACGCACCTGGCCGACTTCGCCGGCGCGCACGAGCTCGCGCGCCAGCATGACCATAGGGAGCCCGGTGTAGCTGTAGGCGACTGTGAACGGCAGACCGGTCTGCTTGACCAGGCGCACGAGGTCCAGCGACTCGTCCAGGGTGAGGGTGAGCGGCTTCTCGCACAGCACGCTGATGCCGGCTTCCAGGGCGGCCTTGGCGATGGCGTAGTGCGAGTCGTTCGGCGTGACGATGGTGACGTAGTCGATGCGCTCGCCCGCGGGCAGTCGGGACTCTTCCCGGATCATAGTCTGGTAGTCCGGGTAGCCGCGGGTAAAGAAGAGCTCCTTGGCGGCGGCGAGCGAGCCCTGCGGGTCGGATCGCAGCGCGCCGGCGGCGAGCTCGGCGGTGTTGTCCATCAGGATGGCACGCCGGTGCGGGCCACCGAAGAAGTTGCCGGGACCGCCGCCGCCGGCCATGCCCACACGGAGCTTGCGCGGATCAGCCATCAGTTTCCTCCCTGTTACCCGTTGAATGCGGCGTCAAAGGCGCGGCCGGAGGACGTGAAATCGATGCGGCGGCAGAACTGCGCTGCGTCGCGCGCGCCGTACTCGCGGTCCATGCCGGCGTCTTCCCACTCCACCGAGAGAGGGCCCTGGTAGCCGATGTCGTTCAGGGCGCGGATCAGCTCCTCGAAGTCGATCTGCCCGTGTCCGGGCGAGCGGAACTCCCAGCCACGCCGGGCGTCGCCAAAATTGATGTAGCTGCCCAGGATGCCGGCCTTGCCGTCGCGGCGGACGAACGTGTCCTTGATGTGCGTGTGGTAGATGCGGTCGGCAAAGCCGCGGGCGAAGATGGCCGCGTCCACGCCCTGGTGGTACAGGTGGCTGGGATCAAGGTTGAAGCCGAACGCCGGCCGGCGGCCGACGGCTTCCAGGGCCCGCTCGGCGGTGTAGTAGTCGAACGCGATCTCGGTAGGGTGGACTTCCAGGCCGAACTTCACGCCGGCCGCGTCGAACGCATCGAAGATGGGGTTCCACTTCTCAGCGAAGAGCTTGAAGCCGTCCTCGATCAGCACGTCGTCCTGCGGTGGGAACGGGTAGATCAGGTGCCAGATAGACGAGCCGGTGAATCCGTTGACCACCGGGACACCCATGTTCTTCGCGGCCTGGGGCGCCAGCGTCATCTGGCGGGTGGCCCAGGCTTGTACGTCGTTCCACGAGCCGCGCTTGTCGGGCGGGGCGAAGCCGGCGCCACGCGAGTCTTCGCGGTCCAGGACGAGCTGGCCCTGCAGGTGGGCGGAGACGGCCCAGCAGCCGAGGCCGTTTCGTTTGAGGATCTCGCGCTGCTTCTCGCAGTAGGCGGGGTCATTTGCCGCCTGCTCGATGTCAAAGTGGTCGCCCCAGCACGCCAGCTCGAGGCCGTCGTAGCCGAACGCCTTGGCTTTGGGGGCAAGCTCCGCGAGCGGTAGGTCCGCCCATTGCCCGGTAAAGAGCGTCACAGGTCGCGCCATTGCTGTCTTCCTCCGGTCCGCGATGCTAACGTAGGGATCGGCGCGAGGCAAGGAGAAAGCGTGGAGTTACGGTTCGAAAACGCCAGAGAGCTGGCGTGGCAGGTGATGCGAGCGGCGCTGGCAGCGGTGGACCCGGCGCAGGCGGTGCGGAACGCGCTGCGGCTGGATGGCGAGACGCTGCTGCTGGGCGATGCGCGCTACGACCTACGGCGCTACCGGCGGGTGCTGGTGGTGGGGGCGGGCAAGGCGAGCGCGCCGATGGCGCGCGCGGTGGAGGAGGTGTTGGGGAACCGAGTGGCGGGTGGGCTGGTGAACGTCAAGTATGGGTACACCGATGCTACGAGGCGCATCCGGCTCAGGGAGGCGGCGCACCCGCTGCCGGACGAGAGCGGGCTGGCGGGCACGCGCGAGATCGTGGAGCTGCTGGAGGGCGCGGGCGATGAAGACCTGGTGCTGTGCCTGATTTCAGGTGGCGGGTCGGCGCTGATGATGCTGCCGGAGGAAGAGATCACCCTCGAGGACTACCAGGCGCTAACCCAGGCGCTGCTGCGCTCCGGGGCGACAATCAACCAGATCAACACTATCCGCAAGCACATTGAGCAGGTGAAGGGAGGGCGCCTGGCCCAGGTGGCGGCGCCGGCCACGGTGGCGACGCTGATCCTCTCCGACGTAGTAGGAAACCCGCTGGACTTCATCGCCTCCGGCCCGACGGTGCCAGACACGACCACGTTCGCCGACGCACTCGACGTGTTGAAGCAATTTGAGCTGCTAGAGGCCGTACCGGGATCGGTGCGGAGCTGGTTGGAACGTGGGGCGCGCGGGGAGGTGCCGGAGACACCGAACCCCGGAGATGCGCTGTTTGAGCGGGTGAGCACGGTGGTGGTGGGCAGCAACGACATAGCGGCTGAGGCGGCGCTGGCGGAGGCGCGCCGGCTGGGGTTCGAGGCGCTGTTGCTGACGACGTACCTTGAAGGTGAAGCGCGTGAGATGGGCAAGCTGGCAGGCGCGCTTGCCAAGGAGCTGGTTAACCGGGGGACACCGTTGAAGTCACCCGCCTGTTTGATCCTGGGTGGTGAGACGACGGTGACGGTGCGCGGACATGGGAAAGGTGGGCGAAACCAGGAAATCGCCGTGTCGGCGGCGCTGGCGATGCAGGGGCTGGGGCGCGCGCTGGTGGTGGGGCTTGCCACCGACGGCTCGGATGGACCAGTGGACGCCTCAGGCGGCTTCGCCGATGGAGAGTCAGCCGAGCGCGGCCGTCGGTTGGGTCTGGACCCGCGAGATTTCCTCGCCAACAACGACGCGTTCACGTATCTCACCGCCACAGGCGACTTGCTGGTAACCGGACCGACCAACACGAACGTGAACGACCTGCTGTTCGTGTTCAGCTTTTCCGAATAGGGGCCGGTCCGTCGGGTATCGTCTTCGCGTGCGGACACTGCGGACACCCATGACGTTCTCGCGGCGGGGTGCGCTGGCGAGCGCCGGCGCTGCGGTCCTGGCGGGCGCGTCCGCGGCGCCGGTGCGGGCGCAGTGGAAGGCGGCGGGGCTGAACGGGGCGCTGGTGCATGGGCTGGCGCCGGACCGGGCGAGTCCGGGCTCGCTATTCGCGCTAACGCGGCCGGGGACGGTGGGGCGGACTGGGCTGGCGAAGTCCGTCGACGCGGGGCAGAGCTGGTATGGGCTGGATCGGGGACTCCCGCCGGGGTTCGTGCCAACGGCGTTTGCCAGCGGCGGGGACGACGGACGGCTGGCGATCGTAGCGGGGGTGGATGGCGTCTACCGGTCAAGTACGGGTGGGCTGACGTGGGTCCGGGTGGCGTCGCGGCTGCCGGCGCTGACGGTGCTGCTATATAGCCGCGACGATCCAAGGGTGGTGCTGGCGGGGAGCGAGCTTGAAGGGAACTTTCGGAGTGAAGACGGTGGGCTGACTTGGCGGCCGGCGAACCGCGGGCTGCCGCGCGACCGCTACGGAGTCACACCGGGGGCGGTACTGCTGGCGCAGCGCGCCGGCAATCCCAGGCTCCTGCTTATGGCGACCAACGCCGGGGCAGCGATCTACCGCAGCGAAGATGGTGGCGCCAGCTGGCAATCGGCCGCGGACGGACTGCCCCGCGGGGTGGCGTTAGGTGTAGCGTTCGCCAACGGCGGTCCAGAGAGTGCGGATACCGCGTTCGCGCTGTTTGCGCGCGGGCTGTATCGGACAACCAACCGGGGTGGAACCTGGCAGGCGGTGAGCACGCCGGGTGTGGGGGGCGGTCCGGAAGGCGAGGCAGCGGCGCTCTACGTCGACCCGGACGTGCGGGACCACCTGTACGTCGCCACGGCGCGTGGGACGCTGCACCGCTCCACCAACGGCGGTACGTCGTGGGCGGAGCTGGCGTCGCTGCCGCGGCCGGTGCGGATGATGACCTCGTGGAGCAGCGGCGCACAGGGCGGTGGACTGGGTGCGCTGGGCGCGGCCGCGGGAGAGGGCGTCTGGCAGCTCGCGCTCCGGCCAACGCTACCCCATTCGCCTGGACCGAGCGCCAACAACCGGGCGTATTTCGCACAGACTGGACACAACATCTCGCCCACGTTCTATCCGTACTTCCAGTCGCGGGGCGGTCTTGAGCGGTTCGGCCAGCCGCGGACAGAAGAGCTGGTAGAAAACGGCATCCTGGTGCAGTACTTCCAGCGCGCGCGGCTGGAGCACCGGCCCGAGCAGCGCGGCACGCCGTATGAAGTGCAGATCACGCTGCTGGCGCAACAGCTTCTGGGGCAGAGCGCGGCGCCACCGGTCGAGCCATTCGAGAGCAGCGCCGACCAGCGGTACTTCGAGGAAACCGGGCACAGCGTGAACTACGCGTTCCTGCGCTACTTCAACGCGAAAGGCGGCATCGACTCGTTCGGGTTCCCCATCACCGAGGAGATGCACGAGGACGGACGGCCGGTGCAATACTTCCAGCGCGCGCGGCTCGAATACCGTCCTGAGCTGGCGGGACGGGCGGACGAGGTGATGGTGGGACTGCTGGGAGACGAGGCGCTGCGCCGGAAAGGGTGGCTGGACTGATGCCGCGAACGAGGATTGTTGCCACGCTGGGCCCTGCGACCGACCAGCCTGGAATGCTGCGGGCCATCCTGGAGGCGGGCACCGACGTTGTGCGGCTAAACGCGTCGCACGGGACGCAGGCGGACCATGCGCGGCGCATCCAGGATGTGCGCCGCGAGGCGGCGGCGCTGGGGCGGCCGGTGGGCATCCTGCTCGACCTACAGGGCCCGAAGATCCGGGTGGGAGAGCTTCCCACCGGCGGCGTGCTGCTGCGCGAGGGGGAGCCGTTCGTACTCACCAACCGCGACGTGAGCGGCGGGCACGGGGTGGCGCAGGTGGACTACGAGCCGCTGCCCCGCGAGGTACAGGGCGGCAGTCGCCTACTGTTGGACGACGGGAACATCACGCTCGCCGTACAGACCACAGATGGGCAGGACATCGTTTGCCGGGTCGAGCGCGGTGGAGTACTGACCTCCAACAAGGGGATCAACGCTCCGGGGGCGGCGCTGAGCGCGTCCGCGCTGGCGGAGAAGGACGTGGAGGACGCGCGCTTCGCGATGGAGCAGGGGGTGGACTTCATCGCGCTGTCGTTCGTGCGTCGGGCGGCGGACGTGGAGGCCCTGCGGGCGCTGGTCGGAAAGACAGTGATCGTGGCGAAGATCGAGCGGCCCGAGGCGTTGGAGGAGATCGACGGCATCCTGGCGGCGGCCGACGCGATCATGGTGGCGCGTGGTGACCTGGGGGTGGAGATCCCGCTGGAGCGAGTGCCGGTGGTGCAGCGCGAGCTGTTGGTGGCGGCGAACCGGGCGGGCAAGCCGGCCATCACGGCGACGCAGATGCTCGAATCCATGGTGACGCACCCGCGGCCAACGCGCGCGGAGGCGACTGACGTGCACGTGGCGGTGCTGCAGCTGACCGACGCGGTGATGCTCTCGGCGGAGACGGCTGTAGGAAAGTACCCGGCCGAGGCGGTGCGCGCCATGGCGCGGATCGCCGAGTACGCCGAGCAGCAGCCCGAGCTGATCGGCAACGCCCGCGCCCGCCTGGACGTGGCGCGCGACGCAACCGAAGCGGTGGCGCAGGCGGCGTGTGAGATCGCCACCGAGTTGGGCGCGCGGGCGATTGTGTGCTCGACATCCAGTGGTTTCACGCCACGCGTGGTGGCCAAGTACCGGCCGGCGATGCCGATCCTGGCGCTCTCGTCGGACGAGCGTGTGCGGCGGCGCCTGACGCTGACCTGGGGCGTCACGGCGGTAGCTGCGGCGCCCATGCAGACCACTGACGAGATGCTGGCGGCGGCGGCGCGCGCCGCGGTGGAGACCGGGTGCGCGCAAGACCATGACCTCATCGTCATCACCGCGGGAGTGCCGGTTGGGTCGCCGGGCCATACCAACCTGATCAAGGTGCACCATCTGGGCGATCCGCTGACGACGCACTGACCGCCTTATACTCCCCGCATGGCCGCGGTGGCACAAGAGCTTCTGGAGCTGCAGAAGCTGGATTCCGAGATCGGGCGCTTGATGCGCCAGGTGGACCAGCTGACGGCGGCGATCGGCGACCAACTGAAAGTCAAGGCGGGGGACTACGCCATCCGCCAAGCCGAAGAGGCGCTGCGCAAGCGGACCTCCGACCAGCGCGATCGGGAACACGAGCTGGCCCAGGTGGAACAGCGCATCAAAGAGCACGAGGAGCGGCTCTATTCCGGCAAGGGCAGTCCACGCGACCTGCAAGCACTGCAGCGTGACATCGAGCATGACCGCGGCCGGCGCGCGGAGCTGGAGGAGCGCGCGCTGGGCGCCATGGACCTGACCGAGAAGGCCCAGACCGAGCTGGCGCGGGTTCGCGCCGCGGTGGCGAAGGCGCTGTCCGAGACGTCCGCGGGAAAGGAGCGCCAGGCGACGGAGCGCGACCAGGCGCTGGCCGCGCTTGAGCAGGTTCGGGCGCGGCGCGAGCAGCGCGCGACAGCGGTTTCTGCCGCCGCGCTGCAGCTCTACGACCGGCTGCGGGCGAAGCTGGCCGACCGCATCGCTGTGGCCGAGGTGGTGCAGTCGCGCTGCCAGGGCTGCCACGACACTATTACCAGCGCTGAGGTCCAGCGCGCCCGTCGTCCGGAAGAGCTGGTGCAATGCGGTACGTGCCAGCGCGTCATCGTCGTCCGCTGACCGCCGCGGCAGGCCGTGCCGCCGCAAGCGTTTGGGACCTTTTGCCCATTTGCGGCGGCTGTCTCCCGAAACCCTTGACCGGCCCTGGAAGGGCGCGAGTATAGTGGCGACACCCGAACCGCCCCACCGCCCGGTGCTGCCGGCGGAGGTGCTGGACGCGCTGCGCCCCCACAGCGGTGGCACGTACGTGGATTGCACTCTGGGTGCGGCCGGGCACGCGGTGGCCATACTGGACGCCTCAGCGCCTGACGGACGGCTGCTGGGAATCGACGCCGATCGAGATGCGCTTGCCCTGGCCGCGGCACGCCTGCGCCCGTACGGGGAGCGGGCGCGCGTGGCGCACGCAAATTATCGGGAGCTTGACGCGGTGCTAGCACAGACGATGACGCCACCGGTAGACGGCATCCTGATGGATCTCGGTGTTTCTTCTATGCAGCTGGACCGGCCGGAGCGGGGCTTCTCGTTCCAGGCGGACGGGCCACTCGACATGCGCCTGGACCAGACCCAGGACATCTCGGCGGCGGAGCTTGTCAACACCCTGCCGGAGCGCGAGCTCGCCGATGTCATCTTCGAATATGGCGAAGAGCGATTTTCGCGGCGCGTCGCCCGGGCCATCGTCGAACGGCGCGCACGCTCGCCATTCCGGACTACGGGTGAACTGGCGCAAGCGGTGTCGGCGGCGGTGCATGGCCGGCCGGGCGGCATTCACCCGGCCACACGCACGTTCCAGGCGTTGCGCATCTCCGTCAACGGCGAACTGGACGGGCTGCGGGAGGCGCTGCCCAAGGCGGTGGACGCGCTCAAGCCTGGGGGGCGGCTGGCGGTGATTTCGTTCCACTCGCTCGAAGATCGCATCGTGAAGCGGCAGTTTGCGGCGGCGAGCGGCCGCTGCGTATGTCCTCCCGGACTGCCAGAGTGCCGTTGCGGCGCGCACGCACGGCTACGTGTGATCACGCGCAAGCCGCTGGTAGCGTCGGAGGCGGAACAGCGTGCTAACCCCCGCAGCCGCAGCGCCAAGCTGCGCGTGGCCGAGAAACTCGACGGGCGGGGCGCCAGTTGAACATGGAAGTGGCCAAGCCTCTCCACCTCGCCCGGCAGCAGCGGCAGCGCGCGGCGTGGGTCTTCGACCTGCGTCCGGAATCGTTGGTGTTCGCCACCATCGTGCTGGTGGCGCTGACCAGCCTGCTGTATCTGACGCAGGCATCCAATGTGGCGGCCACGGGCTACGACATCAATTACGCCGAAGCCCGGCGTGACCGCCTGGAGCGCGAGCGGCAGCGGCTGACACTGCGCGTCGCTCAGCTGCAAGCGCTGGACCGGCTTGAAACCGAGGCGACGAGCAAGCTGAAGATGGCGCCTGCCCCCGTGCCGGAGTACTTGCCGGCTCGCCAAGCGCCGGTGGACGTCGAAGCAGCGGTCGCCAAAGCGGAGCGCGATTCGCGGCAAGGCCCCAGGGCCTGGCGCGAGCAACTGGTGGCGTTGATGACGCGATGACTGCCACAGCACTGCCGGTCGCGATGTCTACCCCGCGACCGCTCCGGCTCGCGTTCCTGTTTGGCCTGGTGTGCCTGTTCGCCATCGCGCTCATCGGCCGGTTGGTCTTCTGGCAGGTTCTCCAGGCGGCGCCGTTGCAGAAGAAGATCGCGGCCCAGCATGCGCTGGACGCGCTGGTCCCCGCACAGCGCGGCAGTATCTATGATGCTAATCAGGACCTGCTCGCAGGCACGGTAGCCGTGGACTACGTGTACGCCGTTCCGGCGCAGATCAAGAAGCCGGAAGACGTGGCAGCGAAGCTGGCGCCACTGCTGGGCGTGACGCCAGAGCAGCTGCTCCCGGTGCTCTCAGACAAGCAGAAGTCATACGTACGCCTGCTGGGCGGGCGCAAGGTGGCGTCGGACGTGTCCGAGCAGATCGCCAAGCTGCGGCTGGGCGGCATCTTCCTGGAGCCGACGACGCAGCGTACCTATCCCGGCGGCGCGCTGGCCGCGCACCTGCTGGGGTTCGTTGACAACGAGAACTCTGGCTGGTATGGCCTGGAGGGGCAGTACGGCGGCTCCACCGGCGGGCCGGTCGGAGGCAAGCCGGGCCGGCTGCGGGCACAGCGGGACACCGCGGGCAACGAGATCGCCTTTGGTGAACGCTTCTGGCAGGCGCCCGAGGACGGTATGGACCTGGTGCTGACGATCGACCGCACCATCCAGTACATCGCGGAGCGCGAGTTGGAGCGCGCGGTGGTGCAGCACCAGGCGTCGGGCGGCACGGTGATCGTGATGGACCCCAAGTCCGGGGCGGTGCTTGCGATGGCCAGCCGGCCGGGGTTCGATCCCAATGTCTTCGAAGACGCGGCCGACCACCCGGAGCTGTTCGCCAACCCGGCGGTGACGCTGCTGTACGAGCCCGGATCGACGTTCAAGGTCATCACCATGGCGGCGGCGCTCCAAGAGAAGCTGGTGGCGCCGGAGACTACCTACCAGGACAGCGGGATCCTGAACATCGGCGGTTTCACCATCCGCAACTGGGACCACAAGGCCAACGGCGTCACAAACATGACGCAGCTGCTGGAGAAGAGCAGCAACATCGGCGCGAGCTGGGTGGCCTTCCGTACCGGTGCTGAGAAATTCTACCGTTACGTCAAGCAGTTCGGGTTTGGCCAGACCACGGGGATCGACCTGCAGGGGGAAGCGCAGGGCATCGTGAAGGACCCCAACAGCAAGTCGTG
>CADCTC010000213.1 GCA_902805635.1 uncultured Chloroflexota bacterium
CTCAGTTAGGGCCCGAGTCGCCGGGCCACCGGCGTGTTTCACAGACGGATTGGGTTTTGCCCTTGTATCTTCGGGAGGAGCGCGCGAGCGCTCTGGGAGGGGTGCAGGGAGCCTGCTTTTGCCCTTAGGTCGGCACGCGTGCCGACCCTGTGTTGGGAGAGAAGGCCCTGCACCCGTGGCCCACTGCCGGGGCCGAACGGTAGCCGAGGCGCGTGCGCCTGCATGGACAAGGGTGGCCGGTGCAGTGCGGCTCGGCCCGGAGCGAAAACCAGGCGCGGTGCGCGACTTCCTCGCCCGCGTCGGCGACCGTCTCGAGGTGGTGCCTCTGCCGACCCACAGTCTGCACCTGAACGCCATCGAGCGGCTCTGTGGCTACCTGCGCGACCATGTCACCCGCAACGTCTTCTGGGGCACCATCACCCGCCAGTGCCCAGCCGGACCTGTACTACCTCAGCGGCCGGCGCAGCAGCAGCATGCAGCTCTGCTGGACCGAGATCAACCGAGTCCCCGGTGCCCTGGAGCGCGTCATGGACCTCCTGGATGATCCGCTCCGATGCCCCAAGTACGTCGCCCGCGTCCAGTCCGAGCTCAAGCGCCCCGGGCGCGCGGCGGAGTTCTGGCGGCGCGTCGAGCAACGCTTCGTCTTCGAGACGACCATTGGCGGCATCGCCCTCTACCGCAGGATCGACGTTCCCGTCTCGCTCGCGGCCCTCCTTGATGTTGCCTCGTCACTCGCCGGCGAGTTGGGCGACGCGCTCGTCGGGGCGCTCGGTGGCGCCCTTGGTGACACCTCAGGAGAGCCGCCCGACGCCGAGTAGCTCCCGCCATCTACCCGCGGCCGCGACTATCCCACGCCCCTGCCGCGGATGCGCGGCGTCTACACCGGCCGCACCACACGCAGCAACCGGTGCGCGCGGCTCACCCCGGCCGCGCGGCGACCGCCAGCGGCACGCCCGGCATCGGGATGCTGCCCAGGAGCGTGTCGGTGCGCGTGTCCACGCGCCACAGCCGGTCGCCCAGGGCGTCGGCCACGTAGGCCTTTCCCGCCGGGCTCACCGCCAACGCCCGCGCGCCCTCCGGCAGCGGCCAGCGGCGGGTGACCGCGCCACCGGCCAGATCCAGGCTGGACAGGTGCCGGGGCCACGGTCCCGCGTACGCGCCGCCCAGCAGGTATGCGCGCCGCCCGTCGGGCAGTACCGCCAGCGCAGACGGTCGCTGGTCCAGCGGCCACGTACCCACCTCGTCCAGCCGCTCGGCGCCAAAAGCCGTCAGCCAGAACCCCGTCCCGGGCGCCCACCACTCGTCCTCCTCCACCGCCGGGCCCGGTTCGGCCACCACCGCGTAGACCGCCTGCTCACCCGCCACCCCCGCCCCCGCGGCGCCCGGCGGCAGCGCGCCCACCGCCAGGTCGGTCACCGCAGCGTGCGCGGGCAACACTGCCCGCGCACGCTGCTGCCCTGTCGCCGTGTCCAGCGCCACCAGCCGTCCGCTGCCGGCGCGCCACGAACCTACCGCAAGCTCCGGAGTCCACACCGCGGCCAGCAAGCGGGTGCCGTCCGGCACCGCCAGGAGCGCTAGGACGATCTCGCCCGCCGCCGCCACCGGCAGGTGGCGCAGCACCGCGCCAGAGCGCAGGTCCACCACCGCCGCGTACGAGGCGCCGCCGCCCAAGCCCCCCCAGCCATCGCTCACCAAGACGTACGCGCGCCCCCGCGCGTCCGCCGTCAGCGCCTGCGCCGCCTCCGCGAACGACACGCTTCGGGTGCGTGCCCCGCCGGTGCCCACGCCCACCACCTCGCACCGTCCCCCGTGTGACGTGCGTGCACGCTCCCGTCTTCCACCGGCCCCGCCACCTCTCGCCTGCTCCGCTTCGCCGATGACCCCGATCTGCGGCCCCACGCCGGCCGAGACGGTGAGTGGCAGCACCGCCGCGTTCCCCACCGGCCCCACCCCAATCTGCCAGGGGAGCCCCCGCTCCCCCAGCGCCGTCAGCGGGATCCGCCTGCGCACCTCATCCGACGCGACGTCGACCACCGCCACCGAGCGCGCCCGCGCCAACCCCACGTACACCTCCGCTACCCCCACCGCTCCACCGTCCTGGCCGGGGGCGCAGCCTACCCCCGCCACACCCGCCGCGGCACCCAGCAAGATCTCGCGCCGCCGCATACCCTTCACTGCCGCTGGCACCGTGCAAGGGTATCAGCAGGTTTGCTGCCACGCACCTGGCCATGCCGGCAACTACAGCCTCTCAGTTGAGGGAGGCACATTGTAAAGGAAGCCGCCGAACTGTGCGCCCGTCAATTCCGTCGCCACTCCGGTGACGGCTTGCACCAGGATTTCCTGGTCCAGCTCGCCGACGATGGTCTGTCCGAGCCGGTTGATCGTCTCAAGGGTGTCCGTCTCGTCGCGCAATGCCTCCTTGGCGCGCCAGCGCTCCTCCACACCGCGGCCACCAAGCGCGCCGGCTGCCCTGGGACCCTTTAGGCCCTGAGAGCCCACACAGTGGGACTCCACATGACGACAGAGCCACCACCCTCTCTTCGTACTGCGGTCCAGCGTTTGTGACGTTCCTCCCCGACGCTGAGCTGCGCTCCACGCGCAGAGCTGGAACGGCCGCCTCGGTTTAGGGGCGGCCGTTCTCCGCGTCTAGGCTCTTGCTGTGCTCCAGGCTGGCGCGATAGTGAGCGGCGCTGCCGGTTGGGCTGACGCTGACCGCGACGTAGCGCTCCAGGCGCATGCGCGCGGCGTAGAGCACCCGCTGGCGCCAGAGCCGTGATCGCAACCTCGTTCACTTTGGTCCATCCCCGAGCACGCAGCTCACGGTCGTAGTGCGAGAAGAGATCAGCTCTCTGGCCTGGAGCCTCTCAGGCCTTAGCCGCGCCCATGGACAGCCTCGCTCTCTCGGTGTATCGTGAGGCCGTAGGCAGTCAAATTAGTCTTGAGGGAGGTTCCTATGGCAATTGTCACCCGGAAGGGATTCGTCGGGCTCGCGGCGGGGTTAGTCGGCCTTGCCGCCGCGGCGTGCGGGGGCACACCGCAGGCAAGCTCGAGTACTGACGCATCCAAGTCCAAGCAGCCACTGACGCTGCGCGTCAACCACCGCACCGAGAAGTACATCCCGGAGCGTGGCCAGAAGTTCACGCGGCAGAACCCGAACATCACCGTCGAGATGATCCCGGACTCCGGGTACGACAAGCTGATCGCCATGCTCGCCGCCGGTGATCTGGGCGACGTGGTCTGGGCCAGCACCGGCGTCGGCAGCTACTTCGAGCTCGCGTCCCAGGGGCACTTCCAACAGCTCGATACCACCGTCTCCAAGGACAAATACGATCTCAAGCAGCACTTCCCGCGGGCGATCGATACCGCCAAGATGGTGGACAACAAGCTGTTCGGCCTGCCGAACCTGATCCACCCCAGCCACATTGGGCTGTACTACAACGTCAACCTGCTCGAGACCGCGGGCGTGAAGCCGCCCACCTTGACCTCCACCTACGACGACGTCGTGGATATCGCGCGCAAGGTGATGGCGGCAAAGCCCGGCACGTGGGGCGTCAACACCGAGACGAGCTACCCGCCGCTGCTGTCCTTCATCCGCTCGTTCGGCGGTGAGATGCTGGATCCCGGCTTCCTGGGGAAGAAGCCCGCGATCGACCGCGGGCCGGCGAAGCAGGCGCTCCAGTGGCTCTTCGACCTGCGCCACAAGCACAAGGTGCACCCGCTGCCCACCGACAAGGTCGATCACAAGAACGGCGACATCGCGATGTGGACCGGCGGCATGTGGGTCGGCGCAGACGCGACCGCGGTCGCCGACCGCTTCAAGATGGACGCCGTGCTTATCCCCAAGGGACCGGGAGGCAAGCGCGGCTCGCAGGGGCACGTCGACATGTGGGCGATCTACAGCAAGAGCAAAAACCCCGACGCTGCTTGGGCGCTGATGAAGCACATGGTCAGCAAGGAGCAAGGCGTAGAGATGATCGCCGAGACCAACATCCCCGGCGCCCGTCCGGACTCCTGGAACGAGTTCTCGAGCCGGCCGCTCTTCAAGGTCTTCAAAGACTTCATGGACGCCGATGGCGGCCCGGGTCCGCTGGCCCTGCCCTACAACTACAAGATGCTCGATTACCAGAACGTGCTCCAAAAGGAGATCGCCCCCCTCTGGGCCGGCGAGAAGAGCGTCGACGCGACCGTCGCGTCGATGATGGGTCCGCTGCAGGCGCAACTCGACCTGCCCCGCGCCGGAGGCAAGTAGCGCTCTCGCTCGGGGCGGCCGCGTCGAGGACTTCGCCGCGGCCGCCCCGCTCCACCCCGCCCCCTGCAGCGCACTCTTATCCACCTGCCCCGCGTTTCGCAGGCACATCGTTTTCGCCTCCCCCGCCGTCACCCACCCCTGCTCGCTTGCCACTGCCTCCGCAGATACCGTGCTCACCATCACCCACCATGCCACGGGACGTCTGGATTCAGATGGCGAAGGCGGGGAGCGGGCATCGGTCGATCACCTGGGCCACCGCGGTGCCGGTCGCGCTTGCCGCGGAACTTGCCCGCCTCCAGCCAGAAGGGGATCACATCGTTCACGTCGAGCGCCTTGTCCCTGGCGGCATAGGGGATCAGGTCCTCGTAGAACGCCTGCGCGGCCTGGTCGTGGTAGGTCGAGCCGACGGCAAACGCCACGTCGGGCGGCGTGCCGGGAAGCTTGTTTTCGCCGGTGATCAGGGCGGCGACCACGTGCACGACCGCATTGATGTCGTGAAGTGGGGCAGAAGCGCCGTTACCAAACTGAATCATCGTTGGCATTGTGTCGAACCTTCCACCAGGTCGGCGCGTCACCCCGGGCGCACTCAGGGTGACGCTGCGTGGTGGCTCTTCTTCCAGTGGATCGCGCCTCATTGGACGGCGGTACTGTGGACAGCAACGAATGCGCCGAGGGCAGTTACTACGAGAGCGAAGACACTTAGGGTCATGAGGATGGCGGTTGAGCTAGCTTCTCGAAGCACTGGGCAAGCTGCCCGATGATCGTCTCAATGTCGCCGCGGCGGCCGGGCTGGTTGCCGTCGTCGAGGAGGGGGCGATGCGCGGCATGCTCCTGCCGGTGCTCGCCGGCCGCGGCGCCCGCACCGGCGCGGCGGTGTCCGCGGTGGCGTTTTCGCTTCTCCACGCGCGGCGCCTCCTGGAAGGCGCCCATCCGCAGGCGACGGCGGTGCAGCTGGTCGATACCTTCAGCTCGGGGTTCGCCTACGCCGCCGTTCGGCTGCGGATGGGCGCCCTGTGGCCCGCCCGGCGTAGTTAACGCAATGAGCGGAGCAGAGAGAGGCTGGTGTCGTGGACCATGTCGCCAGCTTCGGGGTTGACGCGGCAGGCGCGGTCCACCTCGTAGCCGCCTTCGGGATAGGCGGCGCGGGTGGGGATGTAACCGACGGCGCCATCGGTGTAGGCGGCGACGGCGGTGTAGGGGAAGGGGGATGCCTGCTTGATAGCCATGCCGATCTCGCAGAAGAGCTCGCTGGGGTTAGTGGCGAGCGCGGCGTCGCCGATGCGCAGGGCGGCCACGTCGCCGGTTATGGGCGGCAGCGGCTCGCCGCCCTCCAGCGCCTCCAGCGCGCGCCGGGCGCGGCGCAGCGTGCGCACGTTCCACTGGCGCTGACCCGCGGTGGAGGGGGACTCAGGCTGCTGTGCCAGGCGCTCGGCGGCGGCTTCGAGTTGGGCGATGCGGGCGCGGCCGGCTTCGACGGAGACGGGCAGCATGCCGGGCAGGTCGAGCGTTTCACGCGCGACGCGCAGCGGCAGGGCGGCGATTGGCGTGGCCTGGAGCGCGACGCGCACGGCTTCGGCGCCCAGGGCGCGGCCGGAGCGGAGTGGCGACTCCCAGGGATCCCACCCAGGCACGTCGTCAGCCGGGCGGTTAACCAGCGCCGGGTTGATGTTGCCCGCGGCGCCCTGCAGGAAGAGCGCAGTGCCGCCCACCAGGCGCTCGACCACTTCGCGCATGACACCGGGGAAATCGGCAGAGATGAGGCGCATGCGCGAGGCGAGCGAGGTGCCGTGGCAGGCGTAGTTGACGACCACCGCCACAGGCTCCGGCGCGCGGTGGACCCAGCCGGGAGGAGCGCCGGGGTCCACTGGCGGGCCGTCGGCAGCGTCGAAGCGCCAGACGATGACCTCGGAGTCCAGCACGCCTTCCGGGTTCTGGCCGAGGATGACGCGGCCGTCCTTCCACTCGCGGCGGTTGATACCCACCTTGACACTGCCGCGGCCGGCCGAGAGGGCGACCGGGCGCACGCGCTCGTTCGCCAGCCCGACGAGGCCGGCCAGGTGGTGGGCAAGCGCCTCACGGTACGCGACGGCCACTAGCTCCTGGCCACCCTCACGCAGTCCCTCCTCGCGGCGGTCTTGGCGCTCGCGGCCGTCGCCGCCGCTTGCGTCGTCGGGGTCTTCGCCAATCACCGGGCCGAAGTGGGTGTGCGAGCAGTTGATGAGGATGCGCTCGGCGGGGATGCCGGATGCCTCGGCGATGCGCTGCTTGATCTTGCGCAGCTGGCCCGGCGGCAGGTAGAGCACGTCCAGCGCGAGCAGGGCAACTCGCCCGGCGGCGGGTGGATCCTGGCCGTCCGCGCCGCGCTCGGCGAGGACCAGCGCGGTAGCGGTCAGGTCGTCGTGGATGCCGATGGACGGCGGCCGGCCGGCGTAGCCGGTGAGATGGATACCAACAGGCGGCGTGATGACGACGCGGGCAACGCCGGCGGCGAGCGTGGGCTGTGGCGCGGCCGGCACCGGCGAGGACGAGGGATCGGCGGCCATCAGCGCCTGGCCTCGGCGAGCACGCGCTCGAGCTCCTTCTGGACTTCCGGGATCACCTGGCGGGCGGGCTGGCCTTCAGTCCACGAGCGGGCGAAGA
>CADCTC010000214.1 GCA_902805635.1 uncultured Chloroflexota bacterium
ACCTCGACGACCAGGTGGCCCCGCCCCCGGTCGTCCCGGGGCAGGTGGTCAGGCGCGGGCAGGTCGTCGGCTTCATCGGCGTGACCGGCCTCACCACCGGGCCGCACCTGCACTTCGAGGTCCGCAGTGCCGGGCAGCCCCAGGACCCGCGCCACTACTTGCCCCGCTAGCCGCCCCGGAAGAAGTCGCCTTGCGCGCGGATCGCCGCCTCCTCAGGTAGAGGTGGCGCCCTGCGCGGCCGCTGACGCCCGCCGGTAGGGCGGCTGGACGGCCGGGCAGGCATCTTGGGACCGGTGGTAGCGTTGTTGGACGTGGTGACCCCTGCTGCGCTCGCGCTGTGGCTGGCGCTGTCCGTCGCCGCCGTCGTGATCGTGCTGGTGCTGCTGTGGCGCTACAAGGTCTCCGCGCAGGCGCGGGCGCAGCCTCTTCGACTACCTGGAGCAGTAGCGCAGCCCGCTTGCAGTGCACGAGCGGATGACCGCCCCGCGCTCGCGTAGACGCGGCTCCCCACGATTGCTCAGCCACGCCCGCGGGAAACGCCGGACGCGGCCGCGCCGTTTCGCTCTCTGATGATGACGTTGGTATCGTGGCGCGAAGTGGCGGCGTGCGGCGGCGTGGGTGCGGTCGTCGTGTGGTTGGTGGTCTGCGCCCTGGCATCATTCACCGGAGCCCTCTAGGCCCGCCCGACGCACGCCACTGCGGCGCTAGTCCGCACGCCGCCACGCGATCAGCCGCTCCCAGAGGAGGATTTCGCGACGTTCGTCGGTGCTGGGGTAGGGGCCGGCGTGCGGCGCTCGCCGGCGGAGGCGTGGCTGGCACGGGCGGGCACGGGCGCAGCACCAGACGGGGGCGTGCCGGCGGCCCTCCAGCCGAGCCGCTGCGGTCAGGCGGCCGGGCGCGGCGTCTTCGCCAGGCACGCGCCCAGCGCGGTCACCGCACGCGCTACCGCACTGACGCGCTCGTGCACACCCGCTGCCGCCGAATCGTAGCTCGGGACCAGCGCGCCCAGACACGCGTGGCCGTGCCGCAGGGCGTGCACGGCTTCGAACCCTTCGAAGAATCGCTGGCCCGTGGCCAGCGTCTTGACGCCACGCGCGCCGCGCAGCCGGTCGCGGACGAAGACGTGGCTACGCTCGACCGATTTGGTCGTCTCGCCTCTGGCGCGGTGCAAGCCGGTGCGGAGGTGCTCGGCCTCTGGGAGCACCTCCTGGACCGCCCTGACGTAGGGCTGGTGATGGTCGCTGATCACCTGGGTCGGGCGCCAGCCGGTGCGCGCCAGCGCCTGCCGGAAGAACGCCATGGCGGACTCCGTGTCCCGGTGCTCACGGAACAGGACGTCCACCACCTGGCCGTGCTCATCGACGGCTCGATACAGATAGTGCTTGTCCTTGCCCCTGAAAAAGAAGACCTCATCGACGTAGCACTTCGTGCCCAGCGGGCGGCGGCGCTTGCGGACCTCGGCCGCGAGCAGTGGCCCGAAGGTCTGGACCCACCGGAGCACGGTGCGCTTCGATACGTCGATGCCCCGCTCGGCGAGCAGCTCCATCACGCTCGCGGCGGAGAGCGGGTGGCTCAGGGACCAGCGCACCGCCAGCAAGATGACCTCCGCCGGCCAGCGGTACCCTGCGAAGGCCGAAGCCGAGTGCTCGGTGAAGTCCCGCCCGCAGGGGCGGCAGGCGGAGCGCTGGCGACCGGCAGCGTCGCGGCCGTCGCGTTTGGATGCAGGACGCTGACACCAGGGGCAGATGGGCATTGGCCACCAACCCTACCAGCACCCAACGACGTCGCGAACTCCTCCGGAGGCCGGGGCGGCCACTGAGAGGTCCTCCGTGCGCGCCGGCACCGCGGGCCTCGAAGAGTGCGGTTTCGTCGGCTCGCTGCCGGCCGGCGAGCGCGGCGCGGCAGTGGTCATGGCGTGTGGGTGCGTCTGTACCAGGGCACGTTCTGTTCCGGCCGCAGGAGGCTACGCCGCGCGTTCCGCTGGATCTCCCGGGCGCGTCAGCCCGTAGTCCGAGTCACTTGCCCCCAGGCGTTTCCGGAGCGTCTCTTCCACCTGCCGGAACACGCGCTCTGTCTCCGGCTGGGGCGCCAGGTCGTCTGCGTCCACGCCAGCCGGGAGGTCGGGCCCGTACACGTCACGGAGCCCCTGCCGCAGGCGGGCGTGCGCGCGCAGGAGCGCGGGCAGATCGCCGGTTTTCTCGTAGCATCGGTAGAGGTCCCGAGCAATGTCCTGCAGGGTGGGCTCGGCGCGCAGCAGCGACTCGTAGAGGGCGATGGCCTCGTCCACTCGCCCTGACCGCCGGTAGACCGCCGCCAGCGCGTTGGCGACGCGCCGGTGCGCTTCGGCGTAGCGCTCCCGCAGCGTGAGGCCGTCCCGCTCGCGTTCGTCCAGCCACACGAACGGCGCGTCCTGGAGCAGCTCGCCGCGGTACAGCGCGAGCGCTTCTTCGTAGAGCGGCCGTGCCCGCTCCGGCGGCAGCTTCTCGGCCGCTTCACACAAGGCGGCGAAGCGCTGCACGTCCGAGCCGATGGAGCACGGGTCGAGCCTGCGTCGGCCGTCGCGCTCGGAGATCACGAGGTCGGCGTCCGCGGGCAGCTCCGGCACCTGGGCGCGGATGAGCTTGCGCAGCCGGGCGAGCGTGACGCGCAGCGACCGGTTGACGTCGCCGCTATCGACCTCGCCCCAGAACGTCTCTACCAGCCTGTCTGCCGTTGCCGTGCCGCCGGGCCGGCAAGCGAGGTAGACCAGCAGGGACCACGGTTTGTGGTGCGCCTCGCCGCCTGCCTGATCGCCCAGCTCGCGCTCGCCGGCTGCGGTGCGGGCGGTCACGCGTAGCGGGCCAAAGCAGCGCAGCCAGATCGGCGGCCGGTCGTCTTCCCGATCGGGCTGCTGCGCCCGCGGCAGCTCCTGCGTTCCTGGCCGCTCGCGCTCGCCTGCCTCCGCCAACTCTGCTGGTGGCTGGGCGGGTGACGCCGGGCTCTCCGCAAGTCCCACGTCGCTGAATGTTGATGGCGCAGCACCCGCGGGCAGTGCAGCGGGATCGTCCCAACTTACCCGTTCGAGCGCGGCGCCCGGTGGGGCGAAAGCCGTCTGATCACTCGCCCAGTCCGGGCGTGGGCGGAGCGCCGATGGGCCGTCGGCGCCACTAGCCCTGGTTGCGGCAGGCAACGGCGTGGGGACCAGGCGCAGCGGCGCATGGCCGGGGATGTCGACCGTCGTGGGGCTACCACCCAATTCGGCTGTCCAAATTGAAGAGCGCCCGAACGGCTCTCGCAAGCGCCGGCTCGGGGGCTCATCCAGGCCGCGGCGCAGGCGCTTGCGTGCGGCGACCGCTCCTCCGCCGGTGATGGCGCCAGCCGCAAACGCTGCGCCGAGCAGGACGGCCGTGGGGCTGGGAACGCCGAGTGGTGCTCCCTTGGTTCCGGCCGAGGCTGGCGCAGATGCCGGATCGCGTGCTGGGTTGGCAGCCGATTCACCCGGCGGCGCGCTCGCGGGAGCCGCCGTCTCCGTCCTTCCCTCAGTGGTGCTGGCCAACGCCCGGGCATCCGCTGCGGGTGCTAGCGAGGCGGCGATCTGTATCACCGTGCACTCCACCGGCAGCGCTCCGCGACTTCCCATCGCGACCACGCCGGGCGGGTTGGTGGCGCTGCCCGACTGGGCCGTGAGCAGCGGCAGCATGGCGTCCGGCACGGTGAGGCGCATCGACGGCCAGAGCGAATCTGCTCGCGTGGACGCGTCCACGAATGCCGGGTGCACCGGCGCCTCGATCCGGTTCGCGCGCACCAGCTGGACCCACTGGAACTCGTCTCCGGTCAGCCGGGCGGCTATGCCGGCCAGGGTCTCGGCCGGCTGGATCACGTACTCGGTTCTCCCGAGCCGCTGCTCCAGCCGCGTCGCGGGCAGCGGCAGGATGAGCTCCCAGCCCGGCCGGATGGCGTCGGCCCGCCGGAACCACCAGCCGTCGGGCATGCGCCTGCCCGCGTTCGCTTCCGCGATCCGCGTGAACTCCCACCCGGACCCATAAAAGCGCGAGGCGATCTCCCATAGGTTGTCCCCTGGCCGCACCGTGTAGTGAGCGACCGGTCCCCAATTGGCGTGCTCCCTCTGCGCCTCGGATGCCGACTGGAGCGGAAGGGTGTCGGCGGCGTGCGGACTCCGCTCCGGGACCGTCACCACCGCGACCTCCTGGCGGCTGCCGGACGCCTCTGCGCCCGACGGCCGGGACGCGAGCTGCACCACCGCAGTCGCCACCATCGCCCCGTTGGCCAGCCGCCGCATCTGGGGCAGCGTGACGCGGTTGAACGCCGCGCGCAGCCCGCGCACCCAGGCGGCGCCGCGCGTGACGAGCTCAGCGATGGTAAGCACCGCCTCGACCGCGAACGTCCAGACGCTCCACGCCCAGAACGCCCAGCAGACGGCGAAGAACCACGGCGCGACCTGCTCCACCGTCAGGTCCGGGCCCGGTCCGGTCAGGACGGCCCACACCTCGTGCCACGTCGGCACGCGCGCCGGCAGCGGGAAGGGCAGCCGCGGCGGGCCCGTAAAGCGGTACAGCACAGGGCCGAGCGCGATGACGAATGCGAGGACGAGGAACAGCGCCGGTCGGTTCTGCGGCGGCCGCTGGTCATCCTCCCACGAGTACCTCCACGCGTCCTGCGGACGCGGCTGCGCGCGTAGGTTGCGGTAGTCGTACATGGCGCTTCCCAGGATAAGAAACGGCCGCTTCGCGGGCGCTACATGGCGGAACTATGCATCCGGCACGCCGCCCGCTGCGCTCCAGTTAACCCGATTCCGGCACACAGCGTGCCGGGCTGCAGCCACGGGAGCGTGGCTGCGCGGGGGGTAATCGCACCCGGCTTCGCGTCGGCTTCTCGGCGGCTTCTCGGTGGATCTGCATCGGCTTGTCTTCACCTTGCTGATGCCCGATCGGCCGGCTCAGCCCTCGGGCCGTATGACTGGGTCGTCCACTCGACCAGCCGCCCGTTGCGAGGAGCCGGCCCGTCCGCCCAAGTCACGGTACGAAGCCGGAGGCGCACTTCGAGCGGGAGGTCTACCCGCCGCGAAGCGGCGGCGAAGCGTCATCCCAGTAGGGTGGGTCGTGGTGCTGGTGAGTGACGGCCCACCGTGGGCCGGCCAGCACGCCCCCGTTGGAGGTGGCACATGCCAGACACACGCACTGTCCGAACTCGCGCACTTCTCCCCAGCATCGCCGGTCCCCCGTGGGGCACCGCCGGCGCATCCGACAGTGGTTCCACGAGGCGTCTCGGCGCCGCGAGCGAGCCAGTCGGGCCGGCGGAGCAGAGCGTTCCGCCCGGTTGTTCCGCCACCGGCGGCGCCACCGCAGCCTGCGCTCCCAGGTCAGGGATCGCTGGCCATCCACCGGGTGCGCCGTCGAGCCTCGGGTGCCACGGCCGCCCCGACTGCCACTCCCTTTTGATCTCACCCTGTGCGGATCACTCCCCCGCTCGGCGCCGGTACGCTCAGGTCCAGCACCAGGTGCCTGGCCCCACCCCGCCCCGCTGCACCTCACTGGCCGTGGCCCAGGAGCTCGGCTCATGAGTCGCGGCTCGTCGGTCCGTTCCCCATCCCCACTGCGGTCTCACCTCGAGCGCTGCGTCCCGGAACCTCGCGCGCTTGCCTCACGCGCGTCCGTCGTGCTCACCGGCCGCGACGAAGCGCTGCTCGAGGCTATTTACAACCAGGGGTTCCTGACGGCCGAGATCGTCGAGCTGGCCTTCTTCCCCCCGACGGCTGACCGGCGCTCGCACTCCTCGTGCGCCTACGACCGGCTGCGCCAGCTGTGGCTCGCCGGGTACGTCGAGCGGGTGGAGGTCCCCACCACCCGGCGGCGCGGGCGGCGGCCCCTGCTCTACGCAATCGGCAGGGCGGCGGTGCCGGTGCTCACGGCGCGGCTCGGCGTCGCCGCCGACGTGGTGCAGCAGCGGCGCATCGGCCGGCTGGACGTGCGTGCGGTCGACCACGACCTGCAGGCGGCGCGGCTGTGGGCCAACCTGCACCGGCACGTCCCCACCACCTGCCTCACCGGCTGGCGGTGGCTGCCCGAGCGGGCGCTGCGCTCCCGGCGCCTGCACGTGAAGCCGGCGGGCACCCCCTTCCCGCTGCCGTTCCTGCCAGACGCCTATGCCGAGCTCACCTACCCCGACGGCGACGTCCAGTGCTGCGTGGTGGAGATCGACAACGGGACGCTCCCGCTGCGCCGGTTCAGGCGGAAGTTGGTTGCGTTCGAGGCGTTCCTGGCGCAGGGTCTGTTTGAGCGCTTCAGCGGCCACGACGAGTTCGATGTCCTGGTGCTCGCCTGCTCGCGCGGTCGGATGCGGCACCTTCACCGGGTCGCGCGTGAGGCCGTGGCCGAGGAGCGCTGGCCGTACTACGTCTTCGCGACCTTTGAGGCCCTGCGGCCCGAGACGTTCCCGGGCGACCTGTGGCCGCTGGAGAGCGATGACGAGGACGAGACCTGCTCGCTCTTGTTCGAGCAGGCCTACACGGACGAGGGCCATGGCCCCGGCGGCGCAGTGGAGCCGCACCACGCGCAGGAAGGAGCAGTCGCATGAGGATCGAGAGCGGAACAGGAGTGCCGCCCAGGGTAGACGGGATCAGGCTGCCCCACGCGCCGCCTACGACTTTCGCCTGGGCATGCCGCGCTGCAGCGATCGCCTGTCGCTCAAGTACGCGGGGGGCCGCGGGCTCTCGTTTCTTGCCAACAGCACCCCGCGTAGCACGTACGACTCGGGACGTGTTCTCCAGCCAGTCCCGACACGTTCAGTCAGCGACCCCGCTTAAGAGAACTGGGCCGCTTCGTTGTGTGCGGCTGACATCGCGGCGAGGGCGGCTACTTGCTGCCGTT
>CADCTC010000215.1:0-2718 GCA_902805635.1 uncultured Chloroflexota bacterium
ATCGCCGACTACTTCGATACGGTCATCAACGCGTACAAGTTCCGCGGCAAGCAGACGGGCATGCCCGTGAACTTCGGCGCCTACGTCATGCACTACAACAAGACGTTGTTCGAGCGCGCCGGCCGCAAGGTCCCCGACGACACCTGGACCTTCGACACCTTCCTGGACGCCGCCAAGGCGCTCACCCGCCCGTCCGCCGACGGCTCGTTCGGGCAGGTCGGCTTCGAGACCCGCCTGCATGAGAACATCTACTCTCCGTGGCTATGGAACGCCGGCGGCGACCTCTTCAACGCCGAGGGCAACAAGGCGCTCTTCGACAGGCCCGAGTCGATCGAGGGCATGCAGTTCCTCGTGGACCTGCTCCACCGGCACAAGGTCGCCGTGGCGCCCGAGGTGACGGACCGCCAGCAGGGCAGCAACCCCTACGGCAACAACGCCTTCGGCATTACGGGCGGCGTGGCGATGGTGCTCGGATCTGTGTACCTGCTGCCGCAGATGCGCCAGTCGCCCGGCCTCCAGCAGATGGAGTGGGAGGTGGCGCCCATCCCCAAGGGGCCCAAGGGCCGCTTCGCCACCAACCCCACCGCCGGCGTCACCATGTGGAGCGGCAGCAAGTCTCCCGACGCGGCCTGGGCCTTCATGCGCTATCTGGTTTCGGAGGAAGCCTCCAAGACCTACGTGGAGATGCAGATCGACGGCATGCCGGTGCACAAAGCCGCCGCCGACTTGATCCTCAAGGACACGCGCCCGCCCAAGAACAAGCAGCTCTACATCGACGCGTATAAGTACGCCAGGCCCGCCTTCACCACGCCCTACGGCCAGCGCGCCAAGTCTGAGTACAACCGGGCTATTCGCCCAGTGTGGGTGGACGGCGGCCAGGTGCGGCCGGTGGTCCTGGAGGCCATGCCGAAGATCAACGCGGCGCTCGAAGAGGAGATGGCCGCCGACACCAAGAAGTAGCGCCGTGGGGAGCGCGGGCCACCGCACACCTAGCAACGCCGGCGATACGCCGCCGGCGTTCGCCATCCCGGCCGAGCACCTCGTGGAGGCCGAGGACATCCCGGACTTCTGGGTGTCTACCGTGGATGGGGTGTTGCTCTTCCTGCGTCAGCGATTCGCCGGCGTCGCCAGCACCAGTGGCGTCGCGGGTGCAACCCGGCGCGGCAGGGGGCGCGTGGAGACACTCGGCCGCACCGCCGGCGGCCGCGACATCCAGGCAGTCTGCTACGGCGCCCCCCGCGCCGGGCACGGCACGACCACGTTTTCCGGTGCGCTCGGAGCGGGCGCCTTCGGCAAGCGCGCGGTGGGCGCCTACCGGGGCCCCAACCACAAGAAGCTGGTCTACACGTCGATCGGCGGCGTCCATGGCGGCTAGTTCGAAGGCATCGTCGGCCTGGTCAACCTGATCGCCGTACTCGAGACTGGAGCTGATCTGCGCGGCAAGGCCTGGCCCGGGATCACGGCGACGGCGGCGCGGCTTGACCGCATGGTGCTGGTGCCGGTGGTCAACCTCGACGGGCGGGCGCGCGTCCCTATCCAGATGGAGGCGTTCAGGGGGCGCAGCAACCACGTGCACGAGTACTTCAACTGCGGTGCGTGGCCAGACGGCTCGCTCATCGGCTGGCCTGGCGTCAAGCGCCACATCCCCCTGGATTTCGCCCAGACCCAGTTCCCCGGCGGGTACCCAAACGACGCGGGCGTGAACCTGATGCACGACGACTTCTTCGGCGCGCGCCAGCCTGAGACGCAGGCGCTGCTCGACTTCGTCGCGCGCGAGAGGCCCGACCTGCTGCTCAACATGCACACCGGCGTCGCGCCGCGCGACTACTACGCCCGTATGCACCGGCCATTTACCGAGCCGGGGCTCGCCGAGACCTTCGACGCGCTCTACACACTGGTGCACACCGCGTTGACGCGAGCCGGCCTGCAGGGGTCACCCGACGAGGCGGTGGAGGCCGACCCGGCGCGGGCGCCGCGCAGCATCTACAACCTGGACGCGGTGCTGGGGCTGCACAGCGGTGTGCTCTCCGTGGTGCTGGAGAGCCCCTCCCACGGCTACGCCGGCACCAACCGGCAGGGCGTTGAAGCGCGCCACTCTCCCGACGCGCTGCTCGACACCCAGCTAATCGCGCACGCGGAGGCCATGACCTTCCTCGTGGAGTCCGGTGGCCGCGCCGGCTGGACACCCGACGCTTAGCAGCTCGGCTTGCTTGCCTCGCGGTGCCGCGCTACACTGCAGTGATGTAGGGAAAAGTTGTATTTTCTTATAGAAAATTCAGTTCGCCGGTAATCCATTCTCGACGTAGCATCTTGGGGATGGTGGCAACGTTGGGCGGTGGCTCGCTGCTGGCGGCATGCGGTGCAGGAGAAGCACCCGCAGGCGGGGGTGCAGTCGGGGCAGGCAAGGCGCTCGGGCCGCCCGGCTGACGCTGTGGCACCACTTCGGGGGGCAGCGCATCCCGCTAATGGACGAGCTGAGCCGGCGCTTTGGCGCGCGCTATCCGGGCGTGACCGTTGAGCACCAGGTGTTCGATATCGATCCACGCGTGGAGAAGATCCTCACTGCGGCCAGCGCGGACGGGCTGCCCGACGTGCTGATGATCAACCGGCGCGACCTGCCCCAGTACGGCCCGCTCGGGTTCCTGCAGCCGCTCGGTGAGCTGGCGCGCCGCGACAAGGTGACCGACGCGCTCTTCTACGAAGCGGAGATCAAGGCGT
>CADCTC010000215.1:2728-6824 GCA_902805635.1 uncultured Chloroflexota bacterium
ACACTCCCGATGGTCACCGCCGGTGACTGGCAGTTCATCTACTACAACCGCGACCTCTTCAAGCGTGCCGGGCTGGACCCCGACAAGGCGCCGCCCAAGACCTGGAATGAGCTGCGAGAGCAGGCGGTCAAGCTCACCCAGCGCACCGGCGACGCCATTACCCAGCTCGGCTACTCCGCACACATGGAGTTCGCCTTCCAGCATTACGCCAGCAACTGGCTGGCGCTGGCAGGCGGATCCTTCCTAGACAAAGCAGCCAAAAAGGTGCAGCTGGACCGGCCAGAAGCGGTGGCGGCGCTGGAATACCTGGTGGATACCACCCGCGCGCTGGGCGGCTATCCCGCGCTCGCGCAGTTCCAGAGGGAGCACGGCAACCCACACCCGCTGCCGTTGGGCAAGCAGGCCATGGAGTCGCGCGGCACGCCGTGGTGGTTCACCTTCAAGGCACAGCAGCAGAACCTGGATCTCGGCATCATGCTCACGCCACCGGCCACCGGCAAGGCCGTGCGCTTCGGCGCCGGGGACGGCTGGGCCTACAGCCTGCCCAAAGCCAGCAAGGTGCAGGAGCAGGCGTGGAAGGCAGTGCAGTTCTTCTCCATGGAAGAAGAAGGGGCGGGCGCGTTCGTCGTCGATCAGCTGCGGCCGTCGCCGGTGAAGAAGCTGAACGAGAACGCGGTCTACAAGCAGCACCCGCAGTGGAATGTCGTCTTGGAGATGCTGACCAAGAACGAGGCGTGGACCTGGCTGCCCGTGCACGACCAGATCGTCAAAGACTTGCAGCCGATCATGAACGAGGTGCGCGACGGCAAGACCGCGCCCCGCACCGCCAGCACGCAGATGCAAGAGCTCGCCCAGCGGCGGGTAGACGAACATTGGGCAAGGGCAAAGTAGTGACCACGCAATCGCGAGACGCTTCATTCACCGAGCCGGCGCGGGAGATCCCCGTCGTGGAGCGGCGCGACGTGCTGGTATGCGGCGGCGGGCCTGCCGGCGTTGCGGCGGCTCTGGCCGCCGCGCGCAGCGGGGCCAAGACGCGTCTGATCGAGCTGCACGGCTGCCTCGGCGGCGTGTGGACGGCGGGCAACCTCTCCTGGATCCTCGACCCGGCCGACAAGCCGGGCGTGATGCGCGAGATCATCATGGAGCTGGAGCGGCGCTCGTCCGGCTCCTGGCGGCCCATGAAGAAGTTCGCGGCTGATCCAGAGGTGGTGAAGCTCCTGCTGGAGGAGTTGTGCCTCGAGGCGGGCGTCACCATCCACCTGCACACGCGCGTGGTAGCCGCGGCACGCGATGCTCAGAACCGGCTGGCCGTGGCCGTAACCGAGTCGAAGTCGGGCCGGCAAGCGTGGGCAGCCAGCGTGTTGGTGGATACCACCGGCGACGGCGACCTCGCCGCCCAGGCCGGGTGTGGGTTCGACGTCGGCCATCCCGAGACAGGGGAGTGCCAGCCGATGAGCCTCATCGCGGTGCTGACGGGCCTGCGGTACGACCAGGTGCGCCAGTACACCACCCACGAGAACGGTAAGCGCCTGCTCCTAGACGAGATGGAACGCGTGGGCGTGTCGCCATCCTACTCCGCACCCACCCTGATCTGCGTGCGAGAGGGAACACCCGGCAGCGAAGACCGCAACGGCCTGTTCATCATGATGGCCAACCACGAGTACGGCGTCTCGGCCATGGATGCCGACCAGATCACGCGCGCCACGCTGCGCGCACGCGCGGAAGTGCATCACATGGTGGACGGGCTGCGCTCTCTGGGTGGCGTCTGGAGCGACGTGGCGCTGGTGAGCACCGCCGCCCAAATCGGCGCGCGCGAGGCGCGGCGCATCCACGGGCGCTACACCGTGACCACAGAGGACCTGCTCACCGGTGCCCGCCACGAAGATGCGATCTGCCGCGTGACGTTCCCAGTGGACGTTCACTCCACCAATCCGGAGCGAGGCAAGAGCACCGAGTCGGTCAACCGGACGCTCAAATCCCAGCCTTACGACATCCCGCTGCGTGCGCTGATCGCACGCGACGTCGACGGGTTGGTCCTGGCCGGTCGCTGCATCAGCGGCGACTTCATCGCTCATTCCAGCTACCGCGTCACCGGCAACGCCGTCACCATGGGCCAGGCTGCGGGCACGCTGGCGTCCGTGGCGGCGCGCACCGACCGGCTGCCGCACCAGGTGCCGTTCGCGGAGGTGCGGGGCGTGCTGGAGCGGATGGAGGAGCGCCTCCTGGTACCAGCGTGACCGTGCGCGCCGCGAGCGACGTGAGCAACGTGAGAGACTGCCTGGGTTCCCGTTCGTGGTGAGCTTGTCGAACCACATCCTCCGACAAGCCCCTGGCAAACGGACCACTGAAAACCAAGACTAGGCAGTATGAACCGCGTGAGCGACACAGACACCTACCCTACTCCTAGGGGTGGCAGCGCAGCCGGCCCGCCGGACGCGGCTGGCATACGCGATAAAGAGCGTGGGCCACAGCCGCTCGCCGCGGTCGAGCGGGCGGTGCAGGTGTTGGACGTGCTCGGGACCGCGCCACAAGGACTGGAGCTTCAGGAGATCGCGGCCAAGGTGGGCATGAGCACGCCGGGCGCCTACCGCACGCTACAAACATTGGCCGGAGGCGGGCTGGTGGCGCAGGACGGCAAGCGCGGCGTCTACCGGCTGGGGCCAAAGGTGCTCTACCTGGCGCGCACCATGCGCAGCGAGGCGTCCCTGGCAGCGGCGGCCGAGCCAGAGGTGCGCGCGCTGGCCGAGTCCACCGGCGAGGCGGTAGCGCTGGCCGTGGCGCGCGGCGGTCGCATCTGGAGCATCCTGGGCTTTCCCGGCAGCCGCGACGTGGTGGCGCAGCCACGACTGGCCCAGGGCGAACCCAACTTCCACACCACGGGACGCGGCAAGCTGCACCTGGCCCACATGCCGCGAGAAGAAGCCCGCGCCCTGATCGCCGCCACGGGACTTCCCCGGTCCACGCCGAACACGATCGCCGACGAAGCCACCTTGTGGCGCGAAGTGGACGAAGCGCGCGCGCGCGGCTACGCCGTCAACCGCGGCCAGCGCTCGCCACACCTGGCCGGTGTGGCCATCCCCATTTTCGACGCGGATGGCACGCTGCTAGCGACGATTGGCATCACGGTTCCGCTGTACTCACTCGACGACGCGCGCGAAGCCGAGCTGGTGCGGCTGGGGAAAGCCGCGGCGCGCCAGATCGAGCACCGGCTAAGCGGTCAGCCGTAGCCGGCGCGGTTGCCGGCCTCATCCGCCAGCGTCACAGACCGAGCAACTTGCCGAAGACCTGTCTCGCGCCAGAGCACAGTACGGGGAGTACTGCCGGCGGAGCGCCGCCGGAAGTGCATCTCCAGCGAGCCGGGCGCAGGAACCCTACGCCCGGGATGCGCGCCAGGTGTCGTCGCCGCTCCCGCCGGCCAGTTGAGGCTGTGCTACGCTCGGACAGGAGCACCACCCGACGGCCATGGCCCCGCCGCAGGACGACCAGCGCAAGCGCGAGTGGTGGGACGGCCGTGCCGGCCGCGTCGATCGCGCCGTGCACGAAGCCGAGGTGCGCGGCGACCTCAAGGACCTGCCCGGCGCCGGCAAGCCGCTCAACCTCGACACCAACGTCTTCGCCGGCGACATGGACCTGGCCTACCGCCTTGCCCATCAGAGCGGCGCCGCCCCGCTGTGGGTCGAGCTTCGTGCGGGGCAGGGGACGGCCGGGCGGCATGGCGGAGCGCTCCTTCGGTGGGGATCGCGGCCATGCTCGCCCGCGCTCGGGCGCGCCGCCACGGACCGGCGGTCCCCGAACCCGGGGCGCCGCCCCGACCGGCGGGCCGGAATATGCTGGGGGCGGCCATGGCCGCCGTCGAGAGGAAGATCCGCGTCGTCGTCGCCAAGCCCGGACTCGACGGCCACGACCGGGGCGCGAAGATCATCGCCCGAGCGCTGCGCGACGCGGGGATGGAGGTCATCTACACCGGCCTGCACCAGACGCCGGAGCAGATCGTGGAGACGGTCATCCAGGAGGACGCCGACGCCGTCGGCCTCTCCATCCTGTCCGGGGCCCACATGACACTCGTCCCGCGCGTCGTCGAGCTCCTGCGCGCCCC
>CADCTC010000216.1 GCA_902805635.1 uncultured Chloroflexota bacterium
CCTCTAGCGCCCGCCGCTCCTCGTCCGTCAGCCGGACCCGATAGGTCTTCACCCAAAACCCTACCGCCGCGGGACCAATACCCCACTACCCCTGTGACAAACCACTAGGGGGCAGTGGATTCGGTACAAACGCCCAATACTCGGCATCGCCGCTGCTCGCCCTGACCACCCGACCCGAAGGACTGCTACGGATCCGCATCTCTACAGCCTCACGGTGCGGGCCTAAATGTCTCGCAACTCACACTGTTACGTCGCACGGCTCCGAACGCAACGCCACAATTATATCTCTGCGGCCATTTCGTTAATTCACTGCTGCGTCGCCGCTATGGCTGGGCGCGGTCCTCACCACGTCGGGTAGCGAGAAGAAGAGCAGAAACGCGACAGCGGTACACACGACGGTCAGGTGGTTGTGGAACAGCTTGAAGCCGGTGAGCGCCGCGAGCTCACGCGCGACGGTCAGCTTGCCAACGCCGGGCGGCCCGTAGATGAAGACAAGTCTCATGGCCGTTACTGTCGCATGGCCGTTACGTTGGCTGAAGGAGACGCCAATGCAGACCGCCGACTGTGACCTCGATCTCCAAACGTCCGCAGATGCCGTCGCGCTTGGGCAGGCTGCCTTTGCGCACGTGAGGACGGGAGACTACGCGGCCGCACGCCCGCTGCTCGATCGGGCGCTCGCGCTGAACCCACGCAGTCCAATGCTGGCCCACACCATGGCGCACCTCACCGGTGATTCTGGAGCGTTGGAAGAAGGCGCCGCGTTCATGCGCAGCTTCCTTGCGAACGACGACCCTGCCCATGGGCTGCACGCCCACAACTCGTGGCATTTGGCGTCCATGGAGATGGAGCTGGGACGCCCGGCGGCGGCGCTGGAGCTTTACATGCGTGCCGTTGGGCCACGTGTAGCGGAGCTGCCGATGACGTTCTTCAGCGCCGTCTCACTGCTGTGGATGCTGGAGCTCAATGGCTACGGCACGTCCGGCGGTGCGGGCAACGCTACCCTGCCATGGGAGGAGCTCCGCGACGTTGCGCTGACGCTAGACACCAAGTCAGCCCTGGAACAGGTGGGGCGCGCGATGTCGTTCATCGGCGCCGGTGACGACAATGGCCTGGAGTCTCTTCTAAACCGGCTGCGCGAAGACTCCACAGAACAAGACACAATGCAAGCAGCGATCACGTCTGAGGTCGTGATCCCGCTCGCTATGGGGCTGCGAGCGTTTCACCGGGGTGACTACGGCGCCGCCGTCGCGCTGATGGAACCCCTCGCACAGTCGTTCGCGCGGCTGAGCACGTTCCGAGATCAGCTAGTCGTGTTCGAAGACACGCTACGCGAGGCGCAGCGACGGAAGACCTTGGGCTAGGCAGAACAAGGCCCAGGCCAGGGTCGTCGGCATCGAGG
This sequence comes from uncultured Chloroflexota bacterium, assembly GCA_902805635.1. Classification (GTDB taxonomy): domain Bacteria; phylum Chloroflexota; class UBA11872; order UBA12225; family UBA12225; genus CADCTC01. The sequence continues at coordinate 1,400 of CADCTC010000216.1, forward strand.
TGCTGCAGCGTCCGTATAAGCTGCAGCAGGCGCTCGACAACCACGGCGTGGTGCGCTGGGCGTCCCCCCATAGCTCCTGTCAAACTGAGACGCCGAGCTCGGCGGCGGTGGTTGTGACAGCTTGCCAGGTATCGTCGGCCACGGGGATCCCCTCTACGAGGCGACGCGCGGCACTGCGGCGCTCGGGCTCGCCGGGGATCAGCACTTCCTGAAAGCCCTCTGCCGGCGGGACCGAGCGCACGCGGTTGAAGACGTCAGCGCCCGCGGCGGGTGCGCCAGGGCCAAAGACACCGGCGTCGATGGCGCAGAAGAAGTCACGCGCGCCCTCGCCGCGCGCCGGCCTGGCTCCCTCCGCTGCCCTCGCCGCCCAGGGCGGGCTCACGAGGTGCTTCGTCGCCGCCGCGCACCAGGGCGCTGGAGAGCAGCGTAGCCATGACCGAGAGCGCGTAGCCCTTGTGCCCACCGAAGGGCAGCAGCGCACCGCCTTGGGAGAGGGCGTTGGGGTCTGTGGTTAGCTGGCCGTCCTTGTCCAGCAGGGTATTGGGCGGCAGCTGCTCGTGCTTGTCGCGTGCGACAGAGACCTTGCCGGCGGCGATAGCAGTGGTCGCGAAGTCGAGCAGGAACGGCTCGTCCCCCTCCACCGGGAACCCGAACGAGATCGGGTTGGTGCCCAGCGCCCCCGAGCGGCCGCCGAACGGCACGGCGGAGCGGCCGAGCGCGCCGTAGGCGACCAGCAGCGCCACGCCCTGGGCAGCCGCACGGGTGGGGTAGTAGCCCACGCGTCCGATGTGGTTGCCGTGGAACGTGCCGGCGACCGCAACGCCGTGCTCGCGCGCCTTGGCCACCACCGCATCGGTGGCAAACAGCGCGGACACCTGGCCGAACGTGTTCTGCGCGTCGATCAGCGTCATGGCCGCCGTCTCGCGCACCACCGCTGGCCGGGCGGCAGGCGCGAGCTGCCCCTGCTTGATCGCGCGCACATAGCTCGGGATGCGGATCACGCCATGCGAGTCATGCCCGGTCAGGTTCGCGTCGATCAGGTGATCGACCACGATCTTGGTGTTCTCCTCGTCCGCCCCCGCCGCGCGAAAGATCTTGCTCGCCGCCGCGTGCAGCTGCTCCGGGCTGAATGTCAGCATGATGATGCTCCTCTTCCTGCTGGTTCGTGTATCGACTGCCGGCCGTGGCGCAGTGTAGTGGCCTGAGGTTGGCGCCGCAAGCGGCGCTTTCGTCCGTTCATGGAGCCGGTGGGGGGTAACGTGTTACGCTGGCAAGGCTGTGGAGGCAGCTTGTAACGATGGCACGTAGGCCTGCGGAAGCGGGGGCGCTCCTGAAGCGGGTGTGGCGGCTGGCGGCGCCTTACTGGCGCTCCGAAGATCGGTTCTGGGCGTGGGTCCTGCTTCTGACGGCCATCGTCCTGTCGCTCTTACTGGTCTACGTCAATGTACGGCTGAACAGCTGGAACCGCGAGTTCTACGAGGCGCTGCAGAACAAGGACCTGGCCTCATTCGCACCGCTGCTTTTGCAGTTCGCCATCCTGGCGGCGGTGTATATCACGGTGGCGGTCATCCAGCTGTTTGGGCAGCAGTGGCTGGAGCTCCGCTGGCGCACGTGGCTTACCTCGCGCTTCCTCTCCGCATGGCTGCAGGACCAGGCGTACTACCGCCTGCAGGTCCAGGACAGAGGCACCGACAACCCGGACCAGCGCATCGCGGACGATCTGCGCATCTTCACCTCCAATACGCTTGACCTCTCGCTGGGCCTTCTTTCTTCGACGGTCACGCTGTTCTCGTTCGTCACGATCCTGTGGGGCATCTCCGGGCCACTGGCGTTCACCATGGGCGGCAGCGACGTTTCGATTCCAGGCTACATGGTCTGGGTCGCGGTGCTCTATTCATTGGTTGGCAGCATCCTGACCTACTTCGTCGGCCGCCGGCTGATCCCGCTCAACTTCATACGTGAGCGCGTGGAGGCCGACTTCCGTGTGGGAATGGTGCGCCTGCGCGAGAACGCCGAGGGCGTGGCGCTCTACCGCGGCGAGGCGTACGAGGGGCAGGGGCTGATGGGCCAGTTCCAGCGCGTGCGGGCCAACTTCCTACAGCTCTTGATGGTGCGCATGCGGCTCCTGATCTTCACCGTGGGCTTCTCGCAGATTGCCATCATCTTCCCAATCCTGGTGGCGGCGCCGCGCTATTTCGCGGGGGCGATCACCCTGGGGGTGCTCTTCCAGATCAGCAACGCCTTCGGCCAGGTACAGGGCTCGCTGTCTTGGTTCGTGAGCAGCTATAGCGGTCTGGCTTCCTGGAAAGCCACAGTGGACCGCCTGCTGACCTTTCAGGACGCGCTGCGCGCCCACCAGGCGACGACGCCGGTGGTGGGCGATGGGGCGCAGGGGGCGGTGGCGCCGGCGGTGCCTGCGCCCGGCGTCAGCGGCGCAGCTGCGGTCTCCGAGGCGGACGCGCTCACCGCGGGGGCAGCTGCCGGGATCGAGGTGGTGCGCAACGGCGCGGGGGCGGTGCGCGGCCAGGACGTGGACCTGGGGCTGCCGGACGGGCGGGTGGTGCTGCCCGACGCGACGTTCGCTATCGACGCGGGGGACCGGGTGCTGGTGACGGGGCCGACCGGCTCGGGCAAGAGCACGCTGTTCCGCGCCATCGCCGGTATCTGGCCGTACGGCAGCGGGCGCATCGAGGTGCCCGCGGAGGCGAAGATGCTGTTCCTGCCGCAGCGGCCCTACATCCCGGTGGCCAGCCTGCGCGACGCGGTGAGCTTCCCGGCAGCACCGGGCTCGTTTACCGACGACGAGATCCGCGAGGCGCTGGGCGCAGTGGGGCTGGCTGGGTTCGGCGAGCGGCTGGACGAGTCAGAGCACTGGAGCCAGCTACTGAGCGGGGGAGAGCAACAGCGCGTGGCGCTGGCGCGGGCGCTGCTGCACAAGCCCGACTGGCTCTTCCTGGACGAGGCGACCGCCGCACTGGACGAGCCGTCCGAGAAGTCGCTCTACGAGCTAATCCAGCAGCGCCTCCCCGGCGCGACGATCGTCAGCATCGCCCACCGCAGCACCGTGGCCCAGCACCACGCGAAACAACTGCGCGTGGAGAAGGACGGCCGGAACACGGCGCTGGTGGAGGCGTAGCAGCCACCTGACTGAGGCTCGGCTGTAGTGTAGGGTAGGGGCTTGTCCCCTACCGCGCGATGATTTGTCTGGTGCCGCCGCACGGCAAGGGACGAGCCCTTGCCCTACTTCTGACTGCGCAAGAGTGTGGCTTTGCCTGAGGCTACCTGGTAGCCGCCGCCATGCAGTTGTTGACGGTGGTGGCGGCGGCGCGGAGGCCGGCGGCGGGGGCAATCTTGCCGTTGACGATGTCGGTCAGCGTCTGAGTCATCAGCACGTTGAGGTCGCCGACGTAGACGGTGCCACACGACAACGGGAAGTCCGGCGGCAGCGTGCCGTAGTCGGCCGCCTTGACGAAGGTGTCGGCGTTGGCCGGCGGAGCGGGCAGGCTGCGCCAGGACGGGTCGTTGCGCATCGACTGCAGCACCGGGATAGCACCATAGCTGGTGGCGTAGATCTTCTGCGACGGCGGCGTGATGGTGTACTTGGCCAGGTTGAACGCCGCGTCGGGGTTCTTGGTCTGGGTGGAGACACCCGTACCGGCGGTGCCCATGCCGGTGACGCGCTTCTTGGGGAAGGCGGGGCGCAGCTCCACGTCCCACTCGAAGTTGGTATTGACCGCCCGGCGCGTGGCGACCGACGCGTTGCGGATGGAGAACATCATGGCCACCTTGCCCAGGTGGAAGGCGTTGCCGCCGAAGTTGGTCCCAATGGGCGGCGCCACCTTGTGCTTGGTGACCAGGCTCGCCATTGCCTCGATACCGTCGATGGAGCCCGATGAGTCCATGGCGGTCTTCTTGCCGTCGGCCGCGACCATGTCGCCGCCGTAGCCGCGCATCCAGGGCACGTACTCGGACCACGCCGTCCAGGCCAGGTTCAGGCCGTACTGCGAGGTGGTGGGGTCCCCGGTGTCGATAGTGAGGCGCTTGGCCGCGGTGATCATGTCGTCCACGGTCCACGTCGGCTTCGGCAGCTCAGCGCCGGCCTGCCGGAACATGGTCTTGTTGTAGTACATCACCAGGACATCAAGCGCCCACGGCAGCATGTACAGGCCAGGGATGGACTTGACGCGCCCCAGCTCGAGCATGTTGGGATACACGTCCTTGAGCAGCGCCTGAGAGGACTTGTCCTTGGCGGCCAGCTTCTCCATATCTGCCGCAATCTTGTTGGCGGCGAACGGCTTGACGTGCGCGTCGGCCACGTAGATCACGTCGGGCAGGTCGCCGGCCGCCTGCAGCGCCGTGATCTTGTCCACGTAGGCGGTGGGGATCGGCTCGAAGTTGATGCTGACGTGCGGGTTCTCGGCCTTGTACTGGTCGACCACGATCTGGTCGAGGTCAGCGTGGAACCCCGCGGGCACGAAGCGCAGCGACACCGGCTGCTGTGAAGCGCTGGGCGCCTGCCCGCCGCCTCCCGCGGCGCAGCCGATCAGCGCCCCCATCGGTCCCGCCGCCAGCGCGGTGGCGCCCAACCCCAGCATCCCGCGCCGCGAAACCGCTCCGGGTTTCTGGGTCAAGGCAACATGTCGCTCCATGCGTCGTATCCCTTCTCGTATCCCATTGCTGCGGCACACCCAGCCGCGGCACCATCATATCCTGTATCACGCGATCGTGCACCCGCACGTGCGAGATCAGAGCCCGCGGCGGTTGGCGAGCGTGCGGTCATTGAGGACGTAGCGAGGGTGGTGGCCGTGGACGAAGCGATCGAGCTCGTCTACCATCAGCTCGAAGAAGCGTGGGCGCGACTCGCCGTTTGAGCCGGCTATGTGCGGCGTGAGGAACACGTTGGGCAGACGGCGGATCTCCGCCAGCGGCCCCTCCGCCGGGATCGGCTCTGGGTCGAACACGTCCAACGCGGCGCGCACGCCGTCACCGCGCTTGAGTCTCGCGACCAGCGCCGCGGAGTCGACGATGGGGCCACGCGAGACGTTCACGAAGGCGGCGTTGGGCTGCAGCCAATCCAGCTCTTGCGCGCCGATCATGCCGCGCGTCTTGGGAGTCAGCGGCGCCAGGCAGATCACCACCTGTGACTGGCGGAAGACGTTCTCCAGGGACGTGTGGATGAAGTCAAAGATGTCCGCCACCTCTGGCGCCAAGTAGGGGTCGTGGACACGCACCTCGCACTTGAAGGGACGCAAGAACTCCAACAGACGCCGGCCGATGTGGCCGCACCCGATCAACCCGACCCGCTTGCCGGTCAGCTCGCCGTGGTTGTAGCCGGGTTGGTCACGGTCCTGCCCGGTCTCGCCGTCAAGCATGCGCCGGAACTCGTGCCCCGCGTTGCGCAGGGCGATCAGCATCATCGCCAGCGCCCACTCGGAGACCGGGTACGACGAGCCGTTGGTCGTATCCACTACGGTGATGCCACGCGCCTGGCACGCGTCCACGTCGATGCGCCCGGCGAAGCGGTCGCCCTCCAGCTCACCTACCAGCCGCAGCTTTGGCGCGTGCGCCAGCAAGGTGGCGTCCACCATGGGCGCGCCGGTGCACACCACCAGCGCATCGGCATGGGGCAGCGCGTCCAGCAGCTCCTGGGTCGGTGGGATGGGTGCCGGGCCGCGCCCATCCGCCCGCCGGCTGGCAGCATCCTGAGAGCGAGGGCGGTCCCCCGACGGCCGCTCGGGCGTGGGGCACGGCACCCACACCGGCTCGGCAAACGCGCTCAGGCGCGCCAGGTCCGCCTCTGCCAGGTAGCTGGGACGTAGACGCTCGGAGAAGGTGATGACGACGACGGGCTTCTGGTGCGTGGTGGTCATTGTGTGTCCTTAGAGACCTCACCCGGCCTTCGGCCACCCTCTCCCATAGGAGAGGGCCTCAGCGCGGCAGCGGGGCGCAGGGGCGTGATTGTGCGGCTACGGTCGGCGGAGCCGGGGGGCGACGTGCTCGGCAAAGAGGCGCATGCCGTCCAGCGAGGGGAAGTCCAGGAACCAGAGCATGAAGTGGCTCACCCCTAGATCGACGTACGCCTGCACCTGCGCAAGCACCGCATCAGGGGACCCCACCAGCCAGTCGGGCAGCAGCTCGGCGAGCGGGCGCGTGTCGTCGGAACGCAGCGATTCGAGCAGCGCCTCGTTGCGACGCCCTGTGCGGCGAGGCGCGGCCGGCAGGTCCGCAATGCGCCGCGCCTGCGCCCGCGCTTCCGCCTCGGTAGGAGCGATCAGGATCTGCACTTCGAGGGAAAGCTCGATCTCCGACGCGTCGCGTCCGGCGCGGGCGCACGCCGCGCGCAGCTGGTCGATCTTGCCGGATAGACGCTCAGGGCTGGCGGGGACGCTGTTCCAGCCGTCGGCGTGGCGCGCGACCATGTCCAGCCACGCATCGTTGCGCGCCTCGCCGATCCAGATGGGAGGATGCGGGCGCTGGAGCGGCTTGGGACGGCAGATGGCGCCTTTGGTGGCGTAGAAGCGGCCCTCGAAGTCCAGCGGCTCGTCGGCCTGCCAGAGCTCCTTGATCAGGCGGATGCCCTCGTCCAACCGGTCCACGCGCTCGTCCTCGGGCGGGTACGGCAGCCCGTACGCAGCCGCCTCGGCCTCGCCACCCCAGTCGTAGAACATGATGAAGCGGCCGCCCGAGAGCGCGTCCAGCGTCGCGCTGATCTTGGCGCCCATGGACGGCGGCCGCAGCGCCTGCGCCATGTGGATGGTGCCCAGGCGCACGCGCTGCGTCCGCCCGGCGATGACGCACAGCGTGGTCCAGCCCTCCAGAATGCCGCCGTCGTGGCCGTGGATCAGGTGGTCGGCCACCCAGACCGAGTCGTAGCCGAGCCGCTCGGCCTCGACGCACGCGTCCACCGTCGCCGGCGGGTCAAGGTCGGTCCACGCCGGGGTGCGGAAAAACCCCGCGCCGGGCATGGCGAACATGGGGACGCAGAAACCGAACTGTGGCGATGTAGGCGGCACGCTTACTTGTTCCTCCTCATGGACGCGTCATGGCCGAGGCGACTGTACAAAGCCGGGCGGCGTCAGCGAGACACCAGACGATGGACCAGACGCTCCAGCGCCACCGCGGGATCGGTGCATAGGCCAGCATGGACGGGAGAAGTCTGAATGACGGTGTTGCGCGGAGCGACGAGCCAGTTGAACCGCTGCGACTGCGTGAGCCGGCCAATGGCTCCGGTGCCTGGGCCGCCGGCGCACACGCGCGGGATACTAGCCAGGTGGCGCTCCACGTCCGTTACGTCGAGGTCCGGCGCGAGCACGGCCAGGCGCGCCGAGTCCAGCGCAAGCCGTGCTTCCAGGAAGTCGCGCGTGCGGCAGAAGAGGATGATGCCTGCGTTGACAAACTCCTCGCGCTCCACCCGCGGCGCGACCCGCACGATCGCGTAGTCGAACGTGGCACGGGGCGGCCCATCCGCCGCCGGCGTCGCCGCCGCTGACGAAGATGCTTCCGGCGCGTCGGAGGTCTCTGCCATCTCAGGCGCCCCCCTCTTCCTGGGTGCCGCGGGCGATTAACGCTGGGTCCAAGAACGGACGCGACGGCGTGAGGCGGTCCAGCAAGTAGGTGGCGTACGCGGCGCGGTGATCGTCGGGTGTGGCAAAGGCAGGGTCGTCCAGCCAGGTGTCCGGGATCAGCGCGACGATGCCGTGGATCACCTCCGACGTGAGCAGCGTCGCGCACGCAGCGTCGGCCCGCCGCAGCGCCTCCGGCGTGGTGTAGGGCAGCAAGACGTGGTCGGCGACCTGCGGGAATGCGTTACGCGCCGCCTCGGTGTACGGCCCGCCGCCATGGTGGAAGTAGAGCGCCGCGCCGTGGTCGATGAGCCAGAGGTGGCGGTGCCAGGTCAGCAAGTTGACGTTGCGCGGCGTCCGGTCGACGTTGGTGACGTACGCGTCCAACCAGACGATTGCCGCCGCCAGGTCCGGATCGGGTGGCGACACCAGCGGATCGAACCCGAGCGCGCCCGGCAGGAAGTCTAGGCCGGCGTTGAGACCTTCGCTCGCTTCGATCAGCTTGCGGATCTCGTAGTCGGGCTCGGACCTGCCCAATACAGGGTCCAGCTCAACGTAGACGATCTCCGGCACGCGCAGCCCCACCGGCGCCAGCGCGCGGGCGATCTCCCCCGACACCAGCTCCGCGATCAGGGCGCGCACGCCCTGGCCCGCGCCTCGGAACTTGAGCACGTAGAGGCCATCGTCGTCGGCTTCGACCAGGCCGGGCATGGAACCGCCCTGCCGGAAGGGCATGACATAGCGGGTGGCGGCGACTGTGCGGATCACGCTGCCATCAGTTGTACAGTGAGCGCCATGGCAGCGGCACCATCACCGGCACCGGAAGCAGCTCCCCAGCTCGACCTGGGCATCATGACGCGGCACGTGGAGCGACCGACTGTCGAAGAGGTCGCTCGTGCGATCCGTGACCACGGACTGACGTGTGTGCAGCTCAGCCTGGAATCTGCCGGCCTGGAGCCGCTGCCCGAGCGGCTCGCCGAGATCGACGCGCGGCGAATCGCCGGCGTGTTCCGCGCGGCCGGTGTGCGCATCGCGGCCGTCTCGGGCACCTTCAACGTGCTCGACGAGGACCGGGCGCGACTGGACGACAACATGCAGCGCTTCGCGCGGCTGTGTGACGCGTGCGAATGGCTGGAGACGCGCGTGGTGACCACCTGCACCGGCACGCGTAACGAGGACTCCATGTGGCGCGCCCACCCCGACAACCAGACCGCGGCGGCGTGGGACGAGCTGCTGGAGCGCACCGGCGAGATGGCACGCGCGGCGGAGCGGGCGGGAGTGGTGATGGCGTTCGAGCCGGAGACGGCAAACGTGGTGGACACGCTGGAGAAGGCGCAGCGCCTGATCGAGACAGTTGGCTCAGTGGCGGTGCGGGTGACCTTCGACCCGGCGAACTTCTTCTACCCGCGTGACCTGCCGCGCATGCGTGAAATGCTCGAAGAGGGGTTCCGGCGGCTCGGGCCGTACATCGCGCTGGCGCACGCCAAGGACGTGATCGCGCCGCCGGAGGGAAGCTCCCACTGCCGCTACGCCCCGGCCGGTCAGGGACTGCTCGACTACCCCACCTACCTGCGCCTGCTCCGCGCGTCCGGATATGCAAATGGATTGGTGATGCATAGCCTCTCCGAGCCCGACATCGCCGCCTGCACGGCGCACGTGCACCAGGCACTGTGACGGAGCTATCCGGCTACACCGGGCGGCTGCTGCGGGTGGACCTGGCGCGCGGTGAAGCGTGGGCGGAGCAGATCGAGCCGGAGGCACTGCGTCTGACGCTGGGCGGCGTCGGCCTGGGCACGTACTTGCTGCTGCGCTACTGCCCGCCAGGTGTCGATCCGCTGGCGGCCGAGGCGCCACTGCTGTTCGTCACCAGTCCGCTGGTGGGGACGGCGGTGACGACGACGGCCAAGTACGCCGTGCTGGCTAAGTCGCCACTGACGGGGTTCATCGGCGACTCACTCTCCAGCAGTCACCTGGCGCTGGAGCTGAAGCGCACCGGGTACGACGCACTGGTCATCAGCGGCGCGTGCGCCGGGTGGCAGTACCTGGTGGTGACCGACGACCTGTCGCAGCCGGTGGCGCTGCGCGACGCGTCACACCTGCTGGGACTGGGGACATGGCCGACCGAGCGCGCAGTACGAGGGGAGCTGGCGGGGCGCGGGCTGGCCGGCGCGCGCACCGCGGTGATCGGGCCGGCCGGGGAGCACGGCGTGCTCTACGCCACCATCTCCAACGACGGCCGTCATGCCGGACGCTGCGGCACGGGCGCGGTGATGGGCAGCAAGCGGCTCAAGGCTATCGCTGTCAGAGGGCGACAGCCAGTGCGGGTGGCGCAGCCGGAGCGGCTGCGAGCAGCCAATGGGCGACTGATCGAGCGCAGCCAGGGTCCGGCGACGGCCAAGTACCGGCAGATCGGCACTCCCGCCAACCTGCTGGTGTTCGACCGGCTGGGCGTGCTGCCGGCGCGCAACTTCAGCGCGTCCACCTTTGAAGGCTCAGACGCGCTCAGTGGCGAGGAGCTGCTGCGCACGCACCATGCCCAGCGCGTGGGCTGCGCCAGCTGCACCATCGGCTGCGAGCACCTGTACAAGACGATGGACGCGGGTCCTGAGGTGCAGACGCGCCTGGAGTACGAGAGTCTCTTCGCGCTGGGCCCGCTGATCGGCGTAGGCGACCCGAACGTGGTGCTGCGCCTGGCGCGGCAGTGCGACGAGCTTGGCCTGGACACGATCAGCGCGGGCGGCACGATTGCTTGGGCCATGGAGAGCGCCGAGCGCGGCCTGCTCGGCGGTCCGGAGGGCGCGGACGCGCTGCGCTTCGGCGGCGCAGAGGCGCTGCCGGGACTGCTCGACGCTATCGCGCACCGTCGTGGGGCATTGGGAGACTTGCTGGCCGATGGGTCCCGACGCGCGGCTGCACGGCTCGGCGGTGGGAGCGAGGCGTGGGCGATGCACGTCAAGGGGCTTGAGCTGCCGGGCTACGAGCCGCGCGGCCTGAAGACGCTGGCCCTGGGTCTGGCAGTCACGCCACGCGGCGCGTGCCACAACCGCATCTCTTCCTACGAGGTGGATTTCTCCGGCGAGGTGGACCGCTTCACAGCGGCGCTGGACCGCGGGCAGATGGCGGCCGATTCGGAAGACCGGGCCGCTGTGCTGGACTCGCTGATCGTGTGCAAGTTCATCCGCAAGTGCTTCGAAGACTTCTACGCGGAGGCGGCCGAGCTGTACGAGCACGTGACCGGCTGGGCCACCAGCGGCGAGGACCTGCGCGAGGCGGGAAAGCGGATCAACCTCTTGAAGAAGCTGTTCAACGTACGCGAAGGCTGGACGCGCGCCGATGACACGCTGCCGCCGCGCGTGCTCGACGAGCCGCTGGCCGACGGTGCAGGCGCAGGCGAGCGCCTGACCCGGGCACAGCTGGACCTGATGATCGGGGGCTATTACGACGCGCGTGGGTGGACGGTGGATGGCAAGGTGCCGGACGAGGCGTTGCGTGAGCTTGCAGGGCTAGACGTGGCGGTGGCCGGTCTCCCAGCAGCGTCCGGGTGACGCACGGCACTTACGCGTGCAGCCCTGCAAGCTGGGCTATGACAGCGTGCCGTTGCGCCGCGCGTCACGAATTCGGATGTACGCCTGGCGGGGAGACCGGTCCGGATTGAGCAAGCTGAACCAGTAAGGAGCGCCGCTGGGGGAGTTCCAGGTCACGGTGGCATAGTCCAAGTTGAAGACAGTGGCGCCGAGCAGCCAAGGGTAGTTGCCATTGGCGATCCGCAGCGCGTTCACAAGGTATTCAGCACGCCGATCGGCGGGGAGCTCCATCCACTCGTACGGTCCCTGCTGTTGCGCAGTCTGCTCGAGCGTGCTCATCTCGGTGACGAGGGCGCGCTTGCCTCCGTCGCCGTTGCGCTCCATGATGGCTCGGTAGAGCTCAACCACACGGAAACACATCGGCAGGCACTCATGTCCGGTCTCGGCGGGAAAGTTACCCAGGTATCCGTGCATACCCAGCACATCGAAGTGATCCTTGGCGCCGGCCCGATAGAAGGCGTCCAGCCAGTCCACATCTTCCATGGTGCCGAACAACCCGCCAGTGCGCTGCGAGACGGCCGCGGAGACCACCTTTACGCTGGAGTCACCGCGCTTGGCTCCCCGATTCGCAGCAACGAGCTGCCGAACATACGCCGCGGGATCGACGGGGCTAGTGCCCCACTCCGCGGGGAGATTGGGCTCATTGAAGACCTCCACGAACTCAACCGTGCCCGGGGCGAACTCACGCGCGTAGCGCAATACTTCGTACAGGTAGCTCTCGAGATCGGCAGGGCTGACGCGATGTACGGCGCCGCCGGCCCAGTCGGGCGGCTCGTCCAGTCGCAGGATCACTTTCAGTCCCGCTCCACGCGCCGCAGCCAGTACGTTGGTCAGGTCATTAGCGGTGGTCTGGCCGTACTGGTTCTTGGTCTTGAAGAGGAACTCGCCCTTACGCGGCTCCACGCGCTGCCAGGCCACGTATCCGGACATGTGAGTGAAGCCTGCCTCCTTGGCGCGCGGCGCGTTGGCCAGGTCTGCCACCAGCGTGCCGTAGACGAACTGCCCACCCGGGCGTGGTGGCCGGATGGCGAAGGCTGTGGGTGTAGCGGCCGCGGCTACCGCGGGCGAAGCCGGGGCGGCTACGGGTGGTGACGCAGGGGCTGGTGCAGGAGCCGCAGGAGCCGCAGGAGCCGCAGGAGCCGCAGGAGCCGCAGGAGCCGCAGGAGCCGCAGGAGCCGCAGGAGCCGCAGACACTGGGGAGCCGGCGGAGGGGGGACGCTCGCCGCGCGGGCGGAAGGCGCCTGTGAAATCGGTGCCAGGCACACCCCCGCGGCCCTCTGAACGGTACAGGCTGCTGCCGCTCGCCTGCGCTTCCAGGTCCTGCGGCAGGTTCTCGCCGGTGACGATCGCCTTCAGATAGTCGGCGAGTAGCAAGCCTTGCGTGCAGGCGCAGGCAGTGTCGTAATGCATGATGCCGCGCTGGAAGCGCTGGTAGATGAAGCCGCTGTTAGCGGGGTCGCGCTGCGGGTGGCTAGTGGGTAGTCCCCACAACTCAAGATTGAGCAGCGGCAGTAGCGCGGGATTCCCTTCTCCGTTGGGAAACGCATCTTCCAGCTGAACTGTGCTCAGGAAGGTGGCCAGGAATGCCACCGGCTCGCCTTCAAACTCATCGGGGGCATTGGCACGCACGAACTCCACGGCACGTGATGCGTAGTCTAGCTCGCCTGCAACTGGAGCTCCCTGAAGCACATCCGGATCGGCGGCGGGGAAGGTGCTGCCGTTGATGCGCGTGTAGGGCAGCAACTCGCCGTCAAGCAGGTTGAGGGTAGCCACACCGCCGCCAGCGCACTGCTGCGCCACGACGCGCTGGAAGAACTGGCTTAGGCAGCCAAGGAACGGGAACGCGTTGCTAATGGGGTACCCGAACGTGCGGACGCCGCCGCGGCGCTGGAAGAAATCCCAGAATTGGTCCGCCTCCACGCGGTAGCCGGTTTCTGTGAACAGACGCGGATCGGACTGCCCAGCGACCGGGCGGACACCGCCGAAGGGCAGCAGCGGCACGAGCAGCATCGCCGCGGTGAGGGTGAGGCGCGCGAGTGCGTTTCTCATCAGCGGGCGGCCAATGCACGTCGCGAGCCAGGAGCGCTGAGGTGGCCTGGGTGGCCCTGCCGGTGGGGCTCAGCGGAACGGCCGGGGCCTGGGTGCTCCAACGTAGACCGGGGCCTCGTCTAGTTCCGGCAGCGCCACCGCAAGCAACGCGGCGCTCCGGATGTGTGCGGTGACGGCGGCCGGCGCGTCTGGGGCACTGTCCGCACAGGCCAGGAAGAGGTGGCGCTGGAGCGCGCGGTAGGTGTCCTGTACCTCCGTGAGGGCGCGGCGGCAGCGTCCACACTGCGCCAGGTGACGCGTGAGTGCCGAGAACACCGCACGCGGCAGATCGCCACGCGGGAAGAAAGACAACTCTTCCTCGATACTCGGGCAGGCGGGGTAGCTCTCACCAGGTGCGACGGCGCCAGAAAGGTCACCCGCCAGATCATGGTCCTCGTCCATCGTCGCGGCGTCTCCCGCAGCTAGCGTCTCTGCGCCACTTCTACCGAGGGTAGAGAAACCATCGCCGCTCGCCGGCAACATGCCGGCGGGACTGCCGGCGTAGGACTCGCCCGATTCAGGATCGATCCACCCAAGATCCTCATATGCGGCGCGGAAGCCGCGGCGCGCACGGACCAGGAGCATGCGGACGGCATCGGCGGACTTGCCGACCATCTCGCCAATCTCGGCGCAGGTGTACCCGGCCCAAGCGTAGAGCAGCAGGCAGCTGCGCTGGGCAAGCGGCAGCTGCGCCAGCGCGTGCTGAACCTGGTCGCGCCGCACCACCTCGTCCTCCAGGCTGCGACCCGACGCCAGTGGCGTCTCGGACCAAGCGGCTCGCGAGGCAACCGCCGACGGCGACGACGCGGAAGGCAGCAAAGGTGACCAGTGGATCAGCTGCCGGCGCCGGTAGTGCTGACGCGCGAGGTTGGTGGCGATGCGAAAGAGCCAGGCAGGGACGTCCGAACCGTGGCTCAGACGCGGCAGCGCCAGGTACGCACGGAGGAACGTCTCCTGCGCGAGCTCCGCGCCCACGTCGGCGTCGCCCACCAGCCGGGTCAGGTAGCGCCGCACGGCCACATAGTGGCTGTCTACCAGGGCGCCGAAGACACGGTGATCTCGGGCCCTGAGCAGAACGATGGAGAGGTCCCCGGCCGCGATCATGGCGTGCGACGCCTCATCATCTGTGCTACCCGGTCGTTCTGCGCCGCCGTCAAGAGACTAAAGGTCACGGTTTCAGCTACGTCCCTAAGCGACGAGAGCGAGGAAGGCGACCGACCGCCAGGGCTGGTGGTGCTCGTCATCACTAGCAGGGTATCGCGAAAGCTGGCGACGCGTCCGCCGGCGCTCATCAGCTGGCCGTCGCGCAAGAGCCGCCGCAACACGTCCAGCGCGTCGGGGCGGGCCTTGTGAACCTCGTCCAGCAGAACCACCTGGCGCGGGCGGCTACGCACCGCCGCGGTGAGATCACCGTCCACCGCACGCGCGGCGTACTCACCCATGTCCAATCGCGTGAACGCGTCCTTGGAGCCGAAGAGCAGCTCCGCGAGGGAACGCGCCAGCAGCGTCTTGCCAACGTGCACCGGGCCGAGGAAGAGGAAGCCCATAGCGGGCCCCTCGGCGCGGCTCGGAGAGACCCAGCCGCGGACAGCACGGGCCACGGCGGCGAGCACGTGCTCCTGGCCGACGATGCGCCGCCGTAGCTGCTCTTCAAGATCGGCCACCGGGAATACCGCTGGAAGCACCGCAGCAACGGATGCTGCCGGCGCCGTGAGGACGACCGGCGCCAGCGCTATGGCTGCGCCAGTTTGAACCGCTGTGCGCCGCCTGGTCCGCTGCTTAGTACTACAGCGACACTTTGTTCGTGGATGCGGCACCCTTACTGGGGAGGAGTGCCATGACCGCAGCAGGGGTAATCGAGGGCGAGGGAGCGCGCACGGAGTACGCAGCACTTGGTGGGGCCGGTGGGCTGGGTGTCTTGCACGCGCGTATCGCCTGCCGGTTTCGGCGGCCCGAGGTGCGGGTGCGGGCGCGCCGCTATCTGGAGGGCCTGCTCGGGCTCGGAGTCGGGGGGCGCACTGGGCCGTTGGAGCGCCGGAACGGGTGGCAGCTGGCGGAACACCTGGGGGAGGGTGGGCCGCAGGGGGTGCAGCGGCTGCTCAACGCAGCGCGGTGGGACGCCGGTGCGGTGCGGGACGACCTGCGGAAGTACGTGGTCGAGCGCCTGGGAGACCCGGGGGCCGTGCTGGTGGTGGACGAGACGGGATTCGTGAAGAAGGGCAGCAAGTCGGCGGGCGTGGCGCGCCAGTACAGCGGCACCGCCGGTCGCATCGAGAACTGCCAGATCGGCGTCTTCCTAGCGTATGCGTCTCCGGAGGGGATCGCCTTTCTCGACCGAGCGCTCTACCTCCCGCGGGTTTGGGCGGCGGACGCCGCTCGTCGCCAGGAGGCGCGCATCCCGCCGCATGTGCGCTTCGCCACGAAGGGGGCATTGGCGAAGGCCATGCTGCAGCGGGCGTTCGCTGCGGAGGTGCCAGCGGCGTGGGTGGCCGCCGACGCAGTGTATGGAGCAGACGGTCCGCTGCGGCGGTGGCTCGAGGAGCAGGGCCGGGCGTACGTGCTCGCCGTGCCGCACACGCACCGAGTGTGGGTGCCGGCCCGCGTGACGGAGCAGGCGGGGAACGGGCGCGTGGACGAGGAAGCAGGGACCACCGGCGCGCGGCCACGCCCGGCAGGCCGGCTGGCGGCGGCGCTTCCCGCTGCCGCGTGGGCACGCCACTCCGCGGGCGACGGCAGCCAGGGCCCGCGCTGGTACGACTGGGTGGCGGTGCCCCTCGCCGGCACCCAGGAAGACGCCACCGCAGGCATGGCGCGCTGGCTGCTCGTGCGGCGCAGCGCGAGCGACGCGCGTGAGCTGGCGTACTTCCGGGCGTACGGCCCCGCCGCCACACCGCTCGAGGGCCTGGTGCGGGTCGCCGGAAGCCGGTGGGCCATCGAGTGTGGCTTCGAGCAAGCGAAGGGTGAAGTGGGACTAGGCGAATATGAAGTGCGGGGCTGGGATGCCTGGCACCGCCACGTCACCCTCGCGCTCCTGGCACACGCGCACCTGGCGGTCACCCGCAGCGAGGCAGCGGTACCCCAAACGGCCACGCAAAAAGGGGCGGCGCCGCGCCTGGCGCCGGCGGCGTTCTGCTCCCACTGACCGTGCCGGAAGTGCGCCGGCTGCTGCGGCTGCTGCGGGTGCTCCACGGACCACCGGACAGCTACCCATTCCACCTGCGCTGGTCTCACTGGCGCCGAGCGCACCAGGCGACCGCCCGGCGCTGCCACATCGCCCGCCGCGCCCGCCGACTGCGCGACGGCCCTGAGCCGGCAGACACACCGGCAGTGGCCCCGTCGTTCCGGGCCCAGGCGCCACTGGCTGAGCCGGCCGGCGACGGAGAACTAACCGACGGCCAGTGGGCACGGGTGCGCGCCCTCCTCCCACCCCCGCCGCGCCTTGGTCGCCCTCCCCTCCGGCCGCGCGACCAGCGGACCATCGTCGACGGCCTCCTCTGGCTCGTACGGACGGGCGCTTCCTGGCGGGCGCTGCCGGCGCGCTTCGGCTCTTGGCACACTGCCTACACGTACTTCCGCCGCTGGGACGCGACTGGCGTCTGGCCGCGCATCCTCCACGCACTTGAGCGGAACCACCCCGAGGATCCGGGCGGCCCTACTCGAGAAGTGTCGCTGTAGTACTAGAGTGTGCGCCCACTCAGGCGACAGCACATCAGGGAAAACCCCGAATTCCGCGAGTCTGCCGAGGAGTGAGTGGGCGCGAAGCGGGCGTGCTCTGATGAGTGGTCAGCACAGCGCCGCGACGTGAGGGCGTACCGTAGCCGTAGAACCACGGACAGCGTCAGGGGTTTCCCCGATGGCTCGCCCGGCCGGCGGGCGTAGTGTTGGCGGTGCGGTATGGCCGCGGGGCATCGTGCGCCCGCTGCCGGCCCGAATCACGCCGCGCAGGGGAGCTCCACCGTTGTCCACAGCGCACCTCATCCCAGCGCTCGAGCCCAAGCTGCGCGCGCTCTACGACCAGCACAAGGAGCGTGCCGCCGCTATCGACTGGGCCTACACCGAGTACCTGCCGCTCGACGAGCTGCGGGCGGACCCGCAGTCGCTGCCCAGGCTGTCCGCCGCGACGTACCTGGCGGTAGAGACCGCGCTGCTCACCGAGGTGAACCTGCCCTGGTTCACCGCCGGGCTGGACCGCGTCTACCGCGGCGCGCTCTCGCCCATGCGCGAGTTCATCCATGAGTGGACCTCTGAGGAAGACCAGCACGCGCTGCTGCTGGAGACGTACCTCCTCCTGGGCGACAACGGCGACCACCGCGAGCGCGCCAGGATCCGCAAGCTCATCGTGCGCCAGGGGTGGGAGCCCAAGACGGCGCAGCTGGAGGACCAGTTCCAGGCTATCGCGTATAGGGAGGGCGCACCCGCCGTGCCACACTTGCGCGGACGATGACTGCACGGGACCAACTGGACCGGCCGCTCCATCCTTGGCTGAAGCGCCTGTTCGGCCGGCTGCTCGGCGTCTCCCTGTTCACCAAGATCCTAGTGGCCAATGGGGCCGTTGTGGCACTCGGCGCCGTCGCGGGCACGTACCTGACCGCCGAGCACGTCAAGGCGTCGCCGCACGGCACCCACTACGAGATGATGGCGCTGATGGGTGGCGCCGGATTGGCGCTCTCCCTGGCGCTGAACGCGCTTGTCCTGCGGGCAGCCTTCGCGCCGCTGGCACTGCTGGAGCGCACCGCCCGCCGCGTCATCGCCGGAGACCTGGACGCGCGCGTCCGCTTGGGCCCCGTGCGCGACCCACACACCGAGCAGCTGGCGAAGACCGTTAATGCCATGCTTGAATCGCTCCAGGTACACACGCGGCAGCTGGAAGAGTATTCCGTGCGCCTGCGCGAGCTGAGCGACCGGGTACTCCTGGCGCAGGAGGAAGAGCGCCTGCGCCTGTCGCGCGAGCTGCACGACGAGACGGGCCAGGAGCTCTCTACGCTGCTGCTGGGGCTGCGCCTCTTCCGCGACGCCGCGGGCGCGCCGCAGCCCGATCTGCCGGCGCTGCGCGCGCAGGCCGCCCAGCTGGCCGAGCTGGCGCGCAGCACGCTGGACGGCGTGCGCGTCCTGGCGCTGGACCTGCGCCCGCGAATGCTGGACGACCTGGGGCTGGCGACGGCGCTGCGCGCTTACGTGGACGAGTGGAGCGCCCGCACAAGCGTGCCGGTGACCTACAGCACGCAGCCGGACGGCGGGCCACCCCTGCCCGTGCTCCCTCCCACGACCGAGATAGCGCTCTACCGCATGGTCCAGGAGGCACTCGTCAACGTCGCCAAGCACGCCGCCGCGTCGGCCGTACGCGTCTCCCTCACCACCGTCGATGGCGCGCTGGTGGTGGAGGTGCAGGACAACGGCCGCGGCATGACCCTGCCGAAGAGTGCCAGCGACCAGGCCGCCGCGGGACACGCCGGCCCATCAGGGCCACAGGCCCGAGAGGCGCCAGACGCGCCAGACGCGCCAGACGCGCCAGACGCGCCGGACGCAGCGAGCGGTCTCTCCGCCGGCATTGGGCTCTTTGGCGCGCAGGAGCGCATCAGCCTTGTCGGCGGACGGCTGGCTATCGAGTCTGCCCCCGGTGGCGGGACCACCGTGCGCGCCATCGTGCCCCTGCCCGATCACGCCCCCACCAGTGCGGCGTGATGCTGCGCCCGCTCCGGGCGGCGCGCTCCCATCAGGGGAAACCCCGATGTGCCGCCGGCGTCCCAGTCCCTATCATTCGCGCATGGAAGCGCAGACGCTGCGGGTGTTCCTGGCCGACGACCACGCGGTGCTACGCAGCGGGCTGCGGATGCTGATCGACGCCCAGCCCGACCTGAAAGTGGTGGGGGAAGCAGGCGACGGCCAGGCGGCGGTAGAGCAGGTGTCCGCGCTGGTGCAACAGCGCGGCGTGGACGTGGTGGTGCTGGACATCGGCATGCCGCGGCTCAACGGACTCGAGGCGCTGCGGCGCATCAAGCAGGAGGCGCCGGACCTGGCGGTGCTGATCCTGACTATGCACGCCAGCGAGCCCTACCTCTTCCAGGTGATCCAGAACGGCGGCGCGGGCTACGTGCTCAAGCAGACCGCCGACGAGCACCTGCTGGGCGCCATCCGCGACGCCGCGCGCGGCAAGCCCTTCCTCTACCCCACCATGGAGGCGCGCCTGCTCACGGACTTCGTGCACCGCGCGCGCCGCGCGGGGGAGCGCGCCCACTCCGCCTTCCTGGCGCTGACCGAGCGCGAACGTGAGGTGCTGTCGCTAGTGGCGCAAGGCTATACCAACGCCGAGGTCGCCGAGCAGCTGATCATCTCGGTCAAAACGGTGGAGACGCACCGCTCCCACATCATGGGCAAGCTAGGGCTGGAGACTCGCGCCGAGTTGGTCCGCTATGCCCTGCGCGAAGGCTACCTCACGCCCGAAACCGGCAGCGGAACTCCATAGCGGGGACTCGAAGTCACTCTCACTCCTCACCCGCGAGCCGGCGGCCGTGGGACTGGAGCGTGACGATGCTCTCCACCAGGCGGTTCATCTCGTCACGCACCATCTGGGTAGCCGCCTGGGCGCCGGCGGTATCGCCACGGCGGAGGGCGCCCTCCCAGACCGCGAGCGCCACCTTCACCGCGGCCGCGTGCTGGGGCGGACCATCGTGCAGGCGGCGCAGGAAGTCCCGGAAGATGTCCATAGGCAGCACGTCGCCAGTGTCGCCGGCACCGGCCGCTCCACTGGTGTTACGCGTGCCTCCATCACCGCCGGCCATCAGACGCCTGCCTTCCGGCGGGTAGCCGTTGTCAGGATCTGCTCCAGCTGCTCGGTCACGTAGGCCTTCTCCACGTAGAGATCGGCGCCCGGCGCCTCGCGCTGCATCGCGTGGGGCGCACTGCCACTGGCAACACAGACCACCGGCGGGCTGCTGCGCGCGCGCGCGGCGGCCAGCACCCGCGCGCTGGGCAGGTCCGGCAGGTTGAGGTCCAGCATCACCAGGTCCACCGGCTCGCCACCCTCCAAGACGGCGATCGCTTCCCCAGCCGTAGCAGCGCGGCGCACGGTATGGCCGTCCTGTCCAATGAGCACGGCGAGCACCGACGCGAACGCGGCGGCGTCGTCCACCAGCAGGACCCGCAGAGGCGTTTCCTCGGCCTGTCTGAGCGCGCGCGCCAGCGCCCGGCGCACGTCGGCGAGCTCGGCCGGCTTGGCCAGAGCAGTCAGCACCCCGTGCTGGCGCAGCTGTGCCGCGGTGACGTCGCGGCCCCAGCCGGTGAGCACAATCACCGGCAGGTCCGGCCAGCGCTCGCGCGCCTCACGCGCCAGCGCCCAGCCGCTCATACGCGGCATGCCGAGGTCGGTGACCACCACGTCGGGGCGCTCTGCTTTGATCGCCTCCACCGCCGCCACCGGATCGTGGAAAGGGCGCACATAATGCCCATCGCGGCGCAGCAGCATCCCCATGGTGTCCAGCACGTCCTGCTGGTCATCCACCAGCACGATCGTGGCGGGCGGGATATCGACGTCTGAGATGCCGCTTTCGTCGCGACCACCGCCGGAGGCATCGTCCTCCCCGGCGGCGGCGGGGAGGACGATGCGGAAGGTGGTGCCGGCGCCGTGCGCGGACTCCAGGGACACCGAGCCGCCATGGGCCTCCACCACCTTGCGCACCATTGGCAGCCCAAGGCCGCTGCCCTGTGCCCCCTTAGTAGTGAAGAAAGGCTCGAAAATGCGCGCCTGCACGTCCTCCGGGATGCCCGTGCCGCTGTCGCGCACCCAGAGCTCCACCCGCTGAGGCACAGGCACGCCGTCCGGACTAGCTGCGACAATTGGAAGGTCGCGCGCCCCCACCTCGATGCTCCCGCCGTAGGGCAGGGCATCAGTAGCGTTGAAGAGCAGGTTGACCAGCACTTCCCGCAGCGCCACGGGGTCACCCAACACCGGCCAGGTGCGCGAGAGCCGCAGGTCCACGTCGATCGTGCGGCCGCCCCGCTGCGCCTCACCCTGCCAGCGCGGGCGAGACAGCTGTACCGCCTCCTGGATCACATCAGGCAGATCGACCAGGCGGAACTCGGTGGTGTCCACCGGCCGGCCGTACTCGCGCATGCGGGAGACCGTGGCGGCGCCATCGCGCGCGGCGCGGCGCACCGCCTCCAGGCTCTCGCGCTGCTCCGGGTCGCGCACCTGCCCCAGCAACACCTCCGTCCGTCCAAGAATCGTCGCCAGCAGGTTGTTGAAGTCGTGCGCGATGCCCACGGCCAGCTCCCCCGTGGCGCGCAGGCGCTCGGCCTGGACCAGCTGTGACGTCTGGCGCGCGCTCTGGATGGCCACCGCAGCGGCGCCGGCGAAGCCAAGCGCCAGCATCTCGTCCTCGTCGGTGAACGGGACGAACGCAGAGCCAGGGACGCCGGAGCCGCCAGGATCACCGGGGCCGCCGCGCTTCTCGGTGGTGTAGAGGCGGCCCAGCACCCGGTTGCCGATGACCAGTGGCACACCCAGGAAGGTGCGCATAGGCGGGTGGCCGGGCGGAAATCCGACGCTGCGCGGGTCGGCGGTGAGGTCGTCCAGGCGCAGCGGCTTGCCCTCGTGGAGCAGTGCGCCCAGGATGCCGCGGCCGTGCGGAGGATCGTCCTTCAGTGTGTCGAACTCAGCCGGCGTCAGCCCGATGGTTTCGAACTGGATCAGGGTGCCGTCCTGGCCGAGGATGCCGAGCGCGGCGTAGCGTGCATCCACCAGCCCGGCCAGCTCCTCCACGATGCGCTGGAGCAGGCGGTTCTCGTCCTCGATCGCGCCGCCCAGCGCAGTGGTAGCGGCGTAGAGGCGCTCGAGCGGGCCGTGTGACGGCTGCGGACGCGCGTCGGCCATACCAGGGAAAGCGTAGCGTACCGAGTACCGCGAGAATAGACAGAATCACCAGAGGCCCGTCGGGTGACGGGCCTCTACGAGCAACGAGCTATGAGAGAGCGGAGCGCCGATCAGGCGGTTGTGGCGCGGGTGGCGCGTGCGGTGCCGAACCGGCGGGTCTCGTTGGGCGCGACCAGCGTGCCGGGCTGCCAGGGGGTGCCGAGCAGGGGCAGCACGAAGCGGTCGAGGCCGTAGTAGCCCGCCACCTTCCACGCCAGGATGAGCCCCACGCTGATCGCGAACAGCAGCGGGTTGCTAGACGCGGTGCCCGCCATCATGAAGTTCCAGTTCAACACGCCCCCGAAGAAGGCGGCGATGCCCGTGAACAGCCCCAGGATCAGCGCGATCCCCACCAGCACCTCGCCTGCCACGATCAGCTTGGCGAACCAGGTGTACGCCTCCATGTCGAGCAGCGTCTGCAGGAACCCGCGGTACCAATCAAAGGTGATGGGGGGCTTGGCCGGCGCCTCCGGGATGCGCACGGCGTTGGCCCAGAAGCCCTTGAGCGCCTCGCCGGTCTCCACCCACTTCGGATTCTGCAGCTTGCCCCAGCCACTGGTGAGCCACTGGTAGCCCACGTACAGCCGCAGCAGCAGCCACACCGGCGCCATGAGCGTGCTCCCGAACAGGAAGCGGGCGAACGGCGGGTCCTGGATGACCTTGGGATCGGTAGTAGTAAGTGCCATTGGTGTTTCCTCCTGCCCAAAGTATCGATGTGCTGACATGCACGCGCGTCGGGGAAAACCCCGATCTGGCGTCCGCCATGCACCGTCATGCCAGCGCGGCTGCCGTGCTCCGAGAACTGGGGGAAAACCCTGATGCCCATCTGCGCCCATGCACAGACACTTGATGCGACCCCCACGGGGACCCCACACGGAGAATGGAGACACGCACATGGTCGCAATCACCCCCGATGGCTACCCCGCCCACGAGCAATCGAAAGTGGGCGAGACGCCGCTGCTGAGCCAGAGCGCCGCCGGCGTATTCGCCGGCTTCGGGCTCATCGCTGCGCTGGGCCTAGGCTGGACGCTGGCGCGCACGAGCGCGGGGTTGCCACCCTTCCAGGCGCGCGGGCCACTGGGCACGGGAGTCCAGATCAGCGCGCCCGGCGCGAAGGCCGAGGCGCAGACGCTCAACGTCGTCAGCACCGACCTGCAGTTCAACACAAAGGAGCTCAAGCTGGCCGGGCCGGGCGCGCTGACGGTGAAGCTGGACAACCAGGGCGTGATCGAGCACGACTTCACCATAGAAGGACTGCGCGGCAAGGCGTATGCCGGCCCCAAGAAGGCGGGCGAGGGCACCTTCCAAGTCACTAAGCCCGGCACGTACACCTTCTTCTGCTCCATCCCCGGCCACAAGGAGGCCGGCATGCAGGGCAAGCTGGTGGTGGCGGATGGCGCTCCCGGCGCGGCGGCTGTGACCACGGCGGCCGGCCAGGCAGGCCACGGCGCACACGGCGCACACGGCGCGCAGGCGGCGGCCCCCTCGCACGCAGCGGTGGCCACTACCGAGAAGCAGGGCAACGTCCCGCTCGCGCCGCGCATCGAGGATGGCGTGAAGGTGTTCGACGTCACCTCCAGCCTGGTGAAATGGGAGGTGCTGCCGGGCGTGTTCGAGGAGGCCATGGCCTACAACGGCATGGTGCCCGGTCCGCTGCTGCGCGTGCAGGAGGGGGACAAGGTCCGTGTCAACTACAAGAACATGCTGTCCGAGCCGAGCGTGGTCCACTTCCACGGCCCGCGGCTGCCCAACGGCATGGATGGCGTGCCCGACGTGACGCAGCCCGTCGTGAAGCCGGGCGAGACGTTCGCCTATGAGTTCACCGCCTCCCCGGCAGGCACCTACATGTACCACTCCCACCACAACTCGGTGGTGCAGGAGCCCGCGGGACAGCACGGCGTGATCATCATCGATCCCAAGCCCGGCAGCGCGGAGGCACTGCGTGACGCGACGTTCGACCGCGACGTGGTCCAGGTGCTCAACGAGTTCAACGGCTACTTCACGATCAACGGCAAGGCGTTTCCCGCCACCGAGCCCATCGAGGTCAAGCTGGGCGAGCGCGTGCGCATCCGCCTGATCAACCTGGGGCAGGCGCTGCACCCCATGCACCTGCACGGCTACCACTTCAAGGTGATCGGCACCGATGGCCGCCCGGTACAGGGCCCGCCGCTGGAGAAGGACACCGTGACACTCGGCCCCGGCGAGCGCGTTGACCTGGAGTTCCTTGCAGACAACCCCGGCACGTGGGTCTTCCACTGCCACATCCTCTCCCACGTCGCCAACAAGGGTATGGAGCCGGGAGGCATGCTTTCCATTATTAGAGTGCTGTAACAAGCAGGCTGGCAGGCTCTCGCCGCTGGCGCCGAAGGGGGACCAGGCGTATAGTGACCTCCGGGAGACAGCCGTCTCCCGGAGGAGAACCACATGCAGCCGACCCGGCGTACCGCGCTTCTTTCCACCATAGTCCCGGCGGTGCTCGCCGCCTGCGGCACGTCGCCTCAGGCGGCGGTGACGTCGCCGGGCGACCACAGCGGCAAGCTGACGCTGGTGCTGACCGGTGGCGAGCAGCAGCATCCGCGGCCCATCCTGGAGGGCTTCAAAACCAGGTTTCCGAAGCTGACCGTCGAGACGGTCGAGGGCGCCTGGACCCAGACGCTCGACAAGGTCACCGAGATGGTGGTGGCCGGCAGCGCGCCTGACGTGTGGTACGGCGAGAACGGGCGCGCCACCGGGTGGGGGCCCAACGGGTGGATCCAGGACCTGACGCCGTTCGTCAAGCGCGACCTCAAGGAAAGTGACGTGTTCCCGGTGGCGATGCCCAAGGACCCCGACGGCAAGATCTGGGGCGTCGCTGGCGACCTCCAGGTGACCACGCTCTTCTACAACACCAGTGCGTTCGCGGAGGTGGGACTGAAGCCGCCCACCCCGGACTGGAAGCTGGACGACCTGAGCGAGGCGGCGCGGCGGCTGACGGACCCGTCGAAGAAGCAGTTCGGGTTCTACGCCCAGCCCAACTACATCACCACCAGCTGGTACCTCTTTCCGAAGCTGTTCGGGACCAGCGTGCTGGACGATACGCTGCGCAAGAGCCAGTTCAACGCACCGCGCGTGCTGCAGGCGTACCAGGCGCTGATGGCCTTCGCCGAAAAGGGATGGGCGCCGCCCTATGCCGACCAGGCGAAGTACCCCTTTGCCCCGGCGGCCACCTCCGAGGGCCGCTGCGCCATGAGCTTCGGCATCTACGGCGCCATGGCCGGGCCTGCTTACAAGGACCTGCCGTTCGACGTGGAGCTGATCCCCGCTGGGCCGGGTGGCCGCGCGGCGACGGTGATCTCGAACGCCTGGGTGATCGGCAAGGGGTCGTCCCAGTCAGCCGCGAGCTGGGAGTGGGTCAAGTGGCACAGTCAGGCCGACCAGCAGACGCTGCGGGCGCGCGCCGGGACGGGGCTGCCGATGAACCGCAAAGCTGCCGAGGAGGTGGTGACCGGCACGCCGCCGCCGCCCAAGAACCGGCGCGCCTTCCTCAAGAGCCTGGATTTCGCCGGCACGCTGGGGGAGAACGCGGTCTGGCAGGAGTGGCGCACGGTGGCGCAGGCGGAGCTGGTGAAGGCGTTCAACGGCAGCGTGCCGCTGCCGAACGCCCTGGCGGAGGCGCACCGGCTGACGCAGGTGGAGCTGGACAAGTTCTACAAGCGCTAGCCGGGAGCGAGCCAAGCCGGTTTTGGCCCGCTCGGAGGCGACGTCCATGAACATTCGCGCACACACACGCGCCGGCGGCAGCGTGACGCCCCGCCGTTTGACGAGACGCCGGAGATCGCGGAGCAGCTCGGCTTCCAGCTCTCGCCGCCTTCTTCGACAGCCGCCTCAAGACCTAGCGGCGATCGGCCGGGTGGCCGTCAGGCGGACTGCACCGCTGCGCTGCGTGACCACGGCACGCAGGAACCGGTACGCGTAGTACGCTGCGATGACGGCGCCGGCAAACTCCAGGATCCCCATGGCTTCGTAGAAGAAGTCGCCGACGAGCAGGGTGGGAGGCAGCACGCGGAACGCCCGCTCCACGCGGTCGGCTTCCTGGCCGCTCACGAACGTGTAGAGGCCGACGAATGCATTGGTCACGTGGTCGAGGAACCCGTCCACGAAACCGAAGCCGGCGACCGTCACGGCGCTGAGCAGCGCATAGCGTATGCCGTTCATCATCGTATTCGTCTGAAAGAAGGAGTGCGCGAGTACGCTAAAGTGCCGGCCATGTACGGGTGTTCCCACTCATCGAGCTGGGACCGCTCGTCGCGTTCGTGCTGGCCGCGCTGTTTCTCGGCGAGCCCTTATCGGCGCAACGGCTGCTGGGCACCGTTCTCTTGATCGCCGGAGTGGTGCTGATCCGCTAGCCCATGCCCGCACCAGCCAGCTGGAACGGCCCGCGACTGCCCCACCACTACGTGTTGGTAGCGTGCCGGCCGCGTCCCTCGTCACCACCACCCACCGACGCTTCCTCTGCTAGCATCGTCGTACCGCGCGTGGACCCGTTCCCAGCCGTCATCGCCGCTCTCTCCGGCGCTCTCGCCATCTACACCACGCGCCGCGTCTCGGCATACGGCCCTACGGGCATGGCCGCGGCGATGGCCGCTATGATGGCGGCGATGGGCACCGGTCTGGCCGGCGGCTACGCCGCCGGTATGGTGTGGGACCTGGGCTGGGCAACTCTGGCGGGTGTCGCCGCCGGGCTGGTCCACGGACTGGTAATGGGGCGCCGGTACGGCCCGATGGCTGCCCTTGACGGCGCCGGCGGCGGCGCGATGGGAGGCATGATGGGCCCGATGCTGGCCGTCATGCTGGTGGCGCTTCCGCTCAGCCTGATCTGGACCGCCGGACTCTTGCTCCTCTTGCAGTGGGGGTTCAGCCTCGGCGCCATCTACCTCGTCGCCGCCGCTTCCGGGCGCGCGCCCAGCTACGGCCTGCTCGGCGCCGTCGGCTGGCTCCTCGGCGCCCACCTGGCGCCGTCCACCATGGCAGATGAGCCGTGTGAGCCGCACGCCCGGCTCCCCCAGAAGACTGCGGTGAAGGTCGCCCCGGCGGCTGCCGGGCCACGCCGCTCGCTCATCGCACCCGTCGCTCTCACCGGTGTCGCTCTGAGCGCCGCGTACGTGGCGCGCTCCACCCTCACCGTCTCACCCGAGCCTCAAGATACCCGGCTCGTCGTCGCCCCCGTTGGGCCCGACGGTGTTCAGGATGTCCACATCACGCTCAAGGCGCCTTATTACAGCCCCGCCGTCATCCAGGTTTCGCGTGGTACCGCCGCGCGTGTCACTCTCACCGCCGTCGGCGAGCCGGGTTGAGGCAATAGCACCATCGTCCGAGGTCTCGGACTCGCCCTCGCCGTTTCCGCCGGACGCCCCGGCACCGCCACTTTCACTCCGGACAAGCCGGGCGACTACCCCGTCACCTGCTCGATGAACATGTACCGGGGCGCCACCATCCGCATCGTCTAGCTGCATGCTTCCAGGTCAGCCCGGCGCGGCTGGGCCGCATCGGGCTTTCCCGATGTCCACTCGATCAGCCGCGCGGCGCGCCCCCTGCTAGAGCCTCACTCGTCGCAGCAGCAGCGCGTTGCTCACCACCGTGATCGAGCTCGCGCTCATCGCCAGCGCCCCGAACTCCGGCCGCAGCACGATCCCCAGCGCCGGATACAGCACCCCCGCCGCCACCGGGATGGCGATCACGTTGTAGATCGCCGCCCAGAACAGGTTCTGCTTCATGGTGCGCACCGTCGCCCGCGATAGCGCGATCGCCGCCAGCACGTCGGCCGGATCGCTCTTCATGAGCACAACGTCGCCCGCCTCCACCGCGACGTCGGTGCCCGCCCCGATGGCGATGCCGAGGTCGGCCTGCGCGAGCGCCGGCGCGTCGTTGATCCCATCTCCCACCATCGCCACGAACTTCCCCTCTGCCTGGAGCTGCTTCACGCCGTTCGCTTTATCCGCCGGCAGCACCTCGGCGAACACGCGGTCGATCCCGACCTGTCGGGCCACCGCCTCGGCCGTCCGCTTGTTGTCGCCCGTCATCATCACCACCTCGACGCCCATCGCTTTCAGGCGTTGGACCGCGTCCCTGGCGTTGGCCCGCACCGTGTCCGCCAGGGCCACCACCCCCGCCGCGCGGCCATCCACCGCCACAAGCGTGAGCGTCTTACCTTCGCCAAGCAGCCGCTCCGCGTGCGCTTCCAAGCTCCCGAGCGGCACGCGCTCGCGGTCGAGCAGCCGCTTGGTCCCCACGAGCACGTGGCGCCCATCCACGCGGGCGCGCAGCCCGTGCCCGGCGATCGCCTCGAACCCCTCCACTGAGGCGGGCACCTGGATGCCCCGCCGCCGCGCCTCGTCCACAATCGCGTCCGCCAGCGGGTGGCTGCTGCGCGCCTCGGCCGCCGCCTCCAGCCGCAGCAGCTCGTCGGCGGAGAAGCCGCCTACCGGCACCACGTCGGTCACCCGCGGCGTGCCCTCGGTCAGCGTCCCCGTCTTGTCGAAGATCACCGCCTGAATCTTCGCCGCCTGCTCCAACGAGACCGCCTCCTTGAACAGCACGCCGCGCCGCGCGGCCACGTCGGTCGCCACCATGATCGCCGTCGGGGTGGCCAGCCCTAACGCGTCCGGGCACGCGATCACCACCGCGCTGACCGCGAACGTCAGCGCCAGCAGCAGCGGCTCCTGCGCCACGAAGAACCACACCAGGAACGTCAGCACTCCCGACCCCACCGCCAGCAGCACCAGGTAGTGTGCCGCCCGGTCCGCCAGGCGCTGCGCCGGCGCCTTACTCGACTGCGCCCGCTCCACCATCGCGACGATCTGCGCGATCGCCGTCTCGCTCCCCACTTTCGTCGCGCGGAACCGCACCGATCCGCTCCCGTTCACCGTGCCCGCGATCACCGTGTCGCCGGGTCGCTTCTCCACCGGCAGCGACTCTCCCGTCACCAGTGACTCGTTAACAGACGTCTGACCGTCCAGCACCTCGCCGTCGACGGGCACCTTGTCGCCGGGACGCAGCACGATCACGTCGCCTGCCACCACCTCGCCCGCCGGCACCGTCACAACGTGCCCGCCGCGCTCGACGCTCGCCTGCTGTGGGGTCAGCTCCAGGAGCTTCCGCACCGCGTCGGACGAGCCGCGCCGCGCCTTCATCTCCATCCAGTGCCCGAACAGGAGGAAGACCGCCAGCATCACGGCCGCCTCGTAGTAGGTCTCGGTACCCGGCGCCAGGAACGTCAGCCCGACGCTGAACGCGTAGCTCACCAGGATCCCGAGCGACACCAGCACACTCATGTTCAGCACCCGCGACCGCAGCGCCTCCCACGCCCCCAGGTGGAACACCGACGACAGCCACAGCGCCACCGGCGTGCTGAAGACCAGCATGATCCAGTCGTGCGGAATGCCAAAGGACGGCAGCATCAGCCCGAACACGTTAGTCGCCAGCGGCGAGTACGCCACTACCGGGACCCCGAGCAGCAGCGACAGCCAGAACCGCCGCCGCATGTCCCCCTCCATCGCCGCCCCCATCCGCGGATCGGACATGTCGTGGTGGCCGTGACCACCGTGGGGCGCCGGCCTCGTCCGCGTGACCAGCCGCTCTGGCGCGCTTGCAGCCCTCCCGTGCCCCACGTGGCCGCCATGTCCAGTGTGGGCCTGCAGCGTCTCGTGCCCGCTGTGCCCGCTGTGCCCGCTGTGCCCGCTGTGCCCGTCGTGCGTCGTCTCTACCCGTGCTGCATCCGCGGTCATGTCAGCCCTCCTTCAAGGACAGTGGCGGCCGGTGCCCGGTATCGCCATCACCACAGATAGACGAAGAAGCGGTGTTCGGTTACACCCCCGCTCCGTCGGTCACGCCGGGTGTTGTATCCGGTCTCTCGCACGTGCAGTCCAGGCAGTGGTGCTCGGCGCACACCCGGCACGTCTCCTCCAACCGCCGCCGCAGCGCCTGCCGTGCCCGGTGCCGCCGCACCTTCAGGTTGTTGGCCGTGATTCCCAGTCGCGCGGCCGCCGCGTCGGGCGTCTCTGACCCCAGCTCCAGTCGCTCTATCAGCTCCGCGTACTCGTCCTTGAGCGCCGGCATCAGCGTTCGGAAGCACGCGCAGAGCACCGCCTCCTCTTCATCCGACGGCTCATCCGCCGGCTCCGCGTCCCCCAGCCGCTCGACCTCCAGAGCCACCGACCGCTCTCGTTCCACCCCTCGCCTGCGGTACGCGTCGGTGATCGCGTTCTGAAGCACCCGATAGAACCACGGGACCAGCCGTTCTTCATCGCGCAGCTCAGGCGCCCCGCGCAGCGCCTTCAGCAGACTCTCCTGCAGCACGTCCTCCGCGAGCTCCGGATCGGCGATCTTCGACCGCACGTATGCCAGGAACCGCTCGCGTCCCTCCAACAGCTCGCGCAGCGGCGAGTCCGCTTCGAATCCGCCTGCTGCCTTGTTGGTGATCATGCGGGAATCCATTAGCAGCGATGTCTGTACGAGTCAGTGCGAGGGCCGTAGCCCGGCCAGCGTTACCGCGACGAGCCGGCGTACCGCGGCACCGGACGGCATGCCGCCGGCCGCGCTGAGCGCGTGCAGGCAGTAGCTCGCCAGCTCATCCGGTTCAACGTCACGGCGGACGTGGCCGGCCTGGGCGCTCTCGACCAGCAGGTCCCGCAGGAAGTCGCTGAGCCGCCGCTGCGCTCCCGCCAGGTGCTCGTCCCGATGCACCAGCGCCGCGAGATCGGTGCCGTGGTGCTCGCGAGACCGCTCGTGGGAGATGAGCGCGTAGGCGTTGAGCACCGCCGGCAGCCGGTCGCTCGCGTCCGCGGCCTGGTCCCGGGCGGCGGCCAGCTGTTCGAGGTGTGCCGCCACGTGGCGTTCGTGCCAGTCCACCAAGATCGCTTCGACATCCGGGAAGTATTTGTACAGTGTCGCTCGTCCGATGCCGGTCTCCTCGGCGATCCGCGACATCGTCACCGACGCCAGCCCATACGCTGACACCAACGCCGCCGTGGTGTGCACAATCGCATCGCGCACCGCATGGCGATGCGCCTCGATCGTCTCGTTCCACAGCTTCGGCACTACCTCAGGATACGTCACGACCGCAGCGTGACACTCTGCTTTTACTGCGACACATTGTCTGGTAAAGTGGCTCGGTCACGGCGTCTGTGCCGGGACACCCAGACAAGAGACGCGGCAGTGGAGACGCACATGGCAGAGACGCGCCGGTCCCCAGACACAGGTCACGCTGGCGGCGTGGAGCCACCACGCACCGCCTCTACCGCGTATTCCGGCACACCACGCTGGGTGAAAGTGTCCGGCATCATCGCCCTCGCGCTAGCCCTGCTGTTTGGTGGCTTGCACCTCGCCGGCCGAGGCATGGGGCCCATGGACCACCGGGCCCCCGCGAGCGGTCACTGAGCACCGCGGTCGACACTACGACGAGACCATGACCATGTCTCCCAGTGTCCGCAAGCTCGCGCTCACCGTGCATCTCACATGTTCGGTGGGTTGGATCGGCGCGGTCGTCGCGTACCTGGCGCTGGGCGTCTCCGCCGTCACCAGCCAGGATGCGCAGACGGTGCGCGCCGCCTGGATCGCGATGGAGGTGACCGGCTGGACCGCCATCGTGCCGCTGGCAGTCGCCTCGCTGCTGACCGGACTTGTCATGTCGCTGGGCACCCCCTGGGGCCTGTTCCGGCACTACTGGGTGCTGATCTCGCTCGTGCTGACCGTCCTGTCCACGGTCGTCTTGCTGGTGCACATGCCGTCCGTGACCCACGTAGCCGGCATGGCGCGGGCGGCGGACGGCGCCACTCTCGCCGGACTTGGCCCGCTCGGAGGCGACCTCTTCCACCCAGGCGTCGGCCTGCTGGTGTTGCTCGCGATCACGGTGCTCAACGTGTACAAGCCCCGTGGCCTCACCCCGTACGGGTGGCGCAAGCAGCAGGAGCAGCAGGAGCAGCGTGCCCGGCCGGCGCAGCCGTAACTCCCACGCGTCTGGCCGAAGCCGCCACGCTATTCACACACGCCGCGGGCAAGCGCCGCCTCAGGATGACCGAGGGCGTGCGGCCGGCGTACCAGACCTTCGACCAGCTTCCGGCGCGCGACGCGCCACCACTGCGAACAGGGGGTCGCCCGCCTTGCCGGTGTGCGCGTGCTGTCCCCCCTGTCCCGACCGTCCTTCAACGTCCACGCCGCCGCGCCCTGGACTGCGATCCAGCCGCTCAATATCGTGCCAGCCCCCGGCCGCCAGCAGGTAGCGCTCCACCAGATGACCATGCCCCTCGTCATTCAGCGCCTGCCAGATGGATACTGCTTTGGTCGGGAAGCAGCGGTTGGAGAACGTGATCACCAGCGGCGCCGCCGGCCGGAGCACACGCGCGACGTCGCGCAGCACGTCTACGGGCCTGGTGAGGTACTGGACCGAGACGCACAGCCCCGCCGCGTCGAGCTCTCCGTCGCCAAAGGGCAGCTGCGGGTGCCGGTTCAGGTCCTGCACGTGGTACTCGTCCAGCCGCGGGTTAGCGGCCAGCTCCTCCCGGTTCATCCCGACCCCCACCACTCGCGCGTAGGTCACGTCGGGCGGCAGGTGGCTCACCCAGCTGCTCATCAGATCCAGGACCGCGCCGCCCGGCGGGAAGTGCTCCCGGTACAGCTGCGTCACCGCCCCGATAGCCGCATCGTCGATGTGCGTCACGAGCCGCGCCGCAGCATAGAACTGCGCGTCCGGCGCGTCGTCGTAGCGGTCGAACGCTCCCGGCGGCAGCTCCAGCATCGCCATCACCCTACCAGTCACACCGCCGCACTACGGCGCATGTGCCCCACGCTCCACCCAGCGCTGTGTACGCACCTAACCTACCGCACGTGCCACGTTCACCAGGAGCGATAATCGCCCCAACGACGCCCCACAGGACAACGCACATGCCCCAGCCCCCGCAGCCCCCGCAGCGCACAACCATACAAAGCACCCCCCTCCAGCAGCGCCCCGCCTGGCACGCCCTCGAAAGCCACTACCAGGAAGTCAAAGACCTCCACCTGCGCGACCTGTTCGCGCAGGACCCCCAGCGCGGGGAGCGCCTCACCGCCGAAGCCGCCGGCCTCTCCCTGGACTACTCCAAGCACCGCGTCACGGACGAGACGCTCCGCTTGCTCGTCGGGCTCGCCGAAGAGTGCGGCCTGCGCGAGCGCACCGCGGCCATGTTCTCCGGCCAGAAGATCAACGCCACCGAAGACCGCGCCGTCCTCCACGTCGCGCTCCGCGCCCCACGCGACGCCTCTATAAAGGTAGACGGCGACGACGTCATCCCAAGCGTGTACGCCGTGCTGGACAAGATGGCCGCCTTCTCTGAGCGGGTCCGCAGCGGCGAGTGGAAGGGCCACACCGGCAAGCGCATCCGCAACGTGGTCAACATCGGCATCGGCGGCTCCGACCTCGGCCCCGTGATGGCCTACGAGGCGCTGCGCCACTACACCGACCGCTCGCTCACGCTGCGCTTTGTCTCCAACGTGGACGGCACCGACTTCGCGGAAGCCACGCGCGACCTCGACCCCGCCGAGACCCTCTTCATCGTCGCCTCCAAGACCTTCACCACCCAGGAGACGATGACCAACGCCCGGACCGCCCGCGCCTGGCTCCTCGGGGGCCTGGGTGCTCAGTCCTCAGTCCAACAACCGAGCACTCGCGCTGCGAGCGCGCAGGGCGTTAGGCGGCCGGGCGGCGCCAGTCCTCAGTCCTCCGCAAACAGCGCCGTCGCTCGCCACTTCGTCGCCGTCTCCACCAACGCCGCCGAAGTGACCAAGTTCGGCATCGATACAGCCAACATGTTCGAGTTCTGGGACTGGGTCGGCGGTCGCTACTCCATGACCTCCGCCATCGGCCTCTCCACCATGATTGCCCTTGGCCCAGACCAGTTCCACGCGATGCTCGCCGGCTTCCACGCGATGGACGAGCACTTCCGCACGACCCCGTTCGAGCGCAACCTCCCCGCCCTGATGGGGCTGCTCGCCGTCTGGTACGCCGACTTCTTCGGCGCCGAGACCGTCGCCGTCCTCCCCTACGATCAGTACCTCAAGCGCTTCCCGGCCTACCTCCAGCAGCTCACCATGGAGAGCAACGGCAAATCCGTCACTCTCTCAGGCGCCCGCGTGTCCTACCACACCGGCGCCATCTACTGGGGCGAGCCCGGCACCAACGGCCAGCACTCCTTCTACCAGCTCATCCACCAGGGCACCCGCCTGATCCCCTGCGACTTCATCGGCTTCGGCCAGACCCTCAACCCTGTGGGCGACCCGCCTGGTCAGCACCACGACCTGCTCATGGCCAACGTCTTTGCCCAGGGTGAAGCGCTCGCGTTTGGCAAGACCCCCGACCAGCTCCGCGCCGAGAACACGCCCGATCCGCTGGTCCCGCATCGCACGTTCGAGGGCAACCGCCCCTCCTCGACCATCCTTGCCCAGCGCCTCACCCCCCACACCCTGGGCGCGCTCGTCGCCCTCTACGAGCACGCCGTCTTCACCCAGGGGGTCATCTGGGACATCGACTCCTTCGACCAGTGGGGGGTCGAGCTCGGCAAAGTCCTCGCCAGCCGCATCGCCCCCGAGCTCACCTCCCCCGACGAGCCCCCCCTCTCCCACGACAGCTCCACCAACGCCCTCATCCGTCGCTATCGCCGACTGCGTGATGGCACCGCATAGACACAGATCCCACTAACCGCCCCTCGTCCTGAGCTTGTCTTTCAACCTGCCTTGAGCTCGCGGGTTTGCTCGTACACATCCCCACCGCTACGCTCACCACGCGATGCCAGCCGCCGAACAGATACCCCAGCCGCTCACCCCGAACCACCCCAGTCAGCCGGAGGAGCCCGATCCCGCGCTTGCCTACCTCGACGCCGCCGAGCACATCCTCCGCCGCGTGCGCGAAACCCAGCTCCCTGCCATCCGCCGCGCCGCCGCGCTCTGCATAGAGGCCATCGCCAATGGCGGCCTGGTCCACTGCTTCGGCACCGGCCACTCCCGTATCCCCGTGGAGGAGCTGTTCCCCCGCCACGGCAGCTTCCCCGGCTTCCACTCCATCGTCGAGCTCTCCCTCACCTACCACAACCAGGTAGTGGGGGCCAACGGCCAGCGCCAGGCCATGTTCCTGGAAAAGCTGGAGGGCCTGGGCCAGCTCATCCTGCGTAACTTCGTCTTCGGCCCCCAAGACTGCTTCCTCATCTTCTCCAACAGCGGCGTCAACGGCGTGGTGCTCGACGTCGCTCT
Source organism: uncultured Chloroflexota bacterium (assembly GCA_902805635.1). Lineage (GTDB taxonomy): Bacteria > Chloroflexota > UBA11872 > UBA12225 > UBA12225 > CADCTC01. Next base: position 36,796 of record CADCTC010000216.1, read on the forward strand.
TGAAGCGAAGCGCCTCGGCATGCCGGTGATCGCCGTCGTCTCCGCGGAGCACTGCGCCGCTTCCGCAGCCAAGCACTCCTCCGGCAAGAAGCTCCCCGACGCCGCCGACATCACCCTGGACAACTGCACCCCCGCCGGCGATGCGCTCGTGCACGTGCCCGGCCTCGCCCATCCCGTCGGCCCCGGCTCCACCATCGGCTTTGCCGCCGTCGTCAACACCCTCAAGTGCCTCGTCGCCGCCGGTCTCACCACCCGCGGCCAGCCGCCGCTCGTCCTCACCAGCAGCGTCCTCATCGGCAGTGACGCCTCCGGCGCCTTGTTCGACCAGACCTACGACGACTACCGCGCCCGCATGGCGCGCCTCTATGGAGGGAACCCCGTATGACCGTCCGCATCGCCGTCCTTGGCTCCGGCTTCGTCTCCGAGTTCTACCTGCACGGCCTCAAGGAGGTACCTAACCACCAGGTAGTCGTCAACTACTCGCGTTCAGAAGAACGCGCCCGCGCCTTCGCGCAGCGGTGGAACATCCCCCACTCCACCACCTCCATTGAAGACGCCGTCAACCGCGACGACGTCGACCTGGTGCTCATCGGGCTGCCCAACAACGTCCACCTGGAAGCCACCCGCGCCGTCGCCCGCGCCCGTAAGCACGTCGTCTGCACCAAGCCGCTCGCCCGCAACGCCGAAGAAGCCGCCCAGATGCTCCGGCTCGTGCAGGACGCCGGCATCCTGCACGGCTACGCCGAGACCGAAGTCTTCTCCCCCGCCGTGATCCGCGTGCGCCAGATGATCGAGGCCGGAACCATCGGCCGCATCTTCACCATGCGTTCCCGCGAGGCGCACTCCGGCCCCCACGCCGAGCACTTCTGGGACCCCGCGCAGTCCGGCGGCGGCGCCCTGATGGATATGGGCTGCCACATGGTGGAAGCCTTCCGCTACTTCCTCGGCAAGGAGGATAAGCCGGTGGAGTGCATCGCGTGGGGCGAGCGCCTGGTCCACCACGA
>CADCTC010000217.1 GCA_902805635.1 uncultured Chloroflexota bacterium
CTGCTCGGCAGGGTCGTCAACCAGGTCGTAAAGCATGAAACCGCCGCCGTGTGACGTACGTCTCGTGCTCGACGAAATCGCGGCCGGGGGCATCGGAGCCGAAGTGGGTCTTGCCGACGTAGGTGGTGTGGTAGCCGGCCTGCTGGAGCACACGGGCGTAGCTCTCGTCCTCTGCGGTGCTATCCTGACCCTGCCCCGTCCACTACTGCCCAGTCCGGGTGTGGAGGCCCGCAAAGACGTGAAAGTGACTGCTGTAAAGCCGTATCTCGTGCAGCCACCCACCGGGAAGCCGGTGTGCTTCGTCAAGGTGGAGACCGACGCGGGCATCCACGGCTGGGGGGAGGCGTACACCGTCTCGGCGCACGAGCGCGCGCTCGAGGTGCTGCTCCGGGATCTCGGGCCCTTTCTGGTCGGCCGCGATCCGCTGCACATCAAGCACTTCACGCAGGCGGTGTACCGGGACGTGGCCATCAAGCGGGGGGGGATCGATCTGTACTGCGCGCTGTCGGGCCTGGAGATCGCGCTGTGGGACATCGCCGGCAAGGCCTTCAAAACCCCGGTGTACAACTTGCTCGGGGGGCCGGTGCGGGGCCGCATCCGCTGCTACGGGCACCTGGTGGGGAGCGCCGATGGGCTGACCGGTGCGGCCGGGCTCGCGCGCCGGGCACAGAACACCCTCAAGTTGGGCTACAGCGCCGTGAAGTTCGATCCGTTCCCCGGACCGTGGCAGACCTGGGTCGAGCGCGACGTCGAGCGCGCGGCGATCGAGAACGTGGCCGCCGTGCGCGAGGCGGTGGGCCCCACCGTGGACATCCTGATCGAGGTGCATCGTCGTCTGGCCCCGCGCCACGCCATCCACGTGGGGAAGGCCATCGAGAAGTACGACCCCTTCTGGTTCGAGGAGCCGACGCCAGCCGAGAACATTGACGCGACCGCCGAGGTGCGCCGGAAGATCGACGTGCCGGTCGTGGTGGGGGAGGCGCTCTACACCAAGCACGACTTCCGCGAGGTGTTCGATAAGCGCGCGGCGGACATCATCAACCCCGACATCTGCAACGTCGGCGGCATACTGGAGATGAAGGAGATCGGGGCGATGGCAGAGGCGTACGCCGTCGCCGTCGCGCCGCACGGGAACAACAGCACCACGGTCGGACTCGCCGCCAGCCTGCAGGTGGCGGCCCTGATGCCCAACTTCATCGTCTTCGAGCACTTTGCCGGCTGGGACCAGTACGCGAAGGAGCTGTCTCCAACGCCCATCTTCCAGAAGGATGGCTACCTGCCGCTGCCCGAGGAGCCCGGCATCGGCATCGACATGCACGAGGACGCGCTGGCGAAGTATCCCTACCGGGGACCGCGCCGCACGACGCTCATCGGCCCGGAAGACGAGCGCCCGTAAGCGGCAACCCCGCCGTGGCGTTCATCGCGCGGCGCCGGAATGACGGCGTCTTGCGCGGCGGGTCCGGCGGTAGTAGGCTGGTGGCACAGGAGGGTCGGCATGGCACTGTCTCGTCGTTCCATCGTGCTGTCGGGCGGGGCCGCTGTGGTGCTTGCCGCTTGTGGGGAGGCGACTCCCACCACGACCGGGCCCAAGGCCGGTTCGCGCCCGGCCGCCATACGGCTCCACGTGCGCGCGGGAACCGAGGTGGACACGTTCGACCAGCGGCTGCCGGAGCTCTCCCAGAAGTTCCCGACCGTCAAGGTGACCATCGAGCCCTTCCCCAGCGCGGACTACCTCACCAAGATCACCGCGCTGATGGCCGCCAATTCGCTGGGCGACACCTTCTGGGGCGGCAACGCGCAGTCCCAGTCGTCCAAGTGGGCCCATCTGGGCGGCTCGCGTCAGCTGGACGATCTCGTGCGCGGCGAGAAGCTGGATCTGGGCCAGTGGTACAGGGGCACCGTGGAGGGCGGGAAGCTGGACGGCAAGCTGTTCGGCCTGCCGTTCAAGCTCCACCCCAGCTTCTGCGTCATGTACGCCAACGTGAACGCGCTGAGTGAAGAGGGCCAGAAGCTCCCGGACGCCACTACCACCTGGGATCAGCTCATCGACCTGTCGCGCCGCGTGAAGAAGGGCGACCGCTGGGGCATCCTCATTCTGGCCAACGGACAGGCGGGGCAGTTCTGGTGGTCCTGGGGACGCAGCTGGGGAGCCGAGCTGCTCTCCGCCGACGGCAAGAAGGCGCAGCTCGACGATCCAAAGTTCGTCGCCGCCATCCAGTTCGCGTACGACCTGACCTTCAGGCATCAGGTCGCGCCCAGCATCCAACAGCTGTCGACCATCGGCGGCGCCGGCACCGGCTTCGAGAATGGGTACGGCGGCCTGATGCAGGGCTCCTCGTCACAAAAGAGCATGCCCACCCGCGTGAAAGACAAGTTCCAGATCGCCAACTTCCTCTGGCCCAAAGGACCGGGCGGCCAGCGCGGGAGCATCGCCATCTCGGACTACCTCCATATCGCCCGGCAAACCCAGTGTGCCGGCGAAGCGTGGGAGCTCGTGAAGCACCTGTGTGACAAGGAGACCGGAATCCGGCTCGGGGAAGGCACCGGCGGCGCTTCGGGAACGTGCGGCGGCCGGCCGGACGTCTACAGGCACGAGCGGATCATGGCTAACCCCCTCCACAGGGCGTGGCTGGACGCGGTGGAGCAGGTCATGCCATTCCGTGAGCCCCACAACTTCCGCATGCAGGACATCGAGGACCAGGTGCTCAAGCCGGGATTTGATGCGCTCTGGAAAGGCGAGCAAACGCCCAGCGGGTCCTACATGAAGTCGCTCAACGACCAGGTCCAGCGCATTCTGGATATGCCCCGCGGCGCGTAAGCCGTGGGCGCGAGAAGTCCATCCGAACCGTCAAGGAACGCCACGGGGGGCGCGCAAGCGCAGTGCCTCGCCGCCCGCGAGTACTCCATCAGCCACCTGCGCGAGCTGGCCACGGGCGACGCGGCCCGTATCGCCAGGCCACGGCGGTGTTTGCCCTGTCTTTTGGAGTAGACGCGGTATCTCCGTGATGATAGGCTGGCGGGGGCGTGGTGCCTTGGATGGACGGCGGGGCGCCAGCCGTTGCCGTAGAGTGTCACTACTGGAAACCACTGGAAAGGACGCGTCAATGGAGCGGGGAGCGGCCAACACACACCAGGAGCAGGATGGGGCTGGTAGTGGCGCGCGCGGGCGGCACGGCTACGGCGCGCCAAAGAGTCCCCCAAGTCCTATGCCCAGCACGCGCCGGCGCGTGCTGGGCATAGGACTCGCGGGGGCCGCCGCGGGTGGCGTGCTGGCGGCGTGCGGCATTGGCGGCCCGGGCGGGACGAGCGGGGAGTCCGCGCCGGTGGCGAGCAAGGCGCGGGTGACGATCGACATCCTCACGCGCCCGGGCGTGTCGGCAGAAGCCGGGCACAGCCAGTGGTACGCGCAGGTGGCCAGGAAGAGCTTCACGCCCCAGACGAACATCACGGTGAACCTGATCGACGGCGACCCCGACGTGACGACGAAACTGAACGTGCTGGCGGCGGCGGGCACCCCGCCGGACGGGTCGTGGTACGCCACGACGTCGGACGGGGCCGGTGGGCGGGAGCAGTCCCAGCGGGGCGTGTTCAGGCCGCTGGATGACCTGGTGAAAAAGGACGCGAAGTTCGACCTGAAGGCGTACATCAAGGCGCTGATCGACGTCATGTCCGTGGGCGGCAAGGTGTATGCGCTGCCGCTGATGGCCCACTACGGCTCGAACGTCTGGTACTACAACAGGGCGAAGTGGAATGGTGCGGGGGTGACTCCCCCCGCCGACGGCAACTGGACGATCGACGAGTTCGTCGCCGGCGCCCAGAAGGTGGTCAACAAGGCGCAGGACTTCTGGGCGTATCGGCCGGAAGTGAGCATCGACGCGTACGGCACCTTCTGGGTGCGCCAGTTCGGCGGCGAGGTGCTGGACGAGGCGGGCAAGCGGTGCCTGCTGGACACGCCGGAGTGCCGCGCCGGGCTGGAGTGGGTCGGGAATCTGCAGACCAAGTTCCAGCTGATCGACGACCTCTATCGCACGCCCAACATCGACACGATGTTCGAGGTGCAGGGGAGTCTGGCCTCGCGCAGCCAGACGCCGGGGCTCGTCTCGGAGTACAAGAAGCCGGGCCAGACCCGCGTCAAGTTCGACCTGGGCATCGCCGTCTTCCCCAAGGGGCCGAGAGGGCACGGCACCCAGGCGGCCGGTGCCGGCATGGGCCTGACCAAGCTCGACCACCAGGCCGAGGTGTGGGAATGGGTCAAGACGCTGACCAACCGGGAGAACGGGGTGGCGCAGGTCTTTGGCGGTGCCGGCAGCCCCGGCGGCCGCCCCGACTGCTGGACCGATCCCAAGCTGGCAGAGGTCGACCCGATCTACGCCACCATGGTCAAGGTCTACCCGCAGGGGGCCGGCTCGATCCGCTGGCCGGCCAACAACCACCGCATCGATCTGGTGAAGGCGATCGACGAGAACCTGGCCAGGTACTTCAGGGGGCAGGTCAGCCTCAACGAGGCCACCACGAGGGCCGTCCAGGAGGCCAACGCGGTGCTCAGCCTCTAGACTGGACGTGACCAGAGGCATGCGCACCACGAGCCGGGACGCGCTGGTCCACGTCACGACGCCTGAGGCGCCGCCGGCATGGGTCGCGGCCACGCTGGCGGCGGCCAGACGACGCGGTGCAGGACTGGTGAGGACGAAGGACCGAGGACGAAGGACGGGAGGGTACGATGCCGGTTGACACGACGGGACTGGAGACGGTGACGATTTCCGTGGCGCAGGCCAGAGACTTCGCGCGGCGCGCCTTTGCGGCGGTGGGGGTGCCGGACGAGGACGCGGCGAAGGCGGCGGTGGCGCTGGTGGATGCGGACCTGCACGGCGTGAGCACGCACGGCATCAAGAACCTGTCTGGCTACGTGCGCGCGGTGCAGCGCGGGCAGGTCAAAGCGAGGCCGGGGATCCGGGTGACCGGCGGCACGGGTGCGCTGCGCCAGATGAGCGGCGGCTGGGGGCTGGGGCACGTGGCGGCGCAGCACGGCGTGGAGCGCGCGATCGAGCTGGCGCGCGAGCACGGCGTGGGCTGCGTCTTCATGCGCGAGAGCAACCATTACGGCGCCTCGGGGTACTGGGCGCGCCTGCCGGTGCGCCACGGCATGGCGGGCTTTGCCGTGACCAACGCGAGCGCGTCGATCGCGCCGTGGGGTGGTACCGAGCCGGTGGTGGGCAATAACCCGCCCGCGTGGGCGGTACCGGTCGCGGCCACGGGAGGCGGTGGAGGCGGTGGAGGCGGTGGAAACGACGGGGACGGTGCAGACGGTGCAGACGGCGATGGGAGTGCCGGTGGGGCATCGCTCGATGGGGAAGGGCCAATCGATGCGGTGTTCCTGGACATGGCGCTGTCGGTGGTGGCCGGAAACCGGCTGGACATCTACGCGCGCCGCGGGCAGCCGATCCCGCTGGGGTGGGCGCTGGATGCCGAGGGGCAGCCGACCACCGACGCGCGGGCGCGGCAGAAGGGCGGCACCTTCGCACCGGTTGCCGAGTACAAGGGGTTCGGCATGGCGCTGCTGTGCTCGCTGTTCACGTCACTGCTGGCCGGCGGGCCGTTCGACGACGAGATGCTGGGCCAGGGTGCGCCCACCGAGCGCTGCCACTGGTTCCTGGCCATCGACGTACGGCAGCTAGTGCCGCTGGAGGAGTTCACGCGTCGCGTGCAGGCGGTGTCTGGGCGCGTGCGCGCCACGCGACGCAAGGCAGGCGTCGAGCGACTGGTGATGCCGGGCGACTTGGAGCGCGAGCGGGTCCAGCGGCAGCTGCGGGATGGACTGCAAATCGAGCCGTTCATCGTGGAGGACCTGAAGGCGCTGGCGGGATCGCTTGGCATCGAGCCAGGGCTGTAGGAGCGGCCACGGCTCCCGCGCACGACGACAGGGCACGAGGTTGGCGTGCGGGTAGACGCGGTGTGGGCGCTCGTGTATGGTCCTGTGTGTCGGTGTGCCTGTGAAGGATCGCGGAGCTTCTCGGCTACGACGAGCGGCCGCCTCGCGGAAAGCGCAGCAGGATCCCGATGGACGTATTTAAGCCGCTGCAGCGCGTACACTGGATGTGCCTGTCCTAGCTGACGGTACGCTTCGCCCCTTCCGTCAGGAGTCATTAGACGTGGGCAACCCGGCGCAACGCGACCCCTTGACTCCTCCGAAGGAGCAGCGTAGAGTTGTGTCTTACCAGGGCCACCACCCTGGCAGTGTCCCGCCGGTAACGGGACGCGACCTGCTGGCTTTCCCAACGAGCCGGCAGTGCCTGCTGGGGGGAGAACAGCTCTTCAGCAGGAAGTGTGGCTCCACCGCAAGGCGCAATGCACCGACTGCTTACGGTGCCGATCCAAGCGCGGGGAGAGCCTGAGAGGCCGCAAGGTTTCGCAGGCTTCTCTGTTTGTGTGGGGGCGCCGCCGGCACGTCAGCCGATCTTGATTTCGTAGGCGCCGCCGTCGGTGGGCTGGCCGGCGCGATCTTGTCGGCGAACCGCTCGACCAGCTGGGTGACCGCGGCGAGCGAGGCGAGGGTCAGCGTGCCGGCGTCGTACCGGAGCTGCCAGCGCCGGCCGGTGCGCTCCATGCGCCCCACTGGCCGCCCGTCGATGGCGACGGCGCAGGCAGCGTCTGTCTGTGCACCCGCGGCTGAGTACGTCACCGAGGCCATCCGCGCAGGGTGCGCCTGCATGCTCGTGGTGTCGCCGGTGGTCATGCGCGTCGTTCCTCTGAAAGCTTAGAGGCGCGATGGGCCGTCGAGTGGCAAA
>CADCTC010000218.1 GCA_902805635.1 uncultured Chloroflexota bacterium
TGGATGCCAGTGACCTCGCCGAGGCCCTCCAGTTGGCGAGCTAGCCGACCTTCCCTGTCACGCAGGGCTGCTGCTGGTCAGATCTAGCGCGCGCCTGACGACGCCCGGGCAGCGCCGCCAGCATGATCCCCTCTCTCGACCTTGTACTACTTCGGGCGCTGCTCCGGCGGGATGTCGAAGTAGTCCCAGAGGTTGGCGTGCGGCGGGGTGCGGTCGGCGGGGGTGTCGCCCGCGAGCTGGAACACGATGCCCATGGGCGAAGAAGGCAGGTCTTCCTGGCGGTTGTTGTGCTCCGTGCCGCCCCAGCGGTCGCCCGCCACGACCAGGTCGAACCGCTCAAACGTGCCGCGCCGGGTGTTGTAGGTCAGCTCGCCACGCAGGCGGCAGTCGTAGCCGCGCGTCATGCCCTCCAGCTTCTCCTGGAAGGGCCGAATGGCCCAGGTCCCGCTCTGCTCGTTCTTCACCGCGCCGTCCAGGCGCAGATGCACGCGGTCGCCGTCAATGGCAACAACCTCGGTGCGCATCGTGGCGGACTGCACGTGCTTGTCGCGCCAGGGCGGTGTCTCGCCGCGCACGCTGTCCAGCAGGTGGAAGCGAGCGACGCGACGCACGATCCGCTGTGGCAGCTCCCGCCGCGCTCCGACTTCCAGGCGCTCGGGCACGAAGTCACGCGCCTCTTCCGACATGAACCACGCGTAGTCGAAGTTGATCGCCTCGGGGCGCTTCTGCGGGGCAGGGTGGTCCTCTGGACGCGGTAGATCGCGCAGCGTCTGCTTGAGGACGACGCCGCCAGCCGGGTAGAAGTCGGGGTAGCGCGGATCGCGCTCGTAGGCGCCTGACTCAACGGCCGCGCCGCCCTGCTGGGCGTTGAGAGCTTGCCAGCGTTCTAACGCCTGGCGCATCATGCCGAGCATCTTGTCGGCGTCGCGGGTGTTGATGGATGCCAGGAGCTGGCCATCGGGCGTGAAGGCGTACTGGCCCTGGCGCGTGGCGCTGGGGACGGTGCGTCCGCCGTAGTGGCCCTGCTCCGCCACCAGGCGGAAGTACTCGCCCTTGGCGTCTTGCTGGGTCTGGAGTGGAGAGCAGTTCTCAGCGAGCGGGAGGAATGCCTCCGAGGCGAGCTTGATCACCTCGGGGTCTGCGAAGGCCGCGGCACGCGCAGCCACACCGTTGTTTCAGACACACCCCAGGGGATTGCCGTTCATCATCCAGGCGAAGATGGGCTTGCTCTGCTCTGCCGCGAGGCGCCGCGCCTCCCAAAGGTCGGTCTGCCATGGGATGGAGGCCCACTTCATGTCGTCTGATGCGGGTAGGACGTGTGCGATGGTGTCGTGGAACGTCTGCTCGTCGATTGGCTGCGCCGCTATTGCGTTCATTTTCTGTAGTTCCTCTCTGGTGATGCGAACTTACGCCATCCGGCGCACCGGTCCGTTCCTCGCGGGAGGGAGATCGTCGTCGCCCTCTTTGGGTACGGGCTTGAACTCACCCAACAGCGTGTCACTAAGGCAATGCGTGTTCCAGGACTCCTGCTCGTCAACCTCCGAGGCGAACGCAGGCACGTCCTCCCAGCGTTCGACGACAGACAGGGGTTCACTGCTTCGCGTCGTAGGCACTGGAGCATCCTCCGGTCTGCGCGGCGACGGATGTCTTCGTGGGAGTTGTGGCCATTGGCGTTCCTGGAGGCGAAAGTGTGTGGCGCTTACCGTCTTGGTGCGCTCGGAGGTAACCGCTGCGTATACCGCCGCCGCTCCCGGTCGTCTGCATCGCGAGCGGAGAGGATCCGTATGCGTCCCTCTCGATGAGTGTAGACGACTACGAGCACGCGCCCTTCTTCGGTCGCGCCGATGACACCGCGGCGACGCTCACCGGCGACGTTGTATGCATCGGCGCGGAGTCGATACCGGTCGAGGACGCGTCACCTCAGCGCCTCGGCGCCCGCACTGTACCTAAGGAACTAAGGGTTGGTGACAAGGCTGTGTACCGCGTCCAGCACGTTGCCTATCAATCGGCCCTAATCTTGCTGGCTCTACTACTCGCGCGGCGTTTGGTGTGCGCTAATGTGGTGTACCACGGCGCCCATGCAAGGAAGGGGCAAGTACGTGACTGGACGAACTCGAATTGCGGGGATGGCGGCGGGAGTGGCCGTGGTGGGGATGCTGGCAGCTCCCCAGGTGACGATGGCGCAGGGCGGGATGGGCGCGACGGCGATGGTGCGCGACGCGAATGGCCGCATGGTAGGCACCGCCGTGCTCTCAGAGGTGGCGGGGGGCGTGCGGATCACCATGCAGGCGCAGGGACTGCCGGCCGGACGGCATGGCATCCACCTGCACGCCGTAGGCATGTGCGAGCCTCCGGCATTCACCAGCGCGGGTGGCCACTTCAATCCCACGAACCAGCAGCACGGGCTGAACAACCCGAGCGGTCCCCACGCCGGTGACCTGCCGGAGCTGACGGCGGCGGCGAATGGGACGGCAAGCTACAGCGCCACCAACACAATGGTGACGCTGTCCGCTGGACCCAACTCGCTGTTCGACGCAGATGGCACGGCTCTGGTCATCCACGCGCAACCCGACGACCAGGTGACCGACCCCACGGGCAACTCGGGCGACCGGATTGCGTGTGGCACGCTGGTGCGCGGCGCGAGCGCGCTGCCGGCGACGGGCAGCGCGGCCGCACCGCTGATTCCTGTGGGGGCTGGAGCCGTGGCCGGTCTGGCGGCGTGGGCGGGCGCATTGGTGCGGCGCCGCCGGGCGCGCTGACGCGAGACATTGTTCCCTGTGCCAGAGCGTGGCGGCTTCCAAGCCGCCACGCTCCGGTGAGTGTCGAACGGTTAGACGTCCTTGCGGGCGCTCCAGATGGTCTTGTGGGCGGCGGTGACGCCGGACATCATGAAGCCCATCTCGTTCTGGCATGCCAGGAACTGGAAGCCCTGCTCGATACGCTGCACGACTTCATCTGGGGAGCCGCAGTGCAGGCCGACGGGGGTACCGGTGGCGCGGCCGGCGTCGCGTACGCGCATTAGGGCGGCGGCGTGGGCGTCGTCCCGCTTGCCATGCAGGCCCATCGACCAGGAGAGGTCGTTGGGACCGATGAAGCACGCGTCTACCCCCGGCACGGCGAGGATCTCCTCGGCGCGATCCACGGCGGTCTTGTGCTCGATCATGACGATGCACAGAGTCTCGTCGTTGGCGCGCGCCTGCCAGTCGGCGCCGTAGGCGTAGCGCCAGCGCCCACCGCCGGCGGAGCGGATGCCCTCTGGCGGGTACTTGCACGCCTCCACGGCGCGCGCTGCCTCCTCGGCGGAGCAGACCATGGGAACCACCACGCCCATGGCGCCGGCGTCCAGGGTCTGCTTGATCATGGTGGCGTCGTTGGCGGCAATGCGCGCCAGCGGTACGCAGTTCTGCGATGCAATGGCCAGGAACATGGCCTGCTGGGTTTCCAGGTTGTAAGGCGCGTGCTCGACGTCCAGGGTCAGCCAGTCCCAGCCAATGGTGGCCAGCGCCTCAGCGCTGGTGACGCTGGGGATGTTCATCCAGATGCCTACCGCCGGCTTGCCGGCGCGCAGGAGCTGCTTAGCCGTGTTCTCTCTCGGCACGTGTGGTCTCCTTCTCTGCTCACCTGCGCCCGTACACCTTAGGTCAGGCGGACTTCGACAGATGACGGCAGCAGCCTACCAGAGCGGCTATTTGTGATATCAGTGTGATATAGTTTCTAAGGCTCCAGCAGAGCAGGAGCGAGCGGCCATCAGGCGCCACTGCCAGGTCAATCCGTCAGGTGGTTGAGCGGCGTCATCTGAAAGCTCGTCCTCCGAATCGGTCTGCTTCGGAGCCGTCTCTTTTCACTACCGGCGGGCGGCGTTAGCTGCCGCGCGCCATTCCTAGATGGGGAGGTGCGACCATGGTCAGCACGGCGAACACGGTGACGAAGCGCGAGATCATCATCAAGGACACCCACCGCGGCCTGCTCTACCGAGACGGCGTGCTAGTGCGCGTGCTGGAGGCGGGCCGGTTCGTGGTGCCGCGTCACGTGGACCTGGGTTTCTTCCGCACCCCCAAGAGCGAGGTGGAGCTAGTGGACGTGCGCGAGCGCGACCTGACGATCAAGGGCCAGGAGATCCTGACGGCGGACAAGGTGGCCATCCGGGTCAGCATCATCGTGCAGTTCCGGGTCACGGACCCGCGCGCCGCCAAGCATGCCGTGGAGGACTAAGAGGACCGCCTGTACGGCGACGTGCAGCTGGCGGCGCGGCGCTCGCTAGCGTCCATGAGCCTGGAAGAGATCTTGACCAACCGCACGCGCCTCTCGGAGGACATCCTGCGCGAGGTGCAGGAGGCGGCCGCCGCTTACGGTGTGGCGATCTTCCGCGCGGACGTGAAGGATCTGATCTTCCCGGGCAACCTGCAGGAGATCATGAATCGCGTGCTGGCCGCCGAGCGGCTGAGCCAGGCGCAGCTGGTGGAGGCGCGCACCAAGGCGGAGACGCAGCACATGGCCGCGGAGGCGAGCGCCGCGGCGCAGCTTGTCACCGCGCAGGCAGACGCCGAGGCGGTCCGGCTCAAGACAGAGGCGGATGTGCAGGCGCTGCGCGAGCGCGAGGCCGCTGCTTCGGCGTACAGCGACCACCCGGCGCTGCTGCGGCTGCGTGAGCTGGACACGCTGCGAGAGCTGGCCCAGACGGCGAGCGCGCGGCTGTACATCGGCTTCGACAAGCACGTCGAGCGCAACGGCGCCCTGCCGGAGAGCGGCGGCGCCGGGTAAGTGGTCGAGGGGTGGCTCTCTCCAGGAGAGGGTCACCCCCTCCTGGTGCGGCACCGCGGGCGGCAGACATCGCGCGTTGGCCGACGCGGCGGTGTGTACGCTGAATGCAGTGAACACAAGCAGCGACAGTCAGACGGAGGGGCACCAGCGCGGCCCGCTGCGGGTGGTGCTCATTACCGGGTGCAGTACGGGCATTGGGCGTGCGGCGGCAGAGCGATTCCTGGGGCGGGGGTGGACGGTCTACGCCACGGCCCGGCGACCGGAGACGCTGAATGACCTGGCGGCGCGCGGCGCGCGCACGCTGGCGCTGGACGTGACGGACGAGGATTCGATGCGCGCGGCGGTGGAGCAGGTAACGGCGGCCGAGGGGAGCGTTGGCGTGCTGGTGAACAACGCCGGGTACGGGCAGCAGGGGCCGGTGGAAGACACGCCCATGGAGGAGGTCCGCCGGCAGTTCGAGACCAACGTGTTCGGCCTGGTGCGGCTGACGCAGCTGGCGCTGCCGGGCATGCGCGCACGCGGGTGGGGCCGCATCGTCAACGTTTCCTCCATGGGCGGCCGGCTGACACTGCCCGGCCTCGGCTTCTACCACGCCAGCAAGTACGCGGTGGAGGCGATCTCGGACGCGCTGCGGTTCGAAGTGCGACCGTTCGGCATCGGCGTCTCCCTGGTGGAACCGGGACCGGTGCTCACCCGCTGGGCCGACACGGCGCTCGGTACGGTGGGCGCCACCGTGCACGGCTCTAGGGGTGCGGAGAAGGCGCACGGCGGCACAGACGCGGACGACGAGTCGCCGTACGCGGACTGGAACGCACGCCTGGCGATGCGCGTGGCGTCGGCGTATGAGGGACCGCTGGCACGGCTGGCGTCTTCGCCAGAGGCGGTAGCGCGTGTCATCGATCGGGCGGCGTCGAGCGCACACCCACGCGCGCGGTATGTGGTCGGACCGATCGCGCACACGCTGACCACGCTCAAGCGCCTGCTCCCAGACGGCGCGTTCGACGCCCTGCTGCGCTCACAGTACCCTTCGCCGTAGCATGCGCACGATCTCCAGCGGCAGACGGTCGCTCCTCCCGTTCGCGGTACACCAATTGAACCGCGCTCTTCAGCAAGCTGAGGAAAGGCAGCCACGGTGAAACCGCTCTTCAGCCGGCGCAGGTTGCTGGTCACTGCGCCGGCGGCTGCCCTGGCGCTGCATGGCACGTCAGTTGGCACGCTCCATGCGGCCGCTCCCCGCGGCCCCTACGGGGCCGCGCCGGCGCAGCCAGCGGCGGATGGGGCAGCGGTCTACTTCCCGGAGACGGGGCACCACCTGCTGACGGGTTTCTTGGCGTACTGGCGCGCCAACCAGGGGCCGCAGCGGCTCGGCGCCCCGATGACGGAGGAGCACTGGGACCCGGCCGCCGAAGCGATGGTGCAGCACTTCACGCTGGGGCGGCTCGAGTGGCGCGAACCATCCCCGGCGGCGACGGCCAGCGCGGCGGCAGGAGGGGAGGCGCGCACAGGGGTGAGGGAGGTCCTTGGTCCGCCGGCTAGCGGGAGCGTGCGCGCCGGCGTGGGTGCGGTGCCACGAGGGGCAGGCGTGCCCGACTGGACGGCCGCGCTGGCGCCACGTGAGCCGGTCATCGCCGTGCCGGAACAGGTGCGCCAGGGGCGGGCGTTCCTGGTGGAACTGCGGGTAGACGATCCGGCGGCGCCACTTGCTGTGTCTGGGTCGCTGAGCCGCGTGCAGGTTGACGGCGGCACGCAGAGCACGCCGTTGCGCTTCTTCCCCGCGGTGGGGCCCACCGGCGCAGGCCGGTTCTTCGCCGTCGCCGGCCTCACTTCTGGCGCGCCCATTGGGCCCCGGACAGTGACCGCGATGGCGCGGAATGGGCTTGAGCTGGACTCACCACCACACGCGGCTGGATTCGGGGTAGTGGACGGCGCATTCAGCCTGCAGCGGCTGGCCTTTGCGGCGGAGCTCATCCCGCTGCTGGAACCTGAGGTTGGTGAACTGGAGGCGCTGAGCATCGCCGCCGTGACGGCGACCAGCGCCCCCGCGCCGCTCTGGCGCGGGCGATTTCGCCAGCCGGTGGGCGGTCAGCTGGTGACGCGCCACGGCGCGCGGCGTGACTACCTGGATCCCAGCGGCCGTACTGTCACGCAGTCGCAGCACGGCGGGGTGGACCTGGCGGTGGCGGGCGGCACGCCGATCGCGTCGCCCGCCGCCGGGGTGGTGGCGTTCACCGGCCAGTGGAGCATCCGCGGCAACGTGGTGGTGGTGGACCACGGCGCGGGCGTGCACACGCTGCACGCGCACATGGCGGGCATCGCGGTGGCGGGCGGGCAGCCGGTGGCACAGGGCCAGGTGCTTGGGTGGGTCGGCTCGACCGGGCTCTCCACCGGCCCGCATCTGCACTGGGAGGTGCGCGTGGGCGGCGTCGCGGTGGAACCTCTGGAGTGGACCCAGCGCGACGACCTGGGACTGAGCGGGATTATGTAGAGATTTTGGTGTCGACAACGCGGCAACCATTGCCACCCGATCTCCAGAGACTGGTTCACGAGCTGAAGGACCAGCTCGTCGAGCTTCTTGGTGTAGTCGCAGTCGCGCTCGGCGTCACGCATGCCCGATACGTTCCCGCTTCGTCCGGAAGGCTACCGCGACACAGTGACTACGATTCTCGGGTGTCCTGGCGCCACGACCGCTGAGCTGAGCGCGTCGGTGGAGCGCATGGCTAGCCTGTACGGGCAGGTGAAGTCACTGTGTGGCTGAACTGACAGGCGCGGCGGTCCGCCCGCGGCTCAGCGTGCGTTGAAGGCTCTCGATGGGTGTGCCGCTGATCCTGGTCGATGCGTTTACCGACCGCCCGTTTGGCGGGAACCCGGCGGCGGTGTGTCTCCTGGACACTGAACAGGGCGAGCCGGGCGCGGGCTGGATGCGGTCGGTGGCGAGCGAGCTCGACTTCCCGGCCACGGCGTTCGTGCGCCGGGTGGCGCCGGGAACGGTGGACGCGGACTACTCCTTGCGCTGGTTCACTTCCACCGGGGAACTGGAGCTGTGCGGCCACGGCACGCTGGCGGCGGCGCACGCGCTGTATGCAGAGGGACGTGTGCCGGCGGGATCGTCCGCCTCCTTCTGGACCCGCAGCGGGCGCCTCACGGCTCGGCGCCTGGACGCGGCGGAAGGAGCAGGAGGGGTGCTTGCGGGCGCCGGTGACAGAGCGGGCGCCACGGGCAGTAGGAAGGGTGGTGACTGGATCGAGCTGGACTTCCCGGTAGAGGCGGCGGCGCCAGTGGATCAGCCGCCGCTGGAGCTGCTGCCGGCGCTTGGTCTTGGCTCCGCATCATCTCGCGCAGCAGAGACTGCAGTGGTGTTCGTCGGGCGCAACCGGCTGGACTACCTGGTGGAGCTGGAGACAGCCGAGTCCGTGCAGGCGCTGGCGCCGGACCTGGGACGGCTGCGGGAGGTCCAGACGCGCGGCGTGATCGTGACCGCCGCGGTGGGACGCAGCGAGCGCGAGCTGTACGGCGGGGCGCACTTCGTCTCGCGCTTCTTCGCGCCGCGCACGGGCATAGACGAAGACCCGGTGACCGGCTCGGCGCACTGCTGCCTTGGACCGTACTGGGCCGCGGCGCTGGGACGGGAAAGGCTGCTTGGTCGCCAGCTCTCGCAGCGCGGGGGCACTATCGGGGTTACTGTGCGCAATGACCGTGTCGGCTTGGCGGGACAGGCAGTCACCGTGCTGAGAGGCACACTGACGGCGTAGCACCGCAGGCGAGTCGCGGTCCGCAGGCCGGCGCTTTGCTTGCGGCTACCCTGCGGCCGCGACCGCAACGCGGGCGGGAGGGCGTACCGCGCTCCGAGTCGCCAGGTGGCCCTGGAGGTGGCGCACGGTGGCGAGCACGCGCTGCACGGTGCGCGCAACATAGTCCGAAGCCAGCGCCCTCCCGGCCGCGTCGTTGCCCGCGGCTTGCAGCGCGCGCGCCTGGCGGGCCACGTCGTACGCCGTTTTGAGGAGCTCCGCCTGGAGTGGCTGCCATGTACCGCGCACCGTGGCCACCGCCTCGCCCGTGCCGTCGGCCCGCACCAGCCGCTCCACGTCGCGGAACAGCCACCACGGGCTGTCTTCGCTGGCGTTGGCGCCGCCGATACCAAGCTCGGCCGGCAGCTCCGCCTCCAGGAATACGGGGAAGAAGACGCCCAGGCAGGGGGAGTAGAAGCTGCACCAGTAGACCGCCCAACGCGAGCCGTCGGCACACAGGTCCGCCACCAGGCTCGCCGCGGTGTTTCCTGCCACGCCCCCACCTGGCCCCTCGCCGTAGTGCATGCAGATGGACGGCGTACCGCGCCCGAACGGGATCTCCTCCTGGAGCGGCAACCCCGCTTCAGTGCCGTCGGCGTGATCGCGCAGCACCGCCATCATGGACGCGGCGTCGATTGCGCCGCGGATGCGTCCCAACACCGCACACGACCGCAGACCGCGCAGCACCACCCTGGGTGGTGTGCCGTCTGGGGCCGCAACTGGCCCGAATGCGGCGCCGAAGTCCAATCTGCGACGGTCGGAGCCCGCCCCGGCGCTCAAGGTCGGCGAGGCAGGCCACCACCCCTGCGTCGTCGCGTTCGTCTCCGCGGTAGGGGAGACGCGGTCCCACTGGTCGAACAGCGAGCGCGTGTTGCTGATCCCCATTGCTGCGCCGGGCGCAACGCGCTTCACCGCCCAATCGTGTCCGGCAGTCTCCAGCACGTACGCTTCGTGCGGATCGGCCACCATGTAGCTGTTGTCGTAGGTGCGCACGCCGGGGTCGTTCCGGAAGGCGCCCTGGCCGTAGCGCTCGGTCAGCCCCGTCATCACGTCAACCGCCCCGGCCGCCGTCCGCCCCCGCTCCAGTCCCAGGCGAATGAGCTCCATGCCGACGAGCTTGGGATCGTCGAACGGCGCCAGCCGCGACGGCAGCGCTTCGTTGCCGATGGCCACCTGGTGCTCGTTGAAGCCGTGCTCGTAGCCCCAGCACCAGTGCGGCCGTGATCCGACGTGCCGGTACGTCACCGGCGCCTGGGGCAGCTCGAGGAACTGGGTGCGCAGCGTGGCGCCGGCAGGGTGCTCATGGCGCTCACGAAGCACGAGCGGCTGGCACTCCTCTGTCGGCCGGTCGCTGTTCTTGGCGAGCACCATCTGCCCGTGCGCGGTCGCTCCGGGCGTGGCCACCATGGTGTCGCACCC
Source organism: uncultured Chloroflexota bacterium (assembly GCA_902805635.1). GTDB lineage: Bacteria > Chloroflexota > UBA11872 > UBA12225 > UBA12225 > CADCTC01. The sequence continues at coordinate 9,966 of CADCTC010000218.1, forward strand.
CAGGAGCTCGCCAGATATTGCCGCCAGTGCTGCCCTAGTCATGGTCCCTCCGGCGAGGCGGTCTGCGCCTGCGCAGGTCCATCGTACCGCGGTAGGAGCGGGCGTGGCACGGTTCGTGCGTTTCGGTCACCCAGCGCCGGGTACGCAGCATCACACACGCGACGGCGACCGCAGATCGAAAGGACCCTTCCGTGGCTATCGCCGATTACTCCATCGTCACCCGTTTCTCCGCCGATGCGCCCTCACCCGCCAGTGACGTGGCGGACGCGCTCGCCTTCGCCCGCGCCGACATGGCGATCCGCCTGGCGCGTCGCGAGGCCCTGCTGGGTGACTCGTACGACAGCGAAGCCTACGATGCAGCCATCGAGCAGCGCCGTGCCGCACGCCAGCGCGTCGAAGCCGCCAAGGCGTCCCCCGCTCCGGTGGCTGTGGCTCCGCTGCGCTTTCGCGCTGCGGCGACTGGTGCGGCCTGCCTTCCGCAGATCGCGGGCTGAGCAGGTTCCGCCAAATGCTTCCCGCGGACGCCCTTCCTATCGTCCAGACTACGGCGCCCCGTTCGCCGCAACTGCTGCACGAATACGAGACGCCGGCCCACTACACCCGCCACGCCGCCGCACTCGCACGAGAGGGCTGGCAAGCGCACAGCGTGGTGGAGCGCCCCCGCCGCGGTGTCTCCGGCGCGCTCTATGCGCTGAGCCGCGGCCGCCTGCCCGCACGGGCCGGCGCAGACCTGCTGGTCACCTACGTGCCTGTGCTGTAGGATAGTCCTCGCACTAATCGAATAGGTCCAAGCGCTACAAAGAAGGCAACGCGCCGCGTCGTGTAGAAAGCTGGCTCACCGGACAGGAACTCTTGTCCGGTCACCCACCGTGTACCGGTGTGGGGTGAGCTGCTTTCCGCACGGCGCTTTTTTGTTGCCGCGGGCCTGGATGGCATGGGGTTCACCAAACCGTGCCGCCACCGGGAGAAGAGATCGTCCGCCATGAGCCTAATCCTGCTGCAGAACGTCACGGTCAACCTGGAGCGTCAGACCATCTTGCGCGATGTCTACTTCCGGCTCTCCGCCGGCGAGCGTGTCGGGTTGATCGGCAAGAACGGTGCGGGCAAGACCACCCTGCTGCGGCTCATCCTGGGCCAGGTGATTCCGCAGGAGGGTCAGGTTACTGTCGCGACCGGGGTGCGCATCGGCTACTTCTCGCAGTTCTCCGAGCTCAGCGGCGACCGCAGCGTGCGGCAGGCGCTGGAGGACCTGTTTCCGGAGGTGCACGCCCTGGAAGATGAGCTGCGCCGCGTGGAGCTTAAGCTGGGCACTGCGACGAGCGACACGGAGCAGGCGGCGCTGCTGGACCGGCACGCGACGCTCTCGGCCGAGCTGGAGCAGCGCGGCGGCTGGACCTACCAGACCGAGATCGAGACGGTGCTCAGCAAGCTGGGCTTCACCGCGGCGCAGCGCGAGCGGCCGGTGGACCAGCTCTCCGGCGGGTGGCGCAACCGCGCCAGCCTGGCCAGGCTGCTCATCGAGCGCCCGGACGTGCTCCTGCTGGACGAGCCCACCAACTACCTGGACGTGGAAGGCGTCTCGTGGCTGGAGAGCTGGTTGTCACGGCACCAGGGCGCGGCCATCGTCGTCTCGCACGACCGCCACTTCCTAGACCGAGTCAGCACGCGCATCGCGGAGGTAGAGCACCACCACCTCCAGGAGTATGAGGGCGGCTACACCGAGTACGTGCGCCAGAAGCCAATGCGCCTCACGCGCCTGGAGCGCGTCTTCGAGCACGAGCAGGAGCTGCTGATCATGGAGTCGGAGGCTATTGTCCGGCGCAGGGAAGACGCGCGTTCTCCCGGCGACGCGCTGCGCCGCCGCCTGGCCAACGTCAAGAAGCAGGTGGAGCCACGCCCGGTAGACGTGATCGTCACCCAGCTCTACGGCCTGCTGCGCGTGCCCGACCGCCTTTGCCGTGTGGAGGACGTCGCCAAGGAGTACGACGACCACGCGCTGTTCAGCGGCCTCAGCTTCGAGATGGCGCGCGGCGACCGGTTGGCGATCATGGGGCCGAATGGCTGCGGCAAGAGCACCTTGTTACGACTGCTGGCCGGGCAGGAGCACCCGGACACCGGCCGCGTGGTGTGGGAGCACGGTGTCCAGGGCGTGTCATTCAACCGGCTGCTGGATGAGCTGCCGCTCGACGACACGGTGACGCACGCGGTCAACCAAAGTCCGCTCGTGCTGCGCGCCCCACGACGCCAGGTCAACCGGTTTCTCTCCTTGATGCGCTTCTCGGAGGCGGAGCTCCAGCAGCGCATCGGCACGCTTTCCGGCGGGCTGAAGGCACGCGTCGCGCTGGCCCAGTGCCTGCTCTCCGGCGCGCCGGTGCTGCTGCTGGACGAGCCCACCAACCACCTGGATGTGACGACTATCCAGGTCTTCGAGCGCGCGCTCTCCCACTTCCCCGGCGCCGTCATTGTCGTCAGCCACGACCGCTTCTTCGTGGACCAGGTTGCGAGCCGTCTGCTGGTCTTCGAGGACGGTCGCGTCCGGCTGGTAGAGGGCACCTGGACCATGTGGCAGAGCCTGCGCGGTGTACAGTCGGCCGTATGACCGCAACACTTCCGAAGACTTCCACCAACGGCACCGCCAGCGCCGCCGGCCACCTGACAACCACTTCAGGCGCCGCTCCGCTGCCCCACGCTGCACCTGAGTCACTGGGGTTGGACCCGGCTCGTCTCGACCGTCTGTACCGTGTAATCGAGGGGCACATCGCGGGCGGCCACTATCCGGGAGCGCAGGTCGCCATCGCCCGGCACGGCAAGCTGGCCGCGTTCCGCACGTTCGGCAGGGCGCGCATTGCCACCAATAGCGCGCCGGTGGTTCCCGCAACCGACGACACGCTGTGGCTGCTCTACTCGCAGTCCAAAATGGTCACCGCCGCCGCTGTCTGGCAGCTGGTGGACGACGGCGCGCTCAGCTTCGCCGACCGCATCAGTGATCACGTGCCTGAGTTCTCCCGCCACGGCAAGCGCGAGATCACCGTCTTCCAGCTGCTCACCCACCAGGGCGGCTTCCCCAGCGCTCGCCCCGGCCCGGACGTGTGGGGCGTGGAGCCGCGCGACCGTGACCTGCTGCGCCAGACCGTCTGCGACTTCACACTGGAGTGGACTCCGGGATCGCGCATCGTCTACCACCCCGCAGCCGCCCACTGGGTCGCCGCCGTGCTGATCGAAACGTTGACCGGGCTCGACTACCGCCAGGCGATCCGCGAGCGGCTGCTCGATCCGGCCGGCATCCGTGACGTCTTCCTCGGCGTGCCGGCTTCTGAGCAGGCGCGCTGCGCCCACATGTGCCACGTGGAGGACGGCCGCATGGCGGTGAATCCTGAGTCGAACTCGCCGCGGTTCTATGGGGCGGGCATCCCCGGTGGTGGCGGGTTCGCGACCGCCGCCGGCATGGCCGCCTTTTACCAGATGCTCCTGGCAGGAGGAACGCTCAATGGAGTGCGGGTGCTCAGCCCGCGCGTGATCCAGTACGCCACCCGCAACCACACCGGCGACCGCACCAATCCGGAGGGCCAGCCGATGAATCGCGGCATGACCCCGGCCGTGCGCGGCTACTCCCCGACGATGCGGGGCGCCGGCACCATTGCCTCGCCCAGCACGTTTGGCCACGGCGGCGCCGGCAGCTCGTACTCCTGGGGCGACCCTGAGTCGGGTCTGTCGTTCACCTACCTGAGCAACGCCCGCCTGGACGGCGACCCAGCCACCGTCGACTGGCACAACCGGCGGCTGGACCAGGTCAGCAGCCTGCTCCACTCCGCGCTGGTGGAGCCGTAGGGCTACACCAGCGGCGGCCGCTCGGCGAGCGTGATGGAGACGGTGCGCGGTGCGCGTCCCGCGCTGGCGATGGAGAACTGGACGGTGTCGCCCACCTTGTGCGCCACCATCAGCCGGCGCAGCGTGTCCACGTCCGCCACGGGACGGCCGTCCATGCCAACGATGACGTCGCCCTGCACCAGGCCGGCCGCCTCGGCCGGCGAGTCCGGCTGCACCTGGGTCAACACCACACCGCGCGTCACGCCGCCTCCAAGCCCTAGTCGCGCGGCCAGGTCGGCGGTCAGCGGCTGGATGGACACCCCCATTTGGGGCCTGGGGAGCGACCCATTGGCGGCGAGCTGCTGGGCGATCTGCTGTGCCCCCTCGATGGGGATGGAGTATCCGGTCAGCGACTGCCCACGGCGTGAGACGCCGATGGCGCTGTTGATGCCCACTAGGCGACCGTTCAGGTCCAGCAGCCCGCCCCCACTATCGCCTGGATTGAGGTATGTGTCTGAGGTGATCAGGTCGAACAGCGGGTAGGAGGAGGTCACCTGGATCTCCCCCGCCAGCGAGCGCACCACGCCGGACTTGGCACTGGGCGCGCCGGGAAACAGCGGCGCATAGCCGATGCCCACCACGCGCTGCCCCACGCGCAGCGAGCCCGCGCTGCCCACTGGCACGACCGGCAGGTCAGACGCTTCGATCTTTACCACCGCCACGTCGGTCCAGTCGTCGGCACCAAGCGCCTTCGCTGGGAACGTGCGGCCGTCTGGCAGCACCGCCTGCAGCCGGTTAGGCCCTACGCCGGTCACGACGTGACTGTTGGTCAGGATCAGGCCGCTGACGTCCACGATCACACCGGAGCCCCAACCGCCCAAGCCATCGGTCAGCTTGACAATGGCTGGCCGGGCCCGGTCGACCAACTGCCGGATCGCCGCAACGTCCTGCGCCGGCACGCGCGCGGCGCCGGCCGCGCCCAGAGGCGCCGCGATCTGCATCGCAGCCGGTTCAGCCTGCGCCGCCTCGGTGGGGTAGAGCGCCGCCTCCTTGCCCAGATCGCCACCGTGCACGACCGTCACGTCCCCCGCGCGCGCCCACGGCACGGCCACCTTCCACTGCTGGAACGCCTTGCGCTGCGCGCGCAGGACCAGCACGGGGCCAAAGTCCGCCACCGGCGCCACCGGCAGCCCGTTGGCCTCCAGGGGAGAAGCCTCCGCCAGGTAGGCGGCGCGCAGCGCCGGGTACGGGTCCAGCAGGCGCAGGCGACTCTGTGCCACTTGGTCGAACGTCAGCCCCGCTTCTTCGGGGAAGGCGGCGGGCGCCGGGACCAGGCGCTCGGATGCCAGCCAGTCGTCCTTGCCGGCACGCGTCATCTCGTCCAGCAGGTTGACGAACACTGCCCGCCCCAAGTCCGGGCGCCACTGCAACACCGCCTTCTGCGTCGCCTGCACCACCAAGCCGTCCCACGTGAAGCGCCGGCTGACCGGATAGCCCAGGGCCTGGACGCCACCCAGACGCTGGAACTCGGTCCACATCGGCACGCCGTCTTCATCGGTGATGGCATAACCCGCCTCCGGTGCGGCGGCGCCGCCGGTCTGCGTGAAGTAGTGCCCGTTGAGCACGTCGTAATCTGGTAAAGGCCGGCGCGAGATCGACTGCGCCTGGGCCTCGGGCGCCCAGGGGAGCTGCGCCAGCAGCAGGGCAAGCCCCAGCACCACGGAAACCAGGGAGCGGCCGGCTGCAGTGGAGCGGAGTGCGGTCAAGCGCGTGTGTAGCGCTGGCGCTGATGGCTGGACAGCCGGCGAAAGGCGTGTGGACATATGAGGAGAGTGATCCATTCCTCTATAAGTGTGCGCCCTGCGGGTTAATTCTGCACTAACGCCGGCTCAGCGCAGCGTTAGCGTCACCTGCGCCGCTACGCTCCCACTTGCCCAGGTTTGCCAGCTCGACCCACTCCCGCCGGACCAGCCGCCGCCATCCTCCCTCACAATCCCCAAGAAACACGAAGAGCCCTGAGTGACCTTGCGATCTCTCAGGGCTCCATCGCTCGCCTGCACCACGCAGCCGGTGACAGCCGGGGCGCGCACCCTTGCGGGCGGTGCTGACTTCCCGCCGGATGCCTGTCAGGACCCGTCGGGCACCGGATTGGCAACTAACGAAGCCGTTCCGGTTCGCCTCCCTCCGTATCCACCGGAGAGGACTTTCGGGGTGGTTGGTCCCGACACGCATCGCTCTACGCTCCCTCCCGAACCGGGTCAAGGGGTTCTGCGCGCCGCCGCGGCTGCCGCACATATGCGGCAGCCGCGGCCGCGCGGACGGGCCCAACGCGTGCTTGATCTCGACTGCATGCGCCGATTTGCAAGACTGCTCTGAAAATCCCGCTCGTTCAGCCTTTCTAGTTCTATGGAGGGACTGTGCGAATTTCTTCACTCAACCACGCCGCAGTTACGCGCAACCGGTAGAAGAGAGCCTGCGGCAAACTGCAGCAAACTGCGGCAGCAAATCGATAACCAGGCTTGCCGATCCGACCTACGGCCAACGGGATTGAAAGACCATTGCGTCAAGAGCACTGGACACGTCTCGGTACTGACCCACCAACACCGACCACAACACTGGGAGAGACACACCTTGGCAACCTCCACTCCAGCCCTAGCCACTTCCACGACTAGTAACAGCGCCACGGCCACCACCTCCGGCGCGGATGGTGCTCGCTCACTACTCAGACAGCTGTTCCCGACATCCCTCATCCGAGAGACACTACTTTCTCGCGAGGACTGGCGGCCGTTCCCGCGCTGCGCGGAGAGGGCCGGCTGGCAGCAGTTGCCGGATGACGTGCGTTCCCGCACGGTGGCCCAGGCCGAGCCGCACCTCGGCAAGTCCTGGCCGGAGCTGCCCGCCACGCTCTTCCTGGAGTACCGGCGCAACGGCAACCGCTCGCGCTACGAGGCACACCACTTCGCGCGCCGCACATCGCTGGCGCAGCTGGTGCTGGGCGAGTGCGTCGAGGGCAAGGGCCGATTCCTGGACGACATCGTCAACGGTGTCTGGGCCCTATGCGAGGAGAGCTTCTGGGGAGTGCCGGCACACAACGCGCGCCACTCGCCGCTCTTCCCCGGCTCTGGCCTGCCCGACACCTCCTTGCACGAGGTGGACCTCTTCGCCGCCGAAACCGGCGCGCTGCTCGCCTGGACGCACTACCTGGTGGGCAAGCAGCTGGCCGCCGAGCTCCCCGTCGTGACTGACCGAATTGTGCGTGAGGTGGAGGCGCGCATCCTGACACCCTACCGCACGCTGGACGACTGGCGCTGGCTGGGTCACACCCACCGGCCGGTGAACAATTGGAACCCGTGGATCCACTCCAACATCCTGGCCGCCAACCTCCTCCTTGAAGCGGACGCCGCGAGGCGCAGGGACACAGTGCTGCGCATCGTGAAGTGGCTGGACGTCTTCCTGGACGGCTACCACGACGACGGTGGCTGCGACGAGGGCCCCAGCTACTGGGGCCGCGGTGGCGCCAGCCTGTTCGATTGCCTGGAGCTGCTGCACAGTGCAAGCGCGGGCCGCCTGGACGTGTATGGCGCGCCGCTGGTCCAGGAGATCGGCCGCTACATCTATCGTGCCCATGTGGCCGGTCCCTGGTACGTCAACTTCGCCGACGCCTCCGCGAAGCCTTCCCCCAGCGGCAACCTGGTCTACCGCTACGGTAAGCGCATCGGCGACCCACGGATGATGGCGCACGGCGCGTACGTCGCCCAGCAGAGCCTGGGCGAGGTGGACGCCCGCGGCCGCGCATCGCTCGCCCGCGCCCTGCCGGCCATCTTCTCCGAGGACGAGGTGCGCCGCGCCGCCGGCGCTCCACCACTGGTGCGCGAAGCCTGGCTGGACGGCATCCAGATGCTCGCCGCGCGCGAATGGGAGGGATCGGCTGACGGCCTCTTCCTCGCCGCCAAGGGCGGCCACAACGCCGAGTCGCACAACCACAACGACGTCGGCCAGTTCATCGTCGCGCTCGATGGCCACCCTTTGCTGATCGACGTGGGTGTGGAGACTTACACCCGCAAGACCTTTGGCGAGCAGCGCTACGACATCTGGACCATGCAGAGCCTGTATCACAACCTTCCCGCCATCGACGGGCAGGGACAGCGGCCCGGACGCGCGTTCAACGCAGGCGATGTCGCCGCCGAGGTCACACCTGAGCGCGCCGCGCTGCGCCTGGACCTGGCCGACGCGTACCCGGCGGAGCTTGGCATCCGTCGCTGGCAGCGAGAGGTGCGCCTGGAGCGTGGCACGGGCCCATCCAGCGCCGCCCACGCGCCCGACACAGGCCGCATCGTCCTGGACGAAAGCTGGGAGTTGGACCGCGCGCCACAGAGCCTGGCGCTGCACCTGATGACTTCCGGAGCGGTGGACTCCAGCCGCCCCGGCACGCTAGCCTGCGCCTCACCCACCCGGCCGCTCCTGGTGCGCTACGACCCGCAGATGTTCACGCACCGCGTGGAGGAGATCGCCGTGAAGGATGCTCGCCTCCAGCCGGTGTGGGGCGACCGGGTCTACCGCGTCGTCCTTGGTGCGCGACAGCCGGTGGCCGCCGGCTCCTGGTCGATCACGATAGAGGCGGGCGAGTGATCGCGAGAACCGCGCAGACAGGGTCCCGCCTCAGTCTCGTGTCGAAGGTCCTGCAAGACCGCTCAGCAGAGGAGGTGATCGACGTCGCCGCACGCTGCGGCTACGACGGCGTCGAGTGGTTTTGCCTGCCCCACCAGCTCCCAGCAGACACCTCCGAAGCCATGGCGCGCTCCCTGGCGGCCCGCACGCGCGACAACGGGCTGCGGACCGCCTGCCTCTCCACCTACGTGGGCGGCTTCGCCGACCTCCCCGACGACGCCTGCCGCCGGCAGCTGGACGAATTCCGCCGTTACGTCGAGCTTGCCTCGATCTTCGACGGTCCCCTGCTGCGCATCTGGCCCGACAACATGGGCCGCACGCTGCGGGAGCCGGTCCCGAACGAGACTCTCGATCGGGTCGCCGGCTACCTCCGGGAGGCTGCGGGCCTGGCCGCTACAGCCGGCCGTCGCATGGCCGTCGAGATGCACCTCACCATTGGCGCGGACGCCGTGCTCGTGTCCCGGCTCCTGGATCTGGTCGACTGCGCCAACGCTGGGGTCATCTACGACCCCGCCAATGTCTATCTCGCCCGCCGGCCCCACCGCCTGTCAGAGATACTCGCGGCCGCTCCGCGGCTGGCGGACCGCATCTTCCACGTCCAGCTCAAGGACGGCGACCTCGACCGTCCCACGCCACCGGCGTTCCAGGGCGAGCCGACACTCCGCTTTGGCGGCGACTTCGACCTGCTGCTCGGCGAAGGTAAAGTCGATCTCCAGGGCGCATTGGACGACCTGGTTGCCACGGGCTACGACGGCTGGTATTCCGTCGAGACTCACGCGCTGCCGCGCCCAACCATGGACAGCGCTGCGATCGCAGCCAACGAGATACGGACGCTGCGCTCCCTACTGGAGCGTGCCACGACAGCGCGAGCCACTCCGGGGGCCGCTGCGCGAGCTACGCCGCGGAATCCTGCGTGAGGACCTCCCACGGATGGGGTGGCGCGACAGTGTTCCACGGCGCGTGCTTGAGGTACTTGCGCTCCCGCTCAAGATACAGCGCCACGGCCGTGGGGGTTACCCACGACCGATGCATCTCGCGCTTGGAACGGAGCTTCCCCACGCGGATCCCCGCGGCGAGCTCGCTTGCATCCACTTGGAAGCGCGCGGCGGCTTCCTGGATGGTGAGGTGAAAGCGCGGACGGCTGCGGTAACTGAGTGCGCCCATCTGCTGTCGAACTGTCCTTTTTGGTGGTGAGGAGGCCGGATATACGCTCACTGTCAACACTATCCGGGCGTCAGGACTGGTTGGGCAGTGATAAGACAACCCACATCGGCCATTCAGCCGACGAGCGCGTGGTACAAGTCCGGCGAGAACTACGGCGGCGTAACACGAGAGGAAGAGAGCAACACCATGGCGGAGAAGGTCAAGGTCGGGATCGTCGGCTGCGGCGTCATCAGCGGCATCTACTTGAAGAACCTGCCCACGTTCGAGCAGGTGGAGGTGGTCGCCTGCGCCGACCTGGTGGTCGAGCGGGCGCAGGCGCGCGCGGCGGAATACGGCATTGCCCGCGCATGCACTCCCGACGAGCTGCTGGCCGATGCCTCCGTGGAGCTGGTGGTGGACCTCACCATTCCCAAGGCGCATGGTCCGGTTGCGCTAGCCGTGGTGGAAGCGGGCAAGAGCGTCTACAACGAGAAGCCGCTGGCAGTCGAGCGTGCCGAAGGCGAACACCTGTTGCGCCGGGCGCGAGAGATGGGTGTGCTGGTAGGCGGCGCGCCGGACACCTTCCTGGGCGGCGGCATCCAGACCTGCCGCCAGCTGATCGACGAGGGCGCCATCGGGGAGCCGGTGGCGGCTACCGCCTTCATGGCCAACCACGGTCACGAGCACTGGCATCCGGATCCCGCCTTCTACTACCAGGCCGGCGGCGGCCCGATGTTCGACATGGGCCCGTACTACCTCACCGCGCTAGTCAGCCTGATGGGCCCCATCGACCGCGTGGCCGGCTCAGCGCGGGCAACCTTCCCAGAGCGCACCATCTCCAGCAAGCCCAAGGAGGGTCAGACCATCTCAGTGGAGACGCCCACCCACGTCGCCGGCACGCTGGACTTCCGCTCCGGCGCCATCGCCACAGTGATCACCAGCTTCGACGTCTGGGTGCACTCGCTGCCGCGCATCGAAATTTACGGCAGCGAGGGCACGCTCTCCGTGCCGGACCCCAACACCTTTGGCGGCCCAGCGCGCCTCCGGCAGGGGCGCGAAACCGAGTGGCGCGATGTGGAGGTGACGCGCGGCTGGACGCAGAACAGCCGCGGATTGGGCGTGGCAGACATGGCGCACGCGCTGCGCTCAGGCCGTCCTCACCGAGCGAGCGGCCAACTCGCGTTTCATGTCCTGGACACGATGCATGCCTTCCTGGAGTCGTCAGCCGCCGGCCACTACGTCCACCTGGACAGCACCTGTGAGCGCCCCGCCCCACTCCCCGCGGACCTACCCGCTGCTCGCCTGGACGACTGACGGCTGAATTAGCCCTCCAGCCAGCGCGTCATCTTGTCCAGGAAGTTGGGGCCCCAGCCGGCATCGTGCGCGTCGCGCGTCTCGCGGTCGGGGAAGCGGTCGTGCGTCAGCTGTACACGGGTCCGCTTGCCGCCGGCTACGGGGGTGAGCTCCCAGCGCACGCGTGACGGCGGCGCGCCGTCTGGCCAGCCGGCCATGGTCCAGGTGTAGTCCAGCAGTCGGGGCGCCGTGATGCGCATGATGTCACCGGTAGCGTCACCGTCGAACAGCCGGTAGCGACCGCCAACGCGCGGCTCGAACGAGACATCGGTACACGTCAGCCACTGCCGGATGACTGTGGGGTCGGTCAGCGCCGCCCACACACGTCCAGCCGGAGCACCAATCTCCACTTCTCTTGTGATTGGCGCTACTTCTCGATCAGCAAGCGAACTGCTCGTGGAGCTGTTGGCGCCTGGTCGCAGCCGGGCGAGCGTGCGCGAGCTCAGTGGGGGCAACGCGGACTATCCGGCTACCCCGGCACCAGCCGGCGCACGTCGTTGAGTGTGACGAAGAGCATCAGGCACAGCAGCAGCACCATGCCGGCCAAGTGAATGGCGCCCTCAATCTGCGGGTTTAGCCGGCGGCCCTGGCGCACGCCCTCCACCACGACGAACAGCAGCCGCGCGCCATCCAGTCCGGGCACGGGCAGCATGTTGAAGACGGCAAGGTTCAGGCTAAGAAACGCGGTGAACTGGAGCAGGGTCGTCACGCCGGCGGCAGCGGCCCGGCCGGTCTCGCGGGCAATGCCCACCGGTCCGCTCAGCTCCGCATCCACCTCCCGGAAGACCATCTGGCGCAGCCCGTTGAGGAACAGCCCCAGCATTTCGCCAGTGCGCTGGAAGCCCATCGGCACGGCCTGCCAGATGGGTCGCTGCACCGTGACTACCTCCGGCCCGAGCTGGATGCCGATGGCGCCCTGGTTCTCCTGCTGCACCGCGCGTGGCGTTAAGCGCAGTGACTCGGTGCGCCCGGCGCGCTCGACCGTGACGCCGATCTCCCGCTCCGGCGTCGTGCGCACCAGACGCCGCACGTCGTCGGGCGTGCTCACGGTCTGCCCCTCGATGGAGACGATGACGTCCCCCTCACGCATGCCAGCACGCTCGGCTGGCATGTTGGCGATGACGCCGTACACCTGAACCCGGTCGCACGCGTCGCAGGGCACCTGCTCGCCGATCATGAACACAGCGGCGTAGAGGATTGGCACCAGCAGCAAGTTCATGGCGCTGCCGGCGATGAGCACCGTGGCGCGCACTGCTCGGCTCTTACTGGCAAACGCCCGCGGGTCACCCGGACTGGCGTTCTCGCCCAGCATCTTTACGAAGCCGCCCAGGGGCAGCAAGTTGATGGAATACGTGGTCTCGCCGCGCGTAATGCCGAAGACGCGCGGCGGGTAGCCGAAGCCAAACTCCTGCACCTTGATGCCGGCCATTTTGGCGGTGGCAAAGTGCCCCAGCTCATGCACGAACACGAGCACGCTGAGCACCGCCAGGAAGGTCAGGATTGTGGGGAGAAGAGACATGGTTCAGTAGGCAGTATGCAGTACGCAGCAGGCGAGACGACGGCTGACAGGGAGACTGCCTACCGCGTATCGCCAACCACCTACTTACTTAATCGTACGGTCGCAGGCCAGTGCCGCAGTTTGGCGCGCCTCTGCATCCACGGCCAGCAACTGCTCCAGACTTTCCACGCGGGAGGGCACGTGCGCTTCTAACGCGGCGTCCACCACGCGGGGGATGTCCATGAACCTAATCTCGCCCCGCAGGAAGCGTTCCACCGCCACTTCGTCCGCCGCGCACAGCACGGCGGGAGCCGTGCCGCCCTCCATTCCCGCCTCGATTGCCAGGCGTAGACATGGAAAACGGTCTAGGTCCGCCGGCTCGAAGTGCAGGCGTCCCATTGTTGCCAGGTCGAACGGTCGCTTCTCGGGGTCCGGGCGCGGTAGTCGCGCCCCTGCCGTCAGCGCCAGTTGGATGGGCAGCTTCATGTCCGGCCAGCCCAGCTGCGCCTTGAGCGAGCCGTCTATGAACTCCACCAGCGAATGCACGATGCTCTCCGGGTGCACCACCACGTCCACGCGGTCTAGCGGCACGTCGAACAGCCAGTGTGCCTCGATGGCCTCCAGCCCCTTGTTCATCAGCGTTGCCGAATCGATGGTGATCTTGGGGCCCATGCGCCAGGTGGGGTGCGCCAGCGCATCCTCCACCGTCACCGCCGCCATCTCGTCAATTGTGCGCTTGCGGAAGGGACCACCCGACGCGGTAAGGATCAGGCGCCGGATGGTGCTCGCATCTTCTCCCAGGAGGCACTGCCAGATGGCGGAGTGTTCGCTATCCACCGGCAGCAGGCGCGCGCCCGTACGCTTCGCGGCGCGCGTGACTAGGTCACCGGCGATGACCAGGCTCTCTTTATTCGCCAGCGCCACGTCTTTGCCCGCGGTGACCGCCGCCAGCGTCGCCGGCATGGCAACCCGGCCCGACGTCGCCACCAGCACCACGTCGGCCTGCGGCAGCGCGGCCAACGTCTCGAGCTCGGCCTCGCCACACAGCAGGTCCCAGTCTCCGCGGCGCAGCGAGTCGGGCGTATCCTGGATTGCGGAGGCGCCGGTGAGGCACACCATGTCCGGGCGCATCTCCGCCGCCTGCTCAGCTAGCAGCTCAGCGCTGCGTCCCGCCGCGAGCGCCACGACGCGAAAGCGCTCGCCCTGCTCCCGGACTACGTCTAACGCCTGCCGGCCGATAGAACCGGTGGAACCGATGATCGCGATACGGATCTGTTTCATAGGATGGCGATCGCCACGGCGTAGTAGTACACCAGCACCACGGTGAATAGCAGAGAATCGACGCGGTCGAGCATGCCCCCGTGGCCGGGGATCAGCTCGCTGGCGTCCTTAGCGCCAGCCTCGCGCTTGATCATCGATTCGGCCAGATCACCCGCGGCGGCGGCGGCAGACATGGCTAGCGCCAGCAGCGGCACATGCCACAGCGGGATGGGCAGCGCCGACCAACCAAGCGGATCTGCCAGCAGCGGCGTCCCGTCGGGGAGCGGCGTGCGTGCCACTACGGTGGCCAGGAGGCACAGGACAAAGCCGCCGATGTTGCCTTCCCACGTCTTCTTGGGGCTGATGTGGGGCATGAACTTGTGCCGGCCGAAGCGCGACCCGAACAGGTAGGCGCCTGAGTCGAAGCACCACGTGGCTGCCAGCGTGTAGAAGACCCAGCCACGGCCTGTGTCCAGCGCAGCGTCGCCCACGAGGCGCAGGGTCTGGAAGTGGCTGATCAGCCACGCCACATAGAGCGTGCCGGCGAGTGTGAGCGCCCAGCCTACCAGCCGGCCGCGCATGTCGGTGCGCTCGAACAGCAGCGCCACCAGCGGCACGATCACCGCCGCCGCCACCGAGAACCTCGCCAGATACGCGAAGCGGTCGGGAGCGAGCAGCGCCTCCACCGCCCCACCGCCGGGAAACCCTCCCATGCGCGGCAGTCCCTCTGTCACCAGGTCACGGCCGCCGTTGCCCAGCAGGATGCCAAACGCGAGCATGAACCCAAGCGGCTCCATCAGGCGCCTTCCGGGCCGCCGTGAGAGCTGATAGAACTCGCGCAACGCCAAGAACGTGATCACGCTGGTGCCCAGCAGGAACCACCCGCCACCCGCCCACGCCCCAAGCACGACAGGCGGAGCGATTACCAGCGCAGCGGCGACGCGCCGCGCCAGGACGCCGCCGCGACTCTGCTCCGCCGTCACACGGCGGCCCGCGGGGCGGGACTCTGCCCACTTTTCCCATTCTGGCCGTCCTGCCCTGGCCGCCCGCCGAAGCGCCGCTCGCGCGAGGCATAGGCGTCTAGAGCACGCTGTAGCTCCACATCGTCGAAGTCGGGCCAGAGGGTAGGAGTGCTGTAGTACTCAGCGTAGCTCGCCTGCCACAGCAGGAAATTAGAGAGCCGCATCTCGCCGGCGGTGCGGATCACTAGGTCAGGGTCCGCCAGGCCGGCGGTGTAGAGATAGCGCGAGATGAGCGCCTCGTCCACCTGCTCTGCGGGCAGCCCGTCCCTGATAATGCGCCGCACCGCGTCTACGATCTCTGCCCGGCCGCCGTAGTTGAAGGCCACCTGCAGGATCAGGCGCTGGTTATCACGCGTGAGCTCCAGCGCCTGGCGGATACGGCCGGCCAGACCGTCGGGCACGCCCTCCAGAGTGCCCAAGTGGCGGATCTGCACGCCGTTCTTGTGCAGCCGGGGCGCCTCGCGCGCCAGTGCCTCCCCCAGGATGCGCATCAGGCCGCTGATCTCTTCGCGCGAGCGGTCCCAGTTCTCGGTGGAGAAGGCGTAAATGGTGACGATCTTCACGCCCGCGGTGACCGCCGCTTCGAGCACCCGGCGCAGATTTGTGGTACCGGCACGGTGGCCAAACAGCCGGGGCTGGCCGCGCCGCGCCGCCCAGCGGCCATTGCCGTCCATGATGATGGCGACATGCAGCGGGATACGCTCCGGCGTCGTGACGGCACGCGCCGGCGCGGCGCCTGCTGCCGCGTGGGCCGGCGTGGGCAGTGGCGTGGCCGCTGGGGTGACGCGCTCGGTCTGCATTGTGGTGCTCGTTGGACGCGGGGCCGTCGGTGGCGGACCGGCCTAGACGGCCATGACGTCGGCTTCTTTCTTCTGGCCAAGCTGATCGGCCTGTGCGACAAAGCTGTCGGTCACGCGCTGGAGGCGCTGCTCGCCGGCCTTGACGTCATCCTCGGTGGCCATGTTCTCCTTGCGCAAGTCGCGCATGTCGTCATGCGCCTCGCGCCGCACGTTGCGGATGGCCACACGGCCCTCCTCCACGCGCTTGTGGACCAGCTTGACCAGGTCGCGACGGCGGTCCTCGGTCAGCTGGGGCAGCACGATCCGGATCAGGTTGCCGTCGTTGGACGGGTTCAGACCAAGCTCGCTCTTCTGGATGGCCTTCTCGATGGCCGGGATGGCGCTCTTGTCCCAGGGCTGGATGACGATCATACGGGCCTCCGGCACGCTGATGTTGGAGAGCTGGTTGAGCGGCGTGTCGGTCCCGTAGTACTCGACGTGCAGGCGATCCACCAGGCTGGGGTTGGCGCGCCCGGTACGGATTCCCGCCAGGTCGCTCTCCAGGTGCTCCAACGCCTTGGCCATCTTCTTTTCGGCCTCGGACAGGACTTCCGCCATCATGTCATCGGACATCGTTGCACTCCCTCACACGCGTTCAACATCCTAGGTTCGGCGTTGAACGCCGCGTTGTCAATACAGACGCATCATAGGGCATGGACCGCCAGGTACGGCAGCCTCGCCAGGCACTCCAAGCTACCCAGCGGCCAGGCCACCGAGCCGCCGCGCACGCCGCTGCGCGCACCCGCACCGCTAGACGTCTGGCCCCACGTACGTGCCGATGGGCTCGCCCTGGATGGCGCGCGTGAGCGCACCCTCCTGGTCCAGCTTGAACACCACCAGCGGCAGCTTGTGCTCCATGCACAGGCTGATGGCGGTGCTGTCCATCACTTCCAGGCGCTTGTTGAGCACGTCCAGGTAGCTCAGCCGGTCGTACTTGCGGGCGGTAGGCACCTTCTTGGGGTCGGCGTCGTAGATGCCGTCCACGTACGTGGCCTTAAAGAGCACCTGGGCACCGATCTCCATCGCACGCAGTGCGCCGGCGGTATCAGTAGAGAAGAACGGATTGCCCGTCCCGGCGCCGAAGATGACCACCTTCTTGTCCTCCAGGTGGTCGGTGGCGCGGCGCCGGATGTACGGCTCGGCCACGGAGCGCATCTCGATGGCGGTCTGCACGCGCGTGACAACACCCTCGCGCTCAAGCGCGTCTTGAAGGGTAAGCGCGTTCATCACGGTGCCCAGCATGCCGATGTAGTCCGCCTGGGCCGGTTCCATGCCGTACTGCACGGCATCTCGCCCGCGCCACATGTTGCCGCCACCGATGACGAGGGCCAGCTCCACGTCGGTGGCGCGGATGGTCTCGGCCACCATGCGTGCCAGGCGCTGGGCGGAGCGTGGATCGATGCCGTAAGGGCTGTCGTCGCCGACGAGGAACTCCCCCCCCATCTTGAGCAGCACGCGGGTGTACTTGTTCGGCATCGCTCCCCTTCCTCTGTCTCTCCCTCCGATCGGGCTGAGCCTGTCAAAGGGATGCTCCCGGGCCCGCCGTCGTGGCAGGCTTCGACGGGCTCAGCCCGATCGGTGTGTCATGTGGCAGGCACACGAAAGGCCCGCGCAGCCGCGCGGGCCTTGTGCGGTGTACGGCGTGGTTACTTGCCCAGCTCGAAACGGGCGAAGCGGCCGACGCGGATGTTCTCGCCGGTGGTGAGGATGGTCTCGGCGATCATCTGCTCCACGGTCTGCGCGTTGTCACGGATGAACGGCTGCGAAAGCAGGCTCACCGATGCAATCTGCTCGTCGGACAACTGCTCTTCCTGTCGCACCGAGTCGGTGACCTCGTCCTTGGAGAGAAAGCGCGGGTTCATCGCCGCCACCTGCATGGCGATGTTGCGCGCCAGCTCCTTGAACTGGTCGGTACGGGCGACGAAGTCGGTTTCGCAGTTGACCTCAACCAGCGCGCCGATGCGGCCGCCGTGGATGTATGACTCGACCACACCCTGCTTCGTCTCGCGGCTGGCCTTCTTGCCAGCCGCCGCCAGGCCCCGCTCACGCAGGATGGACTTCGCCTTGGACATATCGCCATCTGCTTCGGAGAGCGCGCGCCGGCAATCCATGATGCCGGCTTCGGTCTCCTCGCGGAGGGCCTTGACCATGTCAGCCGAGATCTTGGTAGTTGTCATGGCCGCTTAGTCCTCGTCCTTGTCCTTGCGACGGCCACCGCGACCGAACTCGCGGTCGCCGTCCTCGTCGTCTACGTCGATGTAGTCGAAGAGGTCTTCGGTCATGGCCATCTCGAGATCTTCCTGGCTCATGTCCTCCTCATCCTCATCGGTGTCGTCCTTGGCGATCGCCTCGGCGAATCCACGACCCTCGATGCACGCGTCCGCGATGCGGCCGGCGAGCAGCTTGATGGCGCGGATGGCGTCGTCATTGGCCGGGATGGGGTACTGCACCTCTTCCGGGTTGCAGTTGGTGTCCACCAGCGCAACGATGGGAATGCCCAGCCGGCGCGCCTCGGCGACGGCGATGTGCTCCTTGCGCGTGTCCACGATGAACAGCGCGCCGGGCATGCGGCGCATGTTCTCGATGCCACCCAGGCGGAGCTGCAGGCGGTTCATCTCTTCGGTGAGCTTGAGCGCTTCCTTCTTGGGCAGCGCGGCGAAGTCGCCACGCTCCTGGCGGATCTTGAGCTCCTGGAGACGGCGGATGCGCTGCTGGATGGTGGTGAAGTTGGTGAGCATGCCGCCGAGCCAGCGCTGGTTGACCCAGTACTGCCCGGACCGCTGCGCCTCTTCTGCAATCGCTTCCTGCGCCTGCTTCTTGGTGCCGACGAACAGCACGCTGTCGCCGCGCCGCGCGAGCTCGCGCACGAAATTGAACGCATCGGCCAGGCAGCTTACCGTCTGCTGGAGGTCGATGATGTGGATGCCGTTGCGCTCGGTGAAGATAAACTGCTTCATCTTGGGATTCCAGCGCCGGGTCTGATGCCCGAAGTGGACGCCCGCCTCCAACAACAGCTTCATTGATACGACGGCCATGGGTCTGGTGTTTCCTCTTTTACGCGTTCACGCGGTGGTTTATGCCTCCGCCTCCATCAGCTCCCGTCCAACCGCTCCAGACTACCTGCCGCGCATACGAGCGGCGGGCGCATCGAAGTGGAACCGGGCGAGATCAGGGGGCGTGCGAAATCGGGCGCTCCGACGGAGCGCCGAAAACGAGTATACCAAGGGACCGAAGCCCAACCGTCAGTCGATGACCTGCTTGCCGGTCTCGTGCTGCTTGATGAAGTCCCAGTTGAGCGGGACGCCGATCCCGGGGCCCTGCGGCACCGAGACATGGCCGCGCTTGTCCACCGAATCGAGCGAGTCGGAGTAGCCGTCCAGGTAGACGGGGGCCTTGTTGCCCCAAACCTTGGGATGCACCAGGCCCAGCTCGTAGTAATTGGTGTTACGGATGGCCGCCATCAGGTGGCGGTGCGCCGGGCCAGGGGCGTGGACCTCCACGTCCAGGCCGAGCGCCTCAGAGGCATGGGCCACCTTCATAGCGCCGGTGATGCCGCCGTCGTAGTAGGCGTCTACGCGAACGAAATCGGTGCCGCCAGCCAGGACGAAGTCCATGCGGGTTTCCAGGTGGCGCACGTGCTCGCCGAGCAGCAGCGGCGTCTTGATCAGCTCGCGCAGCTTCTTGTGGGCGAAGGCCGAGATGCCGCTGTCCTTGTAGGGGTCCTCGTACCAGAAGAAGTCGGCTTCGTCGCAGGCTTTCCCCACCTTGAGCGTGTCGCCCCAGGTGTCGTACTCGCACGCCGGATCAAGCATCAGGTCCATCTCCGGGCCGACGCGCTTGCGTACCTCGATGCAGTTGCGCGCCTCGCGGTTGATGTAGTCGCGGTCGCTCGGGTCGTGGCCCCAACCATGGATCTTGAAGGCGGGGTAGCCGAACTCTTCCTTGCACTGCAGCGCGAAGTCCGCGAACGCCTCGGGGCTAGCGAGACCGCCGTCTTTGACGTGGTCACCATGCAGTGTGCTGGCGTAGGCCGGCAGCGATTGCTTCCAGCCGCCCAGCAGCTGGTAGAGCGGGGCGTTATAGGCCTTGCCGGCGATGTCCCACAGGGCGATGTCGATCGGCCCCATGCCCATGCGGTCCAGCTTGCGCATGGCGCGCTTCATGTCGTTCCAGAGCAGCTCCCGCTGCAGGGGGTCCTTACCGATCAGGTAGCGCGCCATGCTGGCTACCTGGCTGTAGGAGCTGCCCTCGCCGCCGTGGAACTCGCCGGTGATGCCGGCATCGGTCTCTATGGTGAGCACGTGCCCGCGCGTGTTGCGCTTCGCTCCTGGCTCATAGACCGTGTTGAACCCGTTGTAGTCCACGCCCAGGTCACGCGTCTCCCAGCCGTACTGCCAGATGGTGATCCGCGTGATCTTCATCCGGCTGGTGTTGCCCTGGCTCCCGTGGCTGCCGTTGCCGCCCGCGCTTGCCATCGCTTCGACGCTGCCCATGCCCGTCACACTCGCACTGGTGCTGGCCATCCCGCTCATGCTTGCTCCCTCTTTAGGTCCGCTGATTCTTTGGCGGCGTGACGATAGCAGGCATTCCGCTCGCCATGCCTGTGGCGCTCACAGTGGAGGAGAACACCTGGCGAGCGACGGTAGAATGGCCGTATGAGGCGCCCGGTCGGGATCGAGACCGAGTATGGTCTGAACTGTGAGGGCTTCCCCGGCCAGGAGGCGGGTGCCGCCGCGAGCGGGTCGCCGAGCTCGGCGGTGGATTTTGGGTACGAGGCGTCGCGGGTGGTCAAGGCGGCGCAGGCGCCGGGGGCGTTCCGCGGGTGGGACTACCGCGGCGAGGACCCGTACCAGGACCTGCGCGGCAACCGCGTAGAGCGGCTGGCGCGCGACCCGAACGACCTACAAGACCGCAACGACCGCTCGCGCGGCCTCTCGCGCGAGGAGCTGCTGGCGAACACGGTGCTGGTCAACGGCGCGCGCTACTACAACGACCACAACCATCCCGAATACTGCACCGAAGCATGCCTGACGCTGCTGGACCTAGTGGCGCACGACAAGGCGGGCGAGCGCGTGCTCTTCGCCTGCGAGCAGCAGCGCAACCGTGAGCTGGCGCAGGAGCACGGCGACGCGACGCGGATACGCGTGCTCAAGAACAACACCGACTATCACGGGCGCACCTACGGCACCCACGAGAACTACCTGTTCTCGCGCCAGCTGCAGCTGGAGACCGTGATCCGGGCGGTGACGCCGTTCTTCGTGGCGCGCCAGCTGTACGCTGGCGCGGGGAAGGTGGGCATCGAGAGCAGCGGCGGGCAGGTGCAGCCCGGCTTCCAGCTCAGCCAGCGCGCGGACTTCTTCGAGGAGCGCGTGGGCATCAACACCACCGCCCAGCGGCCCATCTTCAACACGCGCGACGAGCCGCACGCGGACAAGTCCAAGTACCGCCGCTTGCACGTCATCATCGGCGACGCCAACCGCTCGGAGTGGGCCACGGCGATGAAGGTGGGGACCACTGCGCTGGTGCTCGACCTGATCGAGGACGGCTGGCGCCCGCAGCTGGAGTTCCGTGATCCGGTGGTGGCACTCAAAGTCATCTCGCGCAGCCACGACCTGCTGGCAGCGGCCGAGCTGACCGGCGGCAAGAAGGTGCGCGCGCTAGACGTGCTGCAGCACTATTTCGAGGCGGCCGAGCGGGCGTTCCGTGGACGGGACGAAGAGACCACCTGGGTGCTGGACGAGTGGCGGGCGACGCTGGACGCGTTCGCGGGCAACCCGGCACCGCTGGCTGACCGCGTGGACTGGCTGGCCAAGCGCACGCTGTTCGACCAGATGCGCCAGGTGGGCACACCGCAGGCGAAAGGATGGGATGACCCGACGCTGCGCCGGCTGGACCTGGCGTACCATCTGGTGGACCCGCGCCTGAGCCTGTACGACGCGCTGGTGAAGCAGGGGCGCATCCGCCGGCTAGTGACGGATGAGCAGGTGGACCAGGCGCAGGCAAGCGGGCCGGCTGGCACGAGAGGTGCGGTGCGGGGTCTGCTGCTGCAGCGCTTCGGCGCGGCGATCAGGCGGTTAGAATGGGATTCGGTGACCTTCGGCAGCGACGGGCGCGAGGTGCGCATCGATCTGGCCGAAGTCAGCGGTCCGCTGGTGGCGCGCGTGGAGCAGCTGGTGCGGCAGGCGCCGGACCTGGAAGCGCTCTTCGCCGCAATCAAGGGAGAACGGTCCTAACTATGGAAAGTCAAAAGCGAGTCTCAGGTTTCGGACTGCAGCTGGGTACGGCCGCATCAGCGGCTACCGCCGCGCATGCCGTTACTGGAACCAGGAGCACCGCCGTCGTGGCGGCCGCGCCGGAAGCACCCACCAGGCCGGCGGAGGCGCCAACCGAAGCTCCCGCGCCCGCATCGCCCACGCCGGGCGAGCGCGGCAAGGAGAGCGAGTCTGAGCCGGACATCGACGAGCAGATCAAGCGGATCATCCGCGAGATGCCGGACCCCACGCCACAGCCCGGCGGACAGTAGAGTCCTTCTATGGACGGCGCGCTGTTCGGGACTGAGACGGAGTACGCCTGCGCGGGAAACCTGGCACCAGCAGAGGCAGCCATCCGCGTCAAGGAGGGGGTATTCAGCGCGCGCAAGTACGGGCTGATCGAGCCCGCGCCGCGCGAGTGGGGGGAGGTGCCCGGCAACGGCGGCTTCCTCTTCAATGGCGGCCGGATGTACCTAGACTCGGGCCACCTGGAGTACGCCACGCCAGAGTGCCGTACGCTGGACGACCTGGTGGCGATGGAACGCGCCGGAGACCAGGTGCTCAACGCGACGGTAGAAGACCTGGGGCTCTCCTCCGAAGTCTTCTTCATCAAGAACAACGCCGACCACTTCGGACATACCTACGGCTACCACGAGAACTACTGCCTGAAGGTGAGCCCACGCAGCCGGGACATGGTGCAGGGGCTGCTGCCGTTCCTGGTCACGCGCCAGCTGTTCGCCGGCGCGGGCATGATCTCTCCTAGCGGACAGCAGCCTCGGGCAGGCTCAGGGCGCGGCGCGGCGGGGGCGAGCAGTGCGGCCGGCGCCACCGGCAGCGCCGGGTCGGTGCCGTACCAGATCAGCCAGCGGGCCAGCTTCGTGTCGGTGGACGTGAGCCACCGCGTACGCTTCGGTGGTCGGCCGATCCTGAACCTGCGCGACGAGCCACTGGCGGGCGGACGCTTCCGCCGGCTGCACATCATCATCGGCGACGCCAACCGCTCGGAGTACGCCACCGCGCTCAAGCTCGGCTCGACGGCGCTGGTGGCGCAGCTGCTGGAGCAAGGCTGGGACCCGGAGACCGAGCTCGAAAACCCCGTGGCGGCGCTGAAGGAGATCGCGCGCAACCCGTTCGGCGGCTGGACGGTACGTACCAACAAGGGCCAGACGGTGCCGGCCATCCAGGTGCAGCGCCAGTACTTGCTGGAAGCGACCAAGCGCTTCATGGGGCGCGACAAGGACACCGACTGGACCCTGCGCCAGTGGGCACAGATCCTCAATGGGCTGGACATGGACCCCATGCGGCTGGAGGGGTACGTGGACTGGGTGACCAAGTACCGTCAGCTGGCCGCGTACGCGGAGAAGAGCCAGCAAGGGTGGGATGACCCGGCGCTGGTGAAGCTGGACCTGGCCTACCATCATGTGAACCCCAACGTGAGCCTGTTCTCTCTGCTGCGCAAGCAGGGCAAGGTGCCGGCCCTGGTGGATGAAGCACGCGTAGAGCGGGCAATGCAGCAGCCGCCGGCCGACTCGCGCGCGGCGGGGCGCGGCCACGTGGTGCGGGCGATGGCCGAGGCGCGCGCGGACGACTCGATCCGCTGGGAAGTGCTGGCGCGGCGCCTGGGCGAGCGAGCGGTGTGGGGGGACGAGCGGTTCGTGGTCTACGAGTACGTGGACGACTGGCGCGACATCCGCGATACCGGCGCCTGGCACATCATCCCGTACCTGGTGGACTGGGGCGCCATCGCGGTGAAGGACCACGTGCTGGAGCTGCCGGACCCCTTCAACGACTACGCCGAGGAGTCCGAGCGTTTCGGCAAGAGTCTTCCATCCTTGTTGAGACGCTAGCGCGCGACGACCGGAGCGCACGGTAGCGCAGCGTGATGGGCTCTGCGGGAGGCATGAGCGAGACGTACCCGTTCGCGACGATGGCGGACTATCTGGCGCCGGGGATGCGGCTGGTGTTCGTGGGGATCAACCCGAGCATTATCTCGGTAGAGCAGGGGCACTACTTCGCGCGCAAGACGAACCGGTTCTGGCCGGCGTTCTCTCGGTCGCGGTTGAGCGCGGAGGCGCGGGCGGGGTTAGGGGTGGAGGCGTTGGGGCCGGAGCACGACGCGGCGTTGCTGCGCTACGGGATCGGGTTCACGGACGTGGTGAAGGTGCCGTCTTCGAATGCAAGCGTGCTGAAGCCGGCGGACTTCCGCGAGTGGGCGCCACGGCTGCTGGAGCGGCTGGAGCGGTACCAGCCGGAGGCGGCGTGCTTCCAAGGGGTGATGGGCTTCCGGCCGTTCCTGCGGTATGGGTTGGGCCGGGCAGACGTAGCGCCGGAACTGGGGGAGCAGTCCCTGATGTTGGGGGAGACGCGGTTGTTCGTGGTGCCGAACCCGAGCCCCGCGAACGCGCACTTCACGCCGGCCGACCAGGCGGCATGGTACGACCGGCTGGCGGAGTTCATCGAAGGGAATGGAACAGGGTGATATCTCCTCCTGGGAAAAATGGAACATACGGGTGGAACAGGCAATGTCTAATCAAGAGCCAGCACCGTGTCTTCGGTGGCGGCGCCGGAGTGGGAGCGGCGGCGGAGCTGACCGGGACGTAGCCCGGTAGCGAGTAGGACTGCCCGGCTGAAATGGCTGGGGGTCTGAAAGCCGGACTGGTGGGCGACTTCGGCGATGGGAAGATCGGAGCGCTCGAGGAGGTGGATGCCGGCGCGGAGGCGCTCGGTCCAGAGGTAGCGGGCGGGGGTGGCGCCGAGCTCACGACGGAAGAGGCGGACGAGGTGCTCGGGCGTGACGTGGCCGGCGGCGGCGAGGTCGCGCAACAGCAGCGGCTCATTGAAGCGGCGGCGGATGGTCTCACGGGCGGCGGCGACGGCGGGGTGCTGGCGCTCAGGGGGCCGGAGACGGCCGGCGAGACGGGCCTCATGCGCGTAGAGCATCAAGGCGCCGGCGATGAGTGGGGTGAGGACCGCCTCGGCCGCTTCGTCGGCTTGCGCATCGATATGCATGGCTGCTTCGATAGTCGCGCGCTGCAGGCTGTCGAGCGTCTTCGAAAGCGGCAGCAGGTCGGGCGAGGCATCCAGGAGGGCAAGCTGTTCCTGGGTGAGCGCATCGGGGACGACGGCCACCCACGATTGGAGGCTGGGCGCGGCGCCGCTGGTGCGCTGGTGGTACAGGTCCTGGGGACGCAGCAGGATGGCACTGGCGGCCGGGACATGCACGGGCGGATGGCCAGCGGCGGCGAGAGCGCCGCGGGTGAGGGCTACTTCTCCGGAATGGATGAAGAGCAGGTGGTAAGACGTGGGAACCGGCATGCCGCGCACCTGGCCGGGGTGCTGCACGGCCACGCCGAGGCGGGCACGGCGGTAGGTGTTTGGCGCAGGCACCTGGAAATGGGGCAGGTTCTCCACGTCTTGCCGGGAGTTGTATCAATTGCAGAACAGTTCTGCTCAAGCGGGGCGATTGCCGTGGGGACGGAATGCGGGCACGCTTTAGTGGGAGGGACCGCCGCTGAAGCGATGGTCCCGAGGGAGCAATGGCATATGGAGCAGCGTAACGCGCAAGGCGTGTCGCGGCGCCGCCTGGTGGGCGGCGGGGCGGCGGTGGGGGGAATGATGCTGGCGGCGTGTGGACAGGGTGCGGGCGAAAGTGGTGCCGGCGGCAGCGGGCAGGCGGGAGGGCAGGCGTCGGGGCAGATCACGTTCTTGAGCCGGGACACCGGGAGTGACGTGGAGCCGTACAAGCAGGGGATCGAGAAGTTCCACGCGGCGCAGAACCGAGTCAAGGTGACGCACGATCTCTCGACCGGCAACTTCGAGCAGAAGTTCCAGACACTGGTGGCCGCCGGCACGGTGCCGGAGGTGAGCTACATGCACTCGCAGAACGTGCCGACGTTCGCGACGCAGGGGTTCCTGCAGACGGCGGACGCATACGCGAAGCGCGACAAGGCGGCACTGGACGGGCTGCTACCGGCGGCGGTGGAGACCTACCGCTGGAAGAACAGCCTCTATGGCGTGCCGGACGTGGCGACGAGCCTGGTGATGTTCATCAATACGTCGCTGTTCGCCAAGGCGGGCGCCGCGAAGCCGGGTGAGAAGTGGACGTGGGGTGAGTTCCTGAGCACGGCGCAGAAGCTGCAAAACGTGGGGCGGGCGGAGGGCGGATGGGCGGCAGCGGACTATAACGGCGGATTCCCGCGGTACACCGTGCTGTGGCAGAACGACGCCGACCTGTTGAACAAGGACCGCACGGCGGTGACGGTGGACCAGCCAGCGGCGCTGGAGGCGCTGCAGTGGATCGCGGACCTCATGTTGCGCCACCAGGTACACCCGAAGCCGGCGGACATGACGGGGACCAACCCGGAGAGGCTGTTCCTGGAGGGGAAGGTGGCGATGTTGCCGGGCCTCTCCTCGCGCATGGGGACGATCGCCAAGGGGGCGGAGTTCGAGGTGGAGGTACTGCACCTGCCGCAGAACAAGAAGCGGCTGACGCGGACGGCGTGCGGTGGCACGGCGATGCCCAAGGGATCGAAGAACCCGGATGCCGGCTGGGAGCTGGAGAAGTTCTTCGCGACGGAAGACTTCCAGTGGCTGATCGCGCGTGCAGGAGGCATCATCTTTCCAGCTCACAAGAAGGTGACCGACTCGGCGGAGCTGTTCGCCGGTGGTCCGTTCCCGAAGGCGCCGAAGGTGACGGTGGACGCGATCGCCTACGCGCGCACGGAGGCGTACACGGTGGGGTACCAGGACCTGGTGGCAGCCTTCAACAAGGAAGCGGATACGATCTGGAAGGGCGAGAGCAGCGTGAAGGATGCTATGACGCGCGCTCGGACCACGATGGAGACGATCCTGAAGGACGCGCAGGCGAAGTAGCAGTAGCGCAGGAAGAAGGGGAACGACGTGGTAGCAGTTGCGGAACGCCCGACACAGACTAAGGCGACGACGAAGCCGGTGTATGAGCTGATCGATTGCGACGTGCATCCGGCGATCAGCGATTACACGCAGCTGCACCCCTACCTGCCGGAGACGTGGCGCAGGCACGTGAAGAAGAGTGGGTTCGGGGGGCCGAGCTCCGGGATCATGCGCGGGCAGGGCGGGCTGTACCGGACGGACGTGACGCCGCCGGGGGGTGGGGAGCCGGGGAGCGACCCGGACTGGCTGCGCAAGCAGCTAGTGGAGCGCTACAACGTAAAGCACCCGATCCTGAACGGGGGGAACATCCTGGGTCTGGGGACGATTCCGGACTGGGACTTCGCGAGCGCGATCGCGTCGGCATATAACGACTGGACGATCGACTTCTGGCTGACGAAGCACAACGCCGATGGGCGGTTCAAGAGCTCGATGTTCGTGGCGCCGCAGGACCCGGAAGCGGCGGCGGCGGAGATCGACCGGGTGGGGGACCACAAGCACATCGTGCAGGTGCTGTTCACGACGGCGACGGAAGCGCCGCTGGGGCACAAGCGCTACTGGCCGATCTACGAGGCGGCGGAGCGGCACGGGCTGCCGGTGGCGGTCCACCCGGGGGCAGAGGGCCGGGCAATCTCCGGCGCGCCCACGGCGGCGGGGTGGCCGAGCAAGTACATCGAGTGGCACACGTGCTTGCCGCAGCAGGCGATGTCGCACGCGGTGAGCCTGGTTTGCCAGGGCGTGTTTGTGAAGTACCCGAAGCTGAAGTTCGTGTTCACGGAGTGCGGCATCGGGTGGTTCCCGCACGTGATGTGGCGCCTGGACCGCAACTACAAGAGCCTGCGCCAGGAAGTGCCTTGGCTGACACGGCTGCCGAGCGAGTACATGCGCGAGCACCTGCGCATGACGACGCAGCCGATCGAGGAGCCGCCCAGCAA
>CADCTC010000219.1 GCA_902805635.1 uncultured Chloroflexota bacterium
GCTGGATCGCCTTGTGGGCACGCTGTACATGACGTTGGAGGGAATCTTTGGCGTGCCGCTGGACGTGGCCGCGACGTACATCATCCTGTTCACCATCTACGGCGCGGTGCTGGAGTTTTCCGGCGCCGGCAAGTTCTTCCTGGACTGGTCGATGGCGGCGATGGGCCGCACGCGCGACGGTGCCGGTCCGGGGCGAACCGTCACGGTCGCCGGGTTCCTGCTGGGAACCGTGTCGGGTAGCGGTGTGGCCACGACGGTGACACTGGGCGCGGTGTCATGGCCGCTGCTGCGTCGCGCGGGGTACTCGGCCGACACGGGTGGCGCCATCCTCTCGGCGGGTGGCATCGGCGCCATTCTCTCGCCGCCCACGCTTGGCGCAGCCGCCTTCCTCATCGCGGAGCTGCTGCGCGTCAGCTACCTGCAGGTGCTGGTGATGGCGACAGTGCCGACGCTGCTCTACTACCTGTCCATCTTCCTCATGATCGAGGCTGACTCGCGGCGCATCGGGACGCGCGCGGTGGAGGTAGAACTGCCGTCGCTGCGTCACCTGACGCTGCGCTACGGCTACCACTTCAGCTCGCTGGTGTCGATCGCCGTGATGATGGCGCTGGGCATGACCGCCTTCCGCGCCGTCTTCTGGGCAACACTGCTTGCAGTGGGTTTGAGCTTCCTGCAGCGCGAGACTGCGCTCTATCCGCGCAAGCTGCTGGCTGCGCTGGAGTCGGGAGGCAAGGGAGTGCTCTCAGTGGCCGCTACGACGGCCACAGCCGGGATCATCGTCGGCGTGGTGACGCTCACCGGCCTCGGTTTGAAGGTGGCGGGGCTGATCGTCGCGCTAGCGGGCGGCAGCCTGTTCCTGACGGTCCTGTACGCCGCCATCGCGGTGTGGCTGCTGGGCCTGGCGGTTCCGGTAACGGCCTCTTACATTATCGCGGCGGTGATGATCGCTCCGGCGCTGACGCTGGTCGGCGTCCCGGACGTGGCGGCCCACATGTTCATCTTCTACTACGCCGTGCTCTCAGAGGTCAGTCCGCCGACGGCGCTATCGCCGTTCGCCGCGGCGGCGATCACGGGCGGCAACCCGTTCCGGACGATGATGCTGACATGGAAGTACACGCTTCCGGCGTTCCTGGTGCCTTTCATCTTCACGCTCAGCCGTGAAGGGATGGGGGTACTGCTCCAGGCGCCGCTGGGTGACATCCTATGGACCTCGTTCACGGCCGCGGCCGGCGTGGCAGGGCTGGCGATCGGCCTCGGTGGCTGGCTGTGGCGCGCCGCCAGCCTACCGGAGCGGGTGCTAGCCACCGCGGGTGGGCTGCTGCTGTTCTACGCCAACCACGTGAGCGACGCCGCGGGATTTGGGCTGCTGGTGCTGGTCACGGCGATCCACACGCTGCGAGTGCGCGGCGTAGCGCCCGCGCCGGCAGCGGCCTGAGCGTCAGCCGCGGGAGCGCCTGGGATGGAAGCTCAGCCGGGGCCCAAGCGTCAGGCGGCTGCGGTTGGAAAGCCGGCGCGTAGCGCCAGGCACCACGCGTGGGCACTGCTGGCGCTGGCGTGGACGCTGGCAAGCGCGCTATCGCTCGCGCTGCTGCAGCGGCCGGCGCACGACGCGGCAACCGAGATGCTGCCGCTGCGACTGTGGGTCAGCGACGTGCTGAGGGCCGGCGACTGGCCGCTCTGGTTCCCGTACATGCGGTACGGATTCGCCTTGACACCGCTGGCGCTCACGTCGCACGCCTTTAACCCGCTAGCGCTCGTGCTGGGCGGTGTGTTCCACTATGACGTCTGGACGCTGGCGCTTGAGAACGCCATCTGGCGCGGTGTTGGGCTGCTCGGCGCGTTTGCGTTTGCGCGGCGGCACGTGCAGTCGCCTGTGAGCGCAGCGGCAACGGCAACAGCCTACGCGCTGGGCGGGATGATGGCGCTGTCGCTGATGTACAGCCGGGGATTTTTCGCCGGACTGATGCTGGCTCCCTGGATCCTGGTGGGTGTGGATCGGGCTGTTACGTCGCGCAACCGGGAGGAGTGGCTGGGGGCGGCCGGCCTGCTTGCCATCGTCGGATTGTTCCTGGTTTGGGGCGGCTACCCAGCAACCTGGCTCACGGCTCCTTTCTTGGTGGCGCCATACGCACTGGTAGCTGCGGGCAAGCCGGGGCAGATCGGCAGACTGGCGGCGGCCGGTGTGCTCGCCGGGACTCTCATCGTGGCGGGAAGCTGCCTCTTCATCACCGAGTCAGTCGCATTTCCCCTGTTCGGCGAGCGGCTACGCCCCACGAGCTCGTCGTTCGACGGGCTGCTTCGCTACCAGGCGCTGTTTACGCTCTGGCTCGCAAATCCCCAGTACATACCGCAGCTGCACATCGCTCACGGCGACCACTTGTACGTTGGCCTCATACCGGTGCTGGTCGTGTGCGCCCGATGCGCAGTCCTTCCCATATTCGTGGCGCGCTGGCACTGGGTGCGCTGGTTCCGGATAGGCGCGACTGTGTGGGCGGGGCTCGCAATTGTCCACCTGGCAGCAGGCGGAGCGGACTCGCCTGTCCTGTGGCCACCTGTCACCTTGGGCTTGTCCAACGATGTTGCCGCTGTGGTAGTGCTGGGTGTTCTATGCGCGGCTTCGGTTCCGCGGCTAGGCGGCGCATGGACACGGGTCGATACCGCCCTGCTGGTCCTCAGCGTCTCATGCGTGGTTGCGGCCACAGATAACCCTGCAGGCAACGCCCTGCGCGGATACGTCCTCCCGTTTAGCGCGCTCCGCTGGAACTGGTTCTATCTCTGGCCGGCGACCCTCGCGCTGCCGTTGCTGGCGTGGCGGGCGCTTGAGAGTGCGCGTCCCGACACCGTAGAAGCGAACACGGGCCGGTTCACCGGCCAGCCGAATCTCATCGACGGCCGGCGGCGGCTCTACCTGGCGGCGTGGGCCGTGCTGGCGGCGGTTGGCCTGCTCGCGTTCGCCGTGGCGAGAGTAGTGTCGGTGGCCGATGGCATCGTGAACGGAGTCAGCACCGTAGTGGTGCTGTGGCACGCGCTAGTGCTCGGCGTCGCGGTCATCGCGGTTGGTCTGGTTCAACTGCGAATCTTCTCCCGCGAGGCAGTAGTGGCGGCTGTGGGGGCAGTGGCGGTGTTCGGCGTGACGCTCGTCTCGGGGCGAATCGCGGCCGGCCAGAACGACCTGGTACGCGGGTTTGTGTTGCTCCCCGCAAACGGGCTTCCGGCGGTTGACCTAGTTCATGCGGGTGTGGTGTTGGGGGCCGCAGGCGTCGCCTTTGCCTCAGCGCGGTCATGGGAACAACGACTGGCACGGGTTGCGCTGGTGGCGACCCTGGATGTTGGACTCGGGTGGCCGCGCCATATGAGCGACACGCTGCTGGCCGTCGCCAACCAATCCGCCACGACTATCAGAATCGTGGCGGACTTCCCGTGGACTGGATCGAGGCGTAACGGAGATGAGGTTCCTCAGTCATACGCGTGGGAGATAATGTCTCTGGCACTACACAAGGCTCCGTCTGTGCTGGTGTGGGAGGGTGTCATCCCCGAAGTCGCGGCGCTGGATCGCACCGTGGGGACACCAAGCGTCTTCCGCCACCTGGTGTTGTTTCCGCGAGAATGGAGCGAGCCAAGCGATACGGCAGAGGTGACAGTCGGTCCCGCCGCTCTGGCCGCCGCGGCGTCGGGCGCCGCAGAGCCGGCAGTTGGCGAGTGCCTCGATCGCAGCGCCTCCGGTCATGCTGAAGCGTCAGTTGCGCGCCTGCTGGCCAGCGAGGCGCGACTGAGCGTGCGTGTGGATTGCCGCCGCCTGTTGGTCTACACCGATACCTGGGCGCGCGGATGGCAGGCGACGATGGACGGTCGCTGGGTTGAGGCACTGCGCGTTGACGGCGTGCTGCGTGGGGTAATCGTTCCCGCGGGGAGCCATGAGCTCGTCTGGCGCTATCGCCCCCCACTGCTGGGGGCGCAGGTAACGCTCATGGCACTTGGGTGGGCTGTGGCCCTGGCATTGTGGGCTGCGCCCGCTGTTCGCGCAGCGGGTGGGCATGCCGGTACTCTCCGAGGAGACCGCGGACAATGGAACGACTGAACGCAGAAGTGCATGGGCGGGTACAAGGGGTAGGGTTCCGCTGGTTCGTGCAGCGCGCCGCGCGCGACCTCGGCCTGACGGGATACGCTCGGAACCTACCGGACGGGCGGCGCGTGGAGGTGGTGGCGGAGGGAGACCACGCTGCCCTGGTGGCATTGCTCGGACATCTACGGCACGGCCCCCCAGGGTCATACGTAGAGGCGGTGCCGCACTCGTTCGCTCCAGCAACTGGTGACCTCACCGGTTTCGAGATACGGCACTAGGTCATCGGCGCTACGCAGTACTAGGAGCCCAGCATCCGCAGCACGCGCGGCGGCAACAGCCATACCAGGTCGGCCCGGCCAGCCAACGTCGCATGGATGCGCAGGCAGGCAACGGCCCCTTTCTTGAACTCGATGGTCGTACGCGCTGTGTCGCCGGTGAGCAGAAGCGACGCGAGGTCACCTAAGAACGGCTCGTGCCCGACGAGTCCCAGCGCCGGTAGTTGGAGGTGTCGCTCCAGCAGCGGGAGGAATGCACTGACCGCTTGATCGGCGCGGAGTGCTTCAGCGTGCTCAGCCTCGGGCCAGCGGGCGTGCTCCTGGAGCAGTGCCGCCGTTTGGATCGCCCTCGTAAAGGGGCTGGAGAGCACGTGGTCCGGTGTGGCAGCGATGGCGCGCAGCCCGCGCGCTGCGGACCGGAAGCGGCGGCGGCCCTCATCCGTCAGGGGTCGGGCGCGGTCGTCCGGCCATCGTTCAGGACTCCGCTCTTCCGCAATGGCGTGGCGCACCAGGAACAGGAGCACGGTCAGCGCGCCTGGGCCATGGCGGCGGCGAGCACGCCCGCATCTTCGATCGCGGCTGCGCGCAGTTCCTCGGCGCGTGCTTCAAGCGCTGCCAGTATTGCTGCCTCGTCGAGCCCGTCTCCCTCCAGGCTGCGTGCAATCGACGTTACGCGCTGTGTGTGTCGTCGCGTGAGATCCCGGTAAGTAACACGCGCCGAAGGTGAGACACGTTCCACCGCCTTGCCCGATCGCCGCTCGCCAGTGCCCGCCTCGGCCAGGGTCACCTCTGCCCATCCGGCAGCACCCGGCACGGCCGCGGCACCAGATGTACCTGGGGTCTCGGACCGCTCGGCGATGAGCGCCCTGATCGCCTCGCCAAGCCTTGCCGACCAGGCGGGGAACGAGAGCGGCGCGCGCAAGGCTGCCGCCTCACGGTCCCAAAGCGGTCGACGGCCGGCGACGAACTGCGCCACCGCAGCGACCAGCTCCGCCGAGTCCCGTGGCTGGCGCCGGCGCCTTAGCTGATCCAGCACGGCTCGGGTGTCCAACAGAGCGCCATCCCGCGGCCCGTCGAACGGCAGCGGTCTATGGAACAGCGGCCGGCGCAGCGCCAGCACGGCACCGCGTAGGCCGGCGCCGACGCGCCAGCAGCGTTCGGCCACCGAGAGGTCCACCGCTGCCAGCTCAGCTCCGTCGAGCTGGGCGACGAGTCCAGCCTCGTCCCAGCCGGGCAGGCTCGCCAGGAAATCGGCCACGTCGATCGCTTCCAGGTGAGTCGGCAACTGAAGCCGGGCTAGCTGCGCGGCGTCTACCGGTCCGCGTAGGTCCTGCTGCGAACGACGCGGTCCCGACGACGGGAGGCGTCCCAGCGGTACGCCCGTGCGGCGGCGCTCGTCAAGTCGCTCCACGAACCAGCGGTTGAACCCGCTCTCGGGCGCGACAAACAACCCCTCGGTCAACAACAGATCGCGCCAATCTCCCGCCAGGGCGGCTGCGATGGCCGGCACGGCCAGACGGCGGCCGTCATCGGGCAGCACCTCTAGCTGACGCAATAGGGCGGCTCCCACGCTGGGATGTTCGACGGCGGTGCGAGTAAACATGGCCTGCAGGCGTGCCGGCGCGGTCTGCTCGCGGTCGGCGGTGTCGAGCGACACTTTGCAGTCGGCCGCGCGCAAGGCGATGCGGCCGCTTGGTACTTCCCCGATCAGCAGGAGATCTGGCGCGGAGATGCCGGCGCGCTGCAACACAGGTCCGGCGCCGGGATCCGCGTCCACCGCGACGATCGCGCGCACGGTCATGGCGTGCCCGCCGCCCAACGGCACGCGCCACGGCAGGCGGCGCCAGAGCAGGCCTGGCGCCAGAGCTTCCCACTGTTCCCCTATGTAGCGTGATGCGTTGCCCCAGTTGCCGAGCTTGCGACTGAAGTCTTCAGCATCAACGCTAGAGGGGCCATGCTGCCCCACGGCCACGAAGGGCCGTGGCGGTTCGGGCAGCGGTGCCGGTATACGGAAGTCGGGGTCGTCGCCGGTTGATGGGGGCTCAGTACCAGCGGTCGTGGGAGGCATGACTAGCGTACTGATCAGCGAGCCACCGGCGTGCCGCGCTCCGCGTTTGGCGTATCGTATTCGTGTCGAGTGCATTGGCGCGTTGGGTCGTAGTGGGTAGATCGCGGGCGTGGCTGGGTACACCAGTGATCCTAGCGGCGATAGTCGCCGTGTGCGTGCAGTGGAGTGATCGACGCTTCGACCTATTCGCAGATGATGCACAGATACATGGGATTCGAACATACCTGCTTGTACAGAACTGGCACAGGGGCGTGTGGCACCCACGATGGATCCCTGAGTTGCAGTTTGGCTACGGCTATCCTGTTCTGAACTACTACGCGCCCGCGTTTTACTACATTGCGGGCATTGCC
>CADCTC010000220.1 GCA_902805635.1 uncultured Chloroflexota bacterium
TCACCGCGCCGGAGGGCCGGGTGGTGGCTGAATTCCAGGGGCTCGGCCGGACGATCGGAGGGGCCGTGATCCCAGACGCTGGGCAGGAGAGCTGAATGCCGGACGCCTTCATCTGCGACGCGGTGCGCACGCCCATCGGACGCTACGGCGGGGCGCTGGCGAGCGTGCGGGCGGACGACCTGGCGGTATGGCACGCCGGCTACGCGGACGGCTGCCACCGTTCGAGCATCCTCTACCGCCTGTCCTGTGGGCTGCTCCGCGGCGGCGTCCGCGGGGACGAGGGTCCCGGCATCCTGGCGGGCTGGGACGCCGGCCAGACGCAGGACGGCGGCCCCAAGTACGCCAACCGTCCAGATGCGGCGCGCTGGGACCGGCAACGACGGGGCTGGTCATCCTTGGCGACGAGCCGCTCGTGGTCCTGGGCGACGGCGCCCCAGCTGTTGCGGAAGCACCAGCCAGTTCCGGGCTCCCGGCCCGCCGCCGGTTCACCATCGTCTGGGGCGCGGCCTTCCTGAACCGCCCGCGCCCGCAGTACCGGGTCGAGGGGCTGCTGCTGCGGAACACGCTGGTGGGCCTGGTCGGGCCCTTCGGCTCCTACAAGTCTTACGTCGCCCTCGACCTTGCACTCAGCGCGGCGTCGGGCCGGCCGTGGCTCGGGCGGGAGGTGGCGCAGTGCCCAGCCCTCTTCATCTCCGGCGAGGGCAGCGGCGGGCTGACCGACCGCGGGCGTGCCTGGGCACTGCACCGCGGAGAGCCCTTCCCGGAAGCGTTCGGCATGCTGCCCGAGGCCGTCCAGTTCCTGCAGACGGGAGACGTCACGGCCCTGCTCGAAGAAGTGCGGGCGCTCCCGGTGCCTCCGGGGCTGATCGTGGTCGACACGCTGGCGCGGACGATGGTGGGCGGGGATGAGAACTCCGCGCGGGACATGGGCGTGTATGTCGACGGCGTCGACCAGCTGCGCCAGGCCACCGGCGCCACGGTCGTCGTGGTTCACCACGTCACCAAGGCGACCAACAAGATCCGCGGCAGCACGGCGCTGCCGGGCGCCCTAGACACCATCATCGAGGTGCACGCGGACGGACCCGAGGACCGGCGCACCCTGCGGCTGGCGTGCGGCAAGCAGAAGGACGCGCCGCCCTTCAAGACGGTGACCTTGGCACCGACGGTGGTGCAGGTCGAGGACGGGATCACCAACATTGTCTTCGACGTAACCGAGGGGGTGCTGGTTGGGGGCACGCACACGACGGGCTCGGCTGCCCTGGCACTCAGCCTCCTGGGAGGCCAGTTTGGACCGGATGGGGCCACATACACCCAGTGGAAGGTGGCGTGCAAGCGTTCCGGCATCAGCCCCTCCAGCTTCGACCGCGCCCGCGACACCCTGGTCCGCGAGGGCCAAGTTGTCCAGAGTGGGGGCAGCTATATCCACGCCTTCCACCACCACCAAACGACCCCCAACGGTGGTGGGGGTACTTTTCCCAATCAACCACCACCACCCCCACACTCCGAAGGAGTGGGGGTGAAGGTGGTAGGGCCGGAGGTCGACGCTGATGTCTCGCTGTTCGATGACGGCGAGCGTGCGCTCCGGGGAGCTGGCGACCCGCCGCCGACCGGCGCCAGGACCAGCGCTACGGGCCACCGCGACCTGCGAGCGGTCAGCCAGGGGCTTGCCCCAATGGCGCTGACCGGACGCACCGTTAACGAAACGGCCCAGTACATCGGCGACCTGGTGAGCCGGCTCAACTAACCACTTAGGGACCTCACCCGTGCCGCCCTGCACAAAACACCGAAGGAGAACACCATGACACCTGACCTCTGCAGACAATACGAGACAGCATTCGACTACGCCCGCCACCCGGGGAACCTTGCAACTGACTACGACCGCCTCAGCCCCGACGAGCGTGCGCGCCTGGCCGACTGGATCGCCTGGGCCTACCGCCCCGCGCGGCGCCGGCTCAACGAGACGAGCTACGGCATGAAGCACCGCTTCGAGAACCACCGCGGCCCCGACGGTGGCTTCTACATCTCGAACGGCCAGTTCAAGGGCGCCATGCTCGCCGCCGGCCATGCCCCCGTCGACCGGTATGAGCTCAACTGGGAGTTCCGGGTCGCGCTCCGCCAGCCGCGGAACCTGTACGCTGAACCGTGAGGCGCGCACGCGACACCGCGTGACTGGGCGGGACACCTCCGCCCAAGCGGGCCGAAGCACCCAGACGCTCTGCAGAGAGATTGCCGATGCAGGGCGTGCCAACCGGCGCGCGCAACGGGAAGTGGACCTACTACATCCCCACTACCCACCACCACCCGAAGTCGACCTAACACCTACCCCCCCCGGGGGCACATCTGATGATCAACGCAAGACCATCGCGCGGAAGCGGTGGCCGGCCTTTGGGCGATCGGGCCCTTACGCTCACGGTGAGCGGGACGCCCGGTCAAGCCGGGCGTCGAGGCCCGGCAAGCCCCGGCGCTCCTGGAGCATGCGCCCTGGCTTGCCAGCCTCCAATGGGCGGCCGTGGAGCACTCGGACTGGTAGGACGTGGAGGAAGAAGCGGCCCGGCGGTGGGGGCCGGGCACCAGATCAGGCGTGCCCGGCCACCCCGCGGCGGGATCGGCCCTACAGCAGCGGTCCCGCTACTCCGGCAGCGCGTGCCACCCCGCCCCGGCGCGGATGGCGTCGATGGCATCCTGGTAGCGCCAGCCGTCGCGGAAGGTCGGGTACGGCGCGTGCGGCTGGCCCCGCGACCTGAACGACGAGGCGATCCTGGAACGGCGGCTAGAGCTGAACTTGCAGCGTGGGACGACGTGATCCCGGCCACGCATCGGCGGGCACCGGGTGCCCTGAAGCCCCTGGTGGATACTGCCGGAGGGGAATTGCCTCTGTACGCCTGGTAAGCACCATACGTTTGCCGCAAACTGTTGGCCTGCGGGAAACAGGCGTCGGGTGCGCCGGGGCCGCCGTCAGGAACCAGGTCACGCCTCGCGACCGTGCGCTCTGGCTGGCAGAGCCGGAGGCCGCCCGTTGGTGAACATCACCATCCTGGCGTGCGAGTGGTACGTGTCCGCCCGGCCGTTCGTGTGCGTGTGCGCCACCGCCTGCGCGGTTTCCACCGCACACTCGCCGCGGGGAGCATGGCCGAGGCGGCACGATCGGCTAGCGATCTGACAGGCGCATCAGCACGAGCGCGGCGGCGGCCGCTAGGAAGGCCACCGAGACCGGCACACCGGCCAGCGCCGCCCCGGCGGCGAACAGCCCGCCCGCCACGAGCAGGGCAGGCCACGCCCACCCGCTCAGGCCCGGCACGGCCGGCCCTCCCCTTCCACCGCCACCATCACCCGCTTGACGTACGGCAGCCCGTTGCCGGTCTTCTCGGCCACTACGTAGCCGACTGGCAGCGCATCCAGCGCCGCAGCGGGATTGAGGTGCCGGTTGAAGGCGTAGATCGGCATGGGGCGCCCGTTCTGCAGGGTCACCGTCTTGCCGTGCAGGTAGTACGCAATACCGCGGCTGTTGATGCAGGTGAAGGCCATGCCGCAGAAAATACCCTAAAATGGGGACTGAAGCAAGGGAAATCCCTTGCCTCAGGAGGTTAATACCTCGCGATCGCCGTACTGCTCACCACCCGGGCCACCCGTTCAACGGCTGGCACCGTGGGGTTGGGCGCGTGGGGCGCGGCACCGCGGGGCGATGGACCACCATTATGAGGGAGCCGAGTTGATGGCGCGGAGCGAACTGGGTGCGGGACGTGCGGGACGTGCAGGGAGATGGTCGGGGAGGCTGGGCCGACTGGCCGGGGTGGTGGTGGCGGCGGCGCTTGCCTTGGGGCCGGTGGGGCTGCCGGACCCGGTGGGGCTGCCCGGCGGGGTGCGGGTGGCGCACGCCGGGGACGAGTGGTGCGAGGTCGATCCGGCGGTCCTCATCACCACGCCGGGCGGCCGCCTGGTGGTGGTGTACGTCACGAACGGGGCGCTGGGCCTGGAACACCTGGTGGCGGCGCAGCTCGCCGCGGTGCGGCACACCGTGCAGCCGGTGGAGGGCGGGCGCGCCACCCTGGTGAAGATGGACGTGGTGGTGCCCAACGACCTCTTCGGGAGCGGGTTTCCCACCAAGACGACGGTGAGCAGCGGCCCACTGAAGACCTTGACCGTCTACGCCAGCGCCACCGGCACTAGCGGCTCCCCGATGCGCCTGGAGTTCACGCTGCCGGTGGGCTGAGGCGGCGCCACCGCCGCCCATCCCGGCTGCCCCGTCACCCGCCGGCAGCAACGGGGCGACGGCGCACAGGTCAGTCGCAGCGATCTGGCGTGGCGATGCGCTGCGCCTGTCGCCGGAGCGCCCCGCGCCGTTGGACCACTGCCTGCTGCCCGCCCACCAACGCCTTCAGTTCCGCAGCCACTGCCCGCGCGTCAGGCGGCCAGTGCGCGCTGCTGCCGTGGCGCCAGGTGCAACGTGCCTGCCCCCTCACCCCGGCCGGCGCGCGGTCGGCGCAGGTCACCGGCCAGGCACGGCGGCAGCCGCCGGCTCCGGCTGCGGCTGCAGCGTGTCGCTGGCCCGGTGGGCGCAGTCGAGCGCCACGGTCAGCGCATCCCGCTGCCCCGGCGTCAGGGGGGCCGTAGTGGCCCACCAGCACGAGCTCCAGCATGCCGACCGCCCCTGCCAGCTCGTCCGCCACCGCGTGGCGCACCGCCCGCGCCTCGCCCACCGCCGTGTGCTGCTGCGCTGCTGCGCTCGGGCTGCGGCCCGCGGCACTGCTGGACCGGCCGCGGCGGCGCACCCGCCCCAGGGGTCATTAGATAATGAGGCGGCGGTGCCGGGCGAGTTCGACCGCTTCCTCGACCGCGGCGACGCCCAACGCCGCGCAGGCTGACTGCTCCACGTCCTGCACCGCCGCCACGAGCCGCCCCGTGAGTGCCACAATCTGGTCGCGCGAGTAGCGCCGTGCCAGCAGCTGGAGCGCCAGCAGCTCCCGGCCGGTCAGGATGGGCGGCACCGCGCCGGCGGCGGGGTCCGCGAGGGCTGAGGTGGCGCGCCCAGCTGAGCTGCCGCCTCGGCCCCGGTCTGCTGCGTCCATGCGTGCTCCTCCTCTTGGCGGCTGCCCCGCGTAGCAGTCTGGCGGCGCGCGGGTACCCACTCGCGCGACCCCCGCCCAAAGTCTGCACCTGGTGCCCGGTGCCCGCTATCCCCATTCGGGTATGCAAGACACCCCCATTCGGGTACTAGTCGCCCAAGAGAACTGACGGCGCCGTGCTGCTGTCTGACAGTTCAGGGGGGGAACCCAGGACGGTGCGTGTAGTGGAAAAACGGTGGAGAAACGCCGCACAGACCGAGCATGGCACATGCCCTGCAAGCGTGCCGGCGCCGCACGCCGCCACCTTCCCATCCGGCCGCCGGCGGGGTGGGGCACACCCACTTCGGAGGGCCGCAATGGAGCAGGAGCAACCACCGCCAGGTACTGCGAGCACTGCTGCGGACACACTGGCGCTGCGCACGCTGGTCGCTGAACTGGAGGCGGCGATGCGAGAACGGCAACTGCTGTTGGCCGGACGGGACGCGCCCGCAGTGCGGCCTCGCATCGACGCGCTCGGCTGGCGCGTGGCCGAATTGCTGGACCAGATCGCGGCCGTCTACCCGCCAGCGGCCCTAGACGTTCAGGCCGTGGTGTCGGGCGAGTTCGACCGCTTCCTCGACCGTGGCGGCGCCCAGCGCCGCGCAGGCTGACCGCTCGGTTGCTTCCAGCACGGCCAACGACAGCGACGCCGGTTCGGCGACCTGCGGTCGCGAATAGCCCAGCGCCAGCAGCTGGAGCACCAGCAGCTCCCGGCCGCTCAGAGACCGCGGTGCGTCGGGTGCGCCACGCCAGACCGCCCGCTGTGCTCCCGCCGGCGGGCGAGTGGCGGCCCCCCTGCCCCGGTGTGGTGCCTGCATGCGTGCTCCCCTTTCCGGCGGGTGACCCGTCACTACCGTCACGTCACTGGCGCGCCCACCCGCAGACGCGCCACCGACTACCGCCAGTATGCGCTACGCCCCGGCGCACCGCTACCCGCGAACGGCACCCGTTCTCCCCCTATTCGGGTAGCCTCTTCGGGTGGTCTCGCCCCAGGCCGGAGGCCAGAGACTCGCTATCCAAAGGTAGCGGTGGACGGGACGAAGCAGACGGCTCCCGTGCACGAGAAGGTGCCGATTTGCTGCATCCGCGGAATGAGCCGCGGGCGGGGCACCACCGCACTGCTGCACAGCAGCGCTGCTATCCTGCCTCCACATGACCAGTTGGGAGTACCGCGTGCTCGACGCCCCCGGCGACGGCGCCGCGGTTGAGGCTGCCCCTGCTGCTGGCCGACGGCGTCCTAGCCGCCCGGTGGGCTAGCGGGTGTGGGTCTGCGCCTCCACCATGTCCAGCAGGGTGTCCAGGTCGAACGGCTTGGTTAGGAACCCGACCGCGCCCAGGCGCTCGGTCGCCTGCGCCGCCACGACGGCATCCACCGCGCTGAACACGACGAGCGGGGCGTGCGGGCCGGGCAGCGCGCGGTAGCGCCGCACGAACTCGTCCGCATCCATGTCGGGCAGCCCCAGGTCCAGCAGCACCACGTCCGGCCGGGGGCCGTCCCGCTCCAGCAGGCCCAGCGCGGCGGTCCCCCGCCCGGCGAGGGTCGGCCGGTGCCCCTCGGCGCCCAGCGCCGCCGCCACCAGGTTCGCGATGCTGCGGTCGTCTTCCACCACCAGCACCCGCGCGCTCCCGCCCCCGCTGC
>CADCTC010000221.1 GCA_902805635.1 uncultured Chloroflexota bacterium
CGGCGAGGTTAGCATCCGCCAGGCGCATCATCTACCTCGATCTTGACACTCTGCGGCCGGACCGCATGTCCGGCTACGGCTACCCACGCCCCACTACGCCTAACCTGGACCGGATCGTGCGGCGCGGCGTGCGGTTCACCCACGCCTTCTGCCAGGCCAGTCCGTGCGTGCCCTCCCGCGCGGCGCTCTTCTCTGGGCGGTATGACGTGCACAACGGCGTGGTGACTCACTGGGGCCCCGGCGGCGAGCTGCGCCCCTCCACGCGCGACGCGCCGATGCTGGCGCGCCACTTGCTCGCCAACGGCTACCGCACCGCCAGCATCTCGTCGTTCGCGGACCGGCACCAGGCGTGGTGGTTCTGCGAGGGCTGGAGCGAGCTCTACCAGCACACGCTCAAGCAGGGCAACGAGATCGCGGACGAGGTGAATGCCGCCGCGCTGCCATGGCTGCGCCGCAATGCAAAGGAAGACAACTGGTTCCTGCACCTGCAGTACTGGGACGCTCACCGCAATTACCGCATGCCGGACCCGCAGCACTGGGTGGACCAGGTCAAGGATGCCCCCGTGCAGCAGTGGCCGGACCAGGCGACAATCGACAGCGACCAGGCGAACCCCGGCCCCTTCACGGCGCGCAACTTCTTTACGCGTGCTGCGCCTGGGCGTACAGCCGCTCCCAGCCCTTTCCCGGTGACCATGCCGGACAGCGTGCAGTCCACCGCCGACTTCAAGAAGCTGGTGGACGGGTATGACGCCGGCATCCGCTACATGGACGACCGCATCGGGCAGGCGCTGGACGT
This sequence comes from uncultured Chloroflexota bacterium, assembly GCA_902805635.1. GTDB lineage: Bacteria > Chloroflexota > UBA11872 > UBA12225 > UBA12225 > CADCTC01. The sequence goes on from CADCTC010000221.1 coordinate 797, forward strand.
GCTCGAGGAGGCGGGCGTCCTGGATGACACGGCGATCATCATCTCCGCCGACCACGGTGAGCAGTTCGGCGAGTGGGGCGTCTACGGCGACCACTGCGCCGCCGCCAGCGCCGTGCAGAACGTGCCGCTCGTGGTGGCCTGGCCCGGCGTGACGCCGGCCGACCGCGCCTGCGATGACCTGGTGCTGAACGTGGACCTGGCGCCTACGCTGGCCGAGCTGCTGGGCATGCCCATCCCCAGTGGCTGGGACGGGACCTCCCTGGCGCGCCAGCTGCGCGGTGATGAGGCGCCGGACTGGCGGCAGTACGTGGTGTACGGCCACGGCCTGTACTGCTGCCAGCGCGCCGTGCGGACGCACGACTGGCAGCTCACCCGCACCTACCACCCCGGCACCTTCCTGCATGAGCAGGTGATGCTGCACGACATGCGTGAGGACCGTTTCCAAACGACCAACCTTGCGACCCAGCGGCCGGAGGTGGTGGCGGAGCTAGACCACCTGCTGGCGCAGTGGCTGAACGACGAGCTTGGGCGACCCAGCGCGGGTGTGGACCCGATGCAGCTGGTGGTAGAGACCGGTCCCTGGAAGTACATCCAGCTCGACTCGTGGCTCGAGCGGCTGGAGGGTTGGGGACGGCCGGAGATGGCGGAGGCGATCCGTGGCCGGCTGGGGATTGGGGCAGCGCAGGGCAGCCGGCGGTGAGACGACCGATGGCAGCCGATGGCCGCAGCGGTGGCGACGCCACAGGCAACGCCTCCGCCGGTCTCCGCATGCACCCCTATTTGCGCGGCACGATCGAGAGGCTGGTGGCGCGCTTCTCTGTCGAGTCCTGGTGCGTGGGCATGTACCTGAGCGGCTCGGGCGGCAGCGGCACCGACGACGAGTGGTCCGACGTGGACCTGGACCTAGTGGTGGAGGACGGCGCCTATGCGGAAGTGGCCGCCGGGCTGCGCGCCATTTGCGAGGCGGAGTGTGGCGCCATCCGGGTCTGGCTGCCGGAGGGGGAGCGGCCGGGGCAGTACTGCAACTACGCCTTCTTGTTCGAGGCAAACGGCGAGCAGTTCCTCTATGACTTTATTCTGCTGTCGCGCAGCTTCCTGCAGTCGCCGGCCCAGGAGCAGCGCCGGCCGGGCAAGGTGCTCTTGGACCGTGAGGGGCTGCTGGCACGCCTCAAGGAAACGAGAGCGCCGCGGCCGTATCACCCAGACGCCGTGGAGCGTCCGCACCAGCTGGCGTATGCCATCGACGCGTACTGGACCTACGCTTACCTGAACGGCAAGTACTGGCGCCGACAGGACCTCTACAAGCTGCTCTACGTTCAGCAAGTCCTGTTCGCTACACATCTCCGCGTGCTGCGAGCGTCGAACCCTGAGGGGGAGTGGGGCTGGTGGCCGCGCGACATAACACGACTGCCGCCTGTGACACAGCAGGCGCTGCTGCGCTACTTCTGTCCACCTGACGCGGAGGTTATCCGGACCGCGCTCGGCAGTGAGCTGACTCAGTTCGGCGCTGACGCCCGCGCAGCGTGTGAGCGTTGGGACCGGCCGTACCCGGAGGACGTGGAGCGGTATGTCCGCCTCCACCTGATCGACGCAGGGGTGCTGGAGTGCTAGAGCACAGGCGCAGGCCCATCGCTACCCTCTTGGCTTGATGTTCGGTCAGAGAGGTGCATCACTCGGCTCAGTAATTGCGGCGGCGGTGCTGGTGGCCGGCTGCGGCGTCGCCCCCGTGGGTACGGTGGATGTCGAAGGCACCGTGCAGGCACGTGTGTCGGCCACGGTAAGTGCCGCGTCACGGGCGCAGTCGCTGGCAACACCAACGCTAACACTGGGCGCCAGCGCGGTCACAACGATCGCCGTGCCCACGTCCTTGGCGTCCCCCTCCGCGGTGCGGACGCCTGACGTGACGCCCAACCCCACCGCCGCCGCTTCTGGCAGTGCGACCGCCCGGGCCACGGGGGGACCGACTGGGGCCGCTACTGGAGCGGCGTCTGGCTCGGCCACGGCGAGTGGTGGCGCCGCCACGGCGACGCGCCCGTCGCTGGGCACAGCCGGTGCCGGCACCGCTGTGCCGGCTGGTGGTACGGCTGCGCCGGCTTCGACTCCGGCATCGCTGGGCACGTTTGCGCGGCTGGCGGGGCTCTCGGCGACGGTAAGCCGCTACGACTGGGGACTGGACTGCCCCGGCGGCGAGGGACGGCCGCGGCCGGGGTCCAAGTTCGTGACGCTGCGGGTGGCGCTGCGCAACGACACAGGGGCCGTGCTGATCGTGCCTGCCGTGCAGTGGGCGGTGGAGGGGTACGTGGCGAGCTCGGGCGCCCAGGCGCCGTGCCGGCAGGACGACCAGCAGCTGACCAACGCCTGCCCGCGGACGCAGCTGCCGCCCGGGACGCGGTGCGATGGCTGGCTGCTGTTCGAGGTGCCGGAGACGCTGGAAATTGCCGGCTCAACGGTCCAGGCGAGGGCGGACGCTACCGGCAGGACGGAGATCGCGACCTGGCGGCTGCCCGCCTAGCCACCTGGCGAGGCCCGATACTCACCAGCAGCGGGGCAGGAGGTCTCGTCGTTTAGCCGGTGTGCTCTCCCTCTGAGCAGCGTAGGCTGTGTCCCTGTTCGTACCCGGTTATGGCGCGTCACGGCACGCCACGACGTGCCGAGCCGGTGCGGATCAGGATATTCGGGGCGCCATGATGCGCGCCCAAGGGGAGACCGCTTTCAATGGAGATCGCACTTCGCCGCCCTGCTTCAACCACGGGACCCGCTGCACCGGCTGGCCAGTCAACCTTGCCGGCCGGCTCCGCCGCACCGGGCACTCAACCGGTGGCGCGAGCTACCGGTCGCGCCGTGAGGGGGTCACTATCCGCGCTCGCGAAGACCGCTGCCGCTGCGTCCGCGGGGCTTGGAGGGCTGCTGCTGTATTTGATGGGGGCGGTGATTGGAGAGGTTGTGCCGCCAATGGTGGTGTTCGCGGCGGTGGGGCTGGGCGTTGCCAGCGCCATCCTGGTGGGGTGGCGGTGGGCGCCTGCGCTCGCCGCGGTGTTCGCCACGCTGCTCGGCCTGATGCTGGTCGCCCCGGCGGCGGGCGAGCTGGCGCACGTGCTCGGGCAACCGGGCGATCCGATGTACCCGCTGCTGGTGGTGTTCTTCCCCACGCTGGCGCTGGGTATTGTCTCCGGCGTGGCCGGGACGGTGCAGAATTACCGTCAGGTTTCCAGCGCGCGACGTGCCCCACGCTGGCTGGGAATCACGACGGCAGTGCTGACCGGCGTGGTGCTGGGCGCGCTCGGTATCGGCGTCTTCCCACGCCCTGCCGCCACGGCAGGGGTGAGCCCGGAGGTGCTGGCGTCGCTCCCGTCTGTCTCCGTCAAGACCTTTGCCTTCCAGCAGTCCGAGCTGCGTGTGAAGGCTGGTGAGACGGTCGCCTTCCGGCTGGAGAACGGCGATGCGGCGGGCCACAGCTTCGACATCGACGAGCTGGGCGTGCATGCTCCCATTCCGGCGGGCCAGAACAGCTTCGCGCTGTTCAAGCCCTCACAGCCGGGGACCTACACCTTCTACTGCGCCCCGCACTACGACAAGGCCAGTGGCCAGGGCATGAAGGGCACGCTCATCGTCGAGTGATCGCCGATGAGCCGGGCCGGGTTCCTGAGTGCTGAGCACTCAGGAACCGGCATCAAGCTGGACCAGAAGTCTGGAAAGCCCGCGGCGATCGCCGCGGGCTTTCCACGTGGGCTGCTCTTCGGTGGGCCGGAGAGGTGGGACGCAGGTGGTGAACTCGCGAAGGGTGATGCTCAGCTCCAGACGGGCCACGGGCGCGCCCAGGCACAGGTGGACGCCGGCGCCGAAGGTGAGATGGCGGCCCGACGCGGTGGCGGGGCCGGCGAAGCGGTCTACGATGCAGGTGTCTGGATCGGGGAAGACGGCGGGGTCGTGGTTCGCGGATGCGTACGAAAGGGCGACCACGTCACCCTGCTTCACCTGGCGGCCGTGAAGGTCCAGGTCACGGGTGGCGTTGCGGCCGAAGATCTGGATGGGTGTGGCGTAGCGCAGGAACTCTTCGACGGCGGCAGTCAGCAAGCCGGGTGATGCAGTGAGGGCGTCGCGGGTCTGAGGGTGCGTCGCCAGGTATTGGAGCGTGACGCTCATGGCGTCGGCGGTGGTCTCGAAACCAGCACCGAACTGGAGCTGGCAGAAGGCGCGCACCTCGCCGTCAGACAGGCGGTGGCCGTCGACCTCCGAGTCGAGCAGCAAGCTGATGAAGTCGTCGCGCGGCGCGCGGCGGCGCTCTGCCACCAGCGCCTCGATGTAAGCATTCATCTCCTGGGTGGCGCGGGCGCCGTCTTGGGGGTGGCGCACGTCGAACATGCGGCGCTGCCAGCCTAGCCAGAGCGGACCGTCCTGGTGGGGCAGGCTGGTGAACTCCGCGAGCGTGCCGAGGGAGAGCGGCTCGGCATAGTCGGCTACCAAGTCTACGGTCTCGCCGCGCTGGGTGCGATCGAGCAGCGCATCCACGAGTGCGGCCGCCAGTGCCTCTACGCGCGGTCGCAGCTGCTCGATGCGCGCGGGAGCGAAGACGGGGTTTACAAGGGCGCGGTAGCGCGAGTGCAGGGGCGGGTCTACCTCCAGCGGGAGCTGCGGCTCGGTGCGCCGAGCGGCCATGGGGATGGAGGTGACGCCGGGCACGCTGGAGGTGTAGGTGCGCCAGTCGCGCGCCGCCTCGCGCACGTCGGCGTAGCGGGTCAGCAGCCAATAGCCGCCGTGCTGCTCACCGCGCGCCACCGGGCACTCCTGGCGCAGCCGCTCGTATGCCTGGTACGGGTCGCTAGCGAAGGCGGGATCGTGGATGTCCAGATCGTCGGGGGTGTCGGTCATGGCGGATCTCGCGGTGGTCGCTGCTTGGGATACGGGGCGCACAATCCCGGCGCTCTGGTAGATTGCGGGGAATGACTGAGAGAGATGGCCAGGGCGGCGGCGTGATGATGGCAGACAGCGCGGGCACATTGCGCGATGCGACCGAGGCGGATGTGCCCGGAATTGTGGGCGTGTTCTTGCGTGCCTACGCGCAGCCGCCGTGGAACGAGCAGAACGATGCGGCTAAGACCGACGAGTACGTGCGCTGGCTGCTGGCCCAGCCGGATACGGGGTGCGTCGTGGCGCCGGCCGAAACGGACCAGGCGGGCGGCGCCACGGGCGCCACAGGCGGCGTGGCCGGGTTCATCGTGGCGGGGCTGCGGGGATATGCCGATTTCTTGCAGGACTGGGAGCGTGCGGCGGAGCCGCCGGCCGGTGGCTGGCCGGCAGTGCCCGGTCAACTAGGGTACGTGTGGGAGCTCGCGGTTGACCCAGCCGCACAGCGTCAGGGGATTGGCGCGGCACTGATGGGGGAAGCGATCGGCCGCGTGCGCGCGGCGGGCGCGGACACGCTCCTGCTGCGCTCCAGCGAGCGCGCCGCGGCTGCGATGGCGCTCTATCGCCGCTTCGGGTTCGAGCGGCTGCCGGTGCGGGAGCGGCGCGATCCGCTCGCCGGCCCTTGGGCGCTGCGACTGCGCTGAAGCTACGCTCAGCAATGGGCGGGGCGCCCGCGCTCCCGGCCGCGATCCGCAGCAACTCGCAATCGGTCGTTCGTGAGGCGTCGCGACGGGGTTACTCCCAGTCGCAGAGGGATTCGACATAGGCGGCGGAGCCGTCGCGGAGCCAGTCGTCTAACTGGGCGGGCTCTTTCAGCTGCTGGCCGCGCATGCGCGGCACTTCGATGTAGCGGCAGGCGACATCGGGGAGGGCGGTCATGTCGCCCCACAGCTTCTCCCACTGGGTGACCGGGAACACGTCCTCCTGCCCGTGGCCCCACCGCTTCTTCACGTCCTTGAGCGTGATGTACGTCGGCATCCGGGCGGCCAGCTCGCGGATGCGGGCGGTCACCTTCGCCTCGTCGGCCAGCTCGGACCGC
>CADCTC010000222.1 GCA_902805635.1 uncultured Chloroflexota bacterium
TCGTGCGCGGGGCACGCGGCGCGGTGGGGGTGGCGGCGGGTGAGAACCACACGCTCGCGCTGATGGCGGACGGCAGCGTGCGCGCCTGGGGCCACAACCACTTCGGCCAGGTGGGCGACGGCACGCCGGACGACTTCAACCACGAGTACGCGTTCGAGCCCGTGCCGGTGCAGGGACTGTCGGGAGTCGTGGCGGTGGCCGCCGGCGAGAACCACAGTCTGGCGGTGCGCAGCGACGGCAGCCTGTGGGCGTGGGGCAGCAACGCCACGTGCCAGCTGGGGAACGGCACGTGCGGGGGGAACCGGCGCGCGCCGGCGGCGGTGCCCGGTCTGGCGGGGGTGCGCGCCGCGGCGGGCGGCTGGAAGCACACCCTGGCGGTGACCGCCGACGGCGGCCTGTGGGGCTGGGGCTACAACGACGCGTACCAGCTGGGGTCGACGGAGTCGGTCAACGGGTCGGCACTCGCGCCGCGCCGGCTCCTGGAGGGCGTGGCCGCGGCGCAGGGCGGCTGGCTGCACACGGTGGCGCTGAAGGCGGACGGCAGCGTGTGGTGCACCGGCTACGGCCACTTCGGGCAGTGCGCCGGCGGGACGACCCAGCCGCGCAGCGGCTTCGCGCAGATCGCCGGCATCGCCGGGGCTGCCTCCATCGGGACCGGCCGCCTCCACAACTTCGCCGTCGCCCGCTAGCCCGACACCGTGCGCCAGCAGGGGGCGACGTGGAGATCGCGCCCGCCCTCGCCACGCCCGTGTCAACTCCGGGTTGACGGACACGGCCCCTTGCCGTCGGAGAACCTTTCCGAAGCACTGCACAGACTCGGTCGGCGTGACTTGGGAACAAGGGAGGAGGGTTGAGTGCCGACCAGTTCTCCTTACGCCAGCACCAGGGCGCGCTCCGGCCGTGATGACTGTGGCTCAGAGAGGTCGTTGGCGTCGTGGGGTTCGAGAAGGGGCCGGAGAAAGTGGCCGGTCCAGGATGCGGCGGTGGCGGCGACTCGTTCGGGCGGGCCTTCAGCGACCAGGCGGCCGCCGCGGGCGCCGCCTTCGGGGCCGAGGTCGATCAGCCAGTCTGCGGTCTTAATGACGTCGAGGTGGTGCTCGATGACGACGACGGTGTTGCCGGCGTCCACCAGGCGGTTGAGGCTGTCGAGCAGGCGCTGGATGTCGGCCAGGTGGAGGCCGGTGGTGGGCTCGTCCAGGATGTAGACGTTGCGCGCGCCGCGCTTGACTTTGCTGAGCTCGAGCGCGAGCTTGACGCGCTGCGCTTCGCCGCCGGAGATGGTGGTGGAGGATTGGCCGAGCTTGAGGTAGCCCATGCCGAGCTGGTCGAGCACTCCCAGCTTGTGCGCGATGAGCGGCGACTCGGCAAAGAAGGTGGCTGCGCCCTTGATCGAGAGGTCGAGCACGTCCGCGATGGTCTTGCCGCGGTAGACGATCTCCAGGGTTTCCTCGTTGTAGCGGGCGCCCTTGCAGGTCTGGCAGACCACCTCCACCTCGGGCAGGAACTGGAGCGAGGTGGTGATGGTGCCCTGGCCGGCGCACTCTTCGCAGCGGCCGCCCTTGACGTTGAAGCTGAAGCGCGCGGCGGTGTAGCCGCGGCGCTGGCTCTCTGGGGTCGCCGCGAAGAGGTGGCGGATGGAGTCGTAGACGCCGACGTAAGTGGCGGGGTTGGAGGTGGGCAAACGCCCGATGGGGCTCTGGTCGATGTTGATCACGTCGCGCAGGTGCTCGATGCCCTCGACGCCAGCGTGGACGCCGGGGAGGACGCGGCTATCGTGAAAGACGGAGTAGAGCTTCTTGTACAGGATCTCGTTCACGAGCGTGCTCTTGCCGGAGCCGGAGACGCCGGTGATGCAGACCAGCAGGCCGAGCGGGATGGTGACGTCGATCTCCTTGAGGTTGTTCTCGCGCGCGCCGCGGATGACGAGCGCCTTGCCGTTGGGCGTGCGCCGCGCGCCTGACGTGGTGGAAGCCTCAGGACCGCCGGACCCGCCGGACCCGCCCCGCCCCACGATGCGCTGCCGGCCGCTGAGGAACTGGCCGGTGAGCGAGCGCGGCTCGCGGATGATGTCGCGCAGGGAGCCCTGGGCCACGACCTCGCCGCCGTGGAGGCCGGGGCCTGGGCCCATCTCCACGATGTGGTCGGCGGCGCGGATGGTGTCTTCGTCGTGCTCGACAACGATGACGGTGTTGCCGATGTCGCGCAAGCGGCGCAGGGTGTTGATCATGCGGATGTTGTCGCGCGGGTGCAGGCCGATGGACGGCTCGTCCAGGACGTAGAGCATGCCCATCAGCTCCGAGCCGATCTGTACCGAGAGGCGCACGCGCTGCGATTCGCCACCGGAGAGCGTGGAGGCGCGGCGACTGAGGCTGAGGTAGTCCAGGCCGATGTCCAGCAACAGGTCAAGGCGGGCGACGACCTCGCGCGCGATCTGCTCGCCGGCCTGGCGCTGGCGCCGCAGCGGGCGAAGGTGCGTCAGGAAGTGCTTGAGCTCCTCCAGGGTGAGGCTGCCGAGCTCGACGATGCTGTTGCCGTCCAGGGTGACGAGCAGGCGCTGGGGCTTGAGCTTGGCGCCGCGGCAGTCTGGGCAGGTGCGCTCCACCATCACCTTCTTGAGGTATTCCTCCATGTGGTGGTGCGCGACCTTCTGGCGGCGGTAGTGCCGGTAGCGGCGCTCGATCTGGTTGACGATGCCGTCGAAGCGGAAGAGCTTGCCGGCGTGCTCGTGTCCCTTGGTGGCGCCTTCAGGGAGCACGATGGGAACGCGCTCGCCCCTGGTGCCGTAGAGCACCAGGTCGGCCGCCTCTGGCAAGAGGTCTTTGAAGGGGACTTCCAGGCTAAAGCCGTGGTGCTGGGCAACGCTGTGCAGCTGGCGGGTGGTCCAGGAGTTCTTGTCGTACCTGAACGCTTCCTGGACGAAGGCGCCGCCGCGGATGCTGCGGCTCTTGTCTGGCACGAGCAGGTCCGGGTGCACGTTGAGGTAGATGCCCAGGCCGAGGCAGGTGGGGCAGGCGCTGCTCGGCTCGTTGAAGGAGAAGTAGAAGGGCTCCATCTCGCCCATGGTGAGGTGGTGGTCCGGGCAGGCGAAGGTGGCGTAGAAGGCGTCCTCGTCAAGAGGCGTGGCGGCGCCGCGCGGTGGCGCGAGCAGGCGCACGCGGAGAAACCCCTCGCCCAGCCGGAGGGCGTTCTGGATGGAGACGACCAGGTTCTTGTGGATGTCCGGCTTGACGACGATGGTGTCGACGACGGCTTCCAGGCGGTAGGTGGTGGCCTCATCCAGCTCAAGCGCGTCGCCGGTGTCCACGAGCGCGTCGTCCACGCGCAGGCGGCGGTAGCCCTGGCTGCGGATCTCGCCGATCAGGTAGGGGTAGTCTTCGCCGTAGACCTTGAAGACGGGGGCGTCCAGCTCCACCACGGCGCCGTGCGGGAGGGAGAGCAAACGCTCCGCGATCTGCGTGGCGGAGCGCACGGGGACCTCGTGCGGGCAGTAGGGGCAGTGGGCGGCGCTGCTGGTGGCGTAGAGCACGCGCAGGTAGTCGTAGATGTCGGTCATGGTGCCGACGGTGGAGCGCGGGTTCTTGCTGACTGACTTCTGCTCGATAGAGATGACTGGGGAGAGGCCGTAGACGAAGTCCACGTCTGGCTTCTTGAGCTGGGCAACGTGCTTGCGCGAGTAGGCGGAGAGCGATTCCAGGAAGCGGCGCTGCCCCTCGGCGTAGATGGTGTCGAAGGCGAGGCTGGACTTGCCGGAGCCGCTGAGGCCGGTGACGACGACGAGCTTGCCGCGCGGGATGTCGACGTCGACGCTCTTGAGGTTGTTGGCGCGCGCGCCCTTGACGGTGATGGTGTCCCTCATCGCAGCGCGACCTCCGGGGCGAGTGCTGGGTGCCCGGTGGGCGGGACGCTGAGCGGGGGCGAGGCGTCTTCCACGTGTTTGGGAGCATCCAGATGGTCAAGATCGTCGGGGTCATCGAGGGCCTCCAGGCCGTCGCAGTAGTAGGCGGCTTCGTCGACGACCACGAGGCTCTTGGGGGTGAGGCGCACGGGGGAGGGAACCTTCTGGATCAGGCCCTTGTCCGCGAGCCACTCGTACGCGGAGGAGAGCGTCTCCGCCTGGACCTGTTTGGTGAAGTAGTCGTCCAGCTCGGTGGTGGTGCGGATGCCGCCCTGCTCGCGCAGGTACGACAGGATCGGGCCGAAGAGCAGGTCGACGTGCTCGTCCAGGTAGGCGTTGATGAGATCGAGCGCCTGCTGGACGGTGGTGGCATCTTTTGGCTGGAGGACGAGGTCGCGGTAGACCTTGCCGAAGAACTCCGGATTGAGCTTGAGGGCGTGGGGGACGACCTCGCGGGTGGTGAGCTCGCCGCGCAGGAGGACCTCCAGGGTGGCGATGTATTGGACGCAGCGCAGGATCCAGAGGACGCTATAGGGCACGTCGCCACGGACGATGAGCCACTTCTCCGCCTTGGCGAGGGTGGCCAGGGCGAAGCAGCCGGTGCTGAGCAGGCGCATCTGGCGGTCGCGCGAGCCAGGTCGCTGCTGGTCCAGGTAGTAGGCGCGGATGGAATCGTCGGTGGTGAACAGGAGGGTGCTGAGCGCGAAGGTGGAGTGCATCATGTCGCCGTGCAGCGAGCGCTCGAGCGACTGCTTGAACTTGCTGCGCGGCGTGACGGAGGCGTTGATGGTGATGCCGTTCTCCACGAGACAGAACCAGCGCCCAGGCTTTTCCTCGCGCGTGACGAGCATGATGTCGATGTCCGACTTGCGCCAGACGGTGTCGTGCGAGAGGCTGCCGTAGAGGACGGCGGCGATGACCTGGCGGTCCTGCTTGACCTTCTCCACGAAGGAGTCGAGGGCGGCGGTGAAGAGGGCGACGGTGTCCGCGAACTGCTCGTTGCGCGAGGGACGGCGCGCGTAGAGCGTGTCGCGCAACTCGTCGTCGACGCCGGCTACATTGACCATGTCCTGCATCCTTTCTCGCAGTCTGTGCCGCGCGGAGAAGAGGCGTTTCTTGACGGTGCCCACCGGCACTTCCAGGAAAGTGGCGATCTCGTTCTGCGAGTAGTCGCCCATATAGAAGAGGGTGGTGACGATGCGCTCGTGCTCGGGGAGGGCGCGGATGGCGGCGAGCACCGCCGAGCGCCGTTCCGTCTGCTCGTAGACGGCGCATGGGTCGGCCGCAGAGGACCAGCCCGGCGCCTGGACGAGCGGGCCGAGAGTGTCTGTGGCGTGGAGGGAGTCGAGCGTGACGGTCTCGAGGCGCTTGCCGCGGGTGAGGCGGCTGCACTGGGTGAGCACGACCCGCTTGAGCCAACCGGGAAAGGCGTCCGGCTGGCGGAGCTGATCGAGGCTGCGCCAGGCGGTGAGGAAGGCTTCCTGGGCGGCGTCCTGGGCGAGGTGGAAGTCGCCGAGGACGGAGAAGGCGCAGGCGAAGGCGAGGTCTTGGAAGCGGTGAACGATCTCCCCAAAGGCCTGGCTCTTCTCCGCACGCGCGGCGCGCGCGGCGGTGGCCCTGGCGATGAGGATGCGGATCTCTTCCAACGGCGACTCTCCGGACGGACGACAGGGGCTCAGCAGAGCTCAGGCACGGCAGCCGCCGGAGTGCACGGCTGCTCAGCCGGTGGGCCGGTCAGCAGTGGCACGCAGAGGCGCTGTAGATGAAGAGCCAACTTGGGGCCGCAAGGTTACCGGCAGGGGTAGCCGAGGAGGCGTCCTAGCAGTAGTGCGCCGGGTAGCGGCGAGGTGCTCGCGGTGCGTCTGCGCCTTGACGCGGTCGCCCGGTACCTGGAGACGCGCCAACGGAGTGGCTGAGCGCTGCGGGCGGCGGCTACGTCAGCCGATCCACTACTTGCGGGCGGTAACGCTTGAAGCCTTCGGCGTAGCGGATGGACTGGCGGCCGGAGACGGTACGTGCCTGCTCGCCGCGCTGCTCGGCGTAGCGGCCGTAGCGCTCGGTCAGCTCCGGCTGCGACTCCTTGTAGGCGGCGAGCGCCTCCATTTTCTGGGGGTAGGTCTCGGTGATGTCCACGTAGGTGTCAGGGTTGAACTCGTTGAACTCGGTCATGGGCACCGAAGACTCAAATAGATACACGGACGGGTAGCGCACCGCCGGGTGGGGGGATTCCACACCGGCGGCGGTGGCCAGGTGGCAGGCGCGGATCGCGGCGGCGCCGGTGACCTGGTGGTCCTGGTTGAAGGGGTCGCTGGTCCAGTGCGTGAGCACTACGTCGGGGCGGAATTCGCGAATAACGTCTACCAGCTGCAGCAACCGGTCTTTGTCGATGAAGAGCGGGTAGTCGTCCCAGTCCATGAAGCGCACGTCCACGCCCAGGATCCCCGCCGCGGCCTGGGATTCGGCGCGGCGACGGGACTTCATGTCGGCGAGCGGCAGGTCCGGACGGGCACGCCACAGCGCGCCGGCTTCACCGCGCTCGCCGAACGTGAGCGCGACGACCTGGACGACGGCGCCGTGGCGGGCGTGGGCGGCGAGCGTGCCACCGGCGCGCGAGCAGTAGTCGGCGGCGTGCGCGCTGAAGGCGAGGATTCTGGGGGCAACCATGGGTTGGTCCGCGGCTGACATGCGGATCGGTCTCCTGACGGTGCTGGCGGTGCCGTAGCATACTGGACGCCAACCGCATGTCATCAAACCGCGAAATACCCGGGACGAGCAACTCAGGCCGCGC
>CADCTC010000223.1:0-27818 GCA_902805635.1 uncultured Chloroflexota bacterium
GCATGCTGACCAGCTGCTCGGCGGTGAGGGTCTCGGAGAGCGTGGTGAAGGAGCGGACATCGGAGATGAGGACAGAGATCTCCTGGCTCACGCCGCCAAGCTTGACGCGGCCCTGGAGGACGGCTTCGGCCACGGCGCCAGTGACGAACTGACTGAACATGTTGCGGATCTTCTCGCGCTCGCGCAGACCCGCGACCATATGGTTGAAGCTTTGAGTCAGGCGCCCGACTTCGTCGCTGGTAGTAACCGGGACTTCGGCTCCGAGGTTGCCGGTGGCGACGACTTCAGTGGCCCGCACGAGCTGCCGGATCGGATTGGTGATGGCGCGGGCGAGTGAGAGGCCGAGGGCGAGCACGCCAAGCACCACGACGCCGAACGCGGCGATCAGCTGCACCCGACTGGCAAAGGCCGCCTCTTGAATGAACTGCACGGGCAACGCAACACCCATGGGCGCGGCGGCAGCGGCGCGGATCTCGATGGTGCCGACCAGTTCCTGATAGGTACGGCCCTTCAGCTGCAGCGTGCGGCGCACGAGGCCCTCACCGGCGGTCACGGCTCGTTTGGCCTCGGCTGACTCGAGCGCGAGGAGCGTGTCGATCTCCTTGTTGGCTCCACCACTGCTGATGGTGCCGGCGGCACCCGAGGAAGCCGTCGCGGAGGTACCGAGCAAGTCTTGCCCAGGGAGTGTTGTGACGAGCCACTTGCCATCAGCGTCATAGACCACGATGCTCGCTTGCGCGTCGCGCGAGAGGCGGGCGATCGCTTTATCGAGCGGCATGCCGACCAGGACAGCCCCGACGACGGTGGACTCCTGCTTGACGGGCGCCGACGCGTAGACTGCCGGGCCCCAGGATGTCTGAACCAGCGCGGTGTACTTGTCGCCGAGGTTGTCGGTGACACCGTCCAGCACGTTCTTGGCGACCGGCATCTTGCCGAGCTGTGGGTCGGTCATCTGCAGCGCGCGGGCGGAGTACTCTTCGGCCCGTAACGCGGTGACCTGGGTGCCGTCGGCAAGAAAGACATCGACCAGGTCAAGCCTGGCGTTTACCTGCAAGGGCAGCAGCAGCTCCTCGAGCTTGGCCATATCCTGCGCGGCCAGGGCCTCGGCCACGCCTTCGGTGTTGGTCATGAGGCGCAGCGTCTGCAGGAAATCGGTCTCTAGCTTGACCATCGCCTCGTTCGCGGCGTGCCCTGAGTCCTGGAGCTTCTGGTTGAAGCGGTCGTTGATGGTGTTGGTGACGAGGCGGGTGACGACGTAGATGGCCAGCAAGGCCAGCACCAGGATCAGCACCAGGTAGGGCGCGATGATCTTCCCGGCGATACGAGTTGAGACGAGCGGGATTTGCAGCCGCGCGCCGCGCCGTACGGGCTCGGCGCCGGGGGCAGGAGCGGACGGGGCCGGCGTGGGTTGCGCCGGCAGTAGCGGTTCGGCAGAGGGCGCTGGGGGGGCAGCGGCCGGAGCCGGCAGGGTCAATGCACTCATAACTCGTACTACCTTGCGCCTGCGGGCATTATAGTCCCAATATCGGAACACGCTCCTAGACGCATGACAAACGAAAGGCCGGCCACGAACTGAGTGTAGCCGGCATATGAGCGATGCACAGCCTTATGGCCCATCTGGCGTAGATGGCCGCCGGGCCGGCAGCTGTAGCGGATCAGGCGGCGCTGTCGGCGAGCTCGCCTTCTTCGCGCGTGATCTTGTAGCCGAACCCGCGCACCGACACTATTTGTGGTGGCGTTACGTCCGGGTTGGCGGCCTTGAGCTTGGTGCGCAGACGGTGCAAGTGCACGTCGATGGAGCGGCCGATGCTGGCATCCTGGTAGCCCCAGACGATGTGAGATAGGTCCTGCCGGGAGAGCACTTCCTCCGGCCGACTGGCGAGCGCCACCACCAGGCGATATTCGGTGGGCGTGAGGTCCACGGTGACGCCGCCAAGCTTTACGTTGCGCCGCGCGTGGTCGACGGCGAGGTTGCCAACCTGGTAGCTGCGGGGCTGTCCGTCGCCGCCGCCCATTGCGCCATCGCCGGGGATCGCCGGCTGCGGCGCGCTCATGGCGGGCTCGGCGCTGCGGCGCGGGCCGCTGGTGGAACGGCGGAGCGCGGCCTGCACGCGCGTGAGCAGCTCATCCACATGGAAGGGCTTGGAGACGAAGTCATCGGCGCCGAGCTTGAACCCCAACACGGCGTCGCGCTTGCGGTTTGTCGCGCTGCAGATGATGATAGGCGCGTGGATACGGGACTTGAGGTCGGCGCAGAGCACCAGGCCGTCGGTGTCCGGCAGCATCAGGTCCAGAATGATGAGATCGGGCTGCGCCTGATCCACCATCGATTTGGCGGCCGCACCGTTGGCGGCATGCACGACGCCGTACCCTTCAGATTCCAACACGTCGGTGAGAGTCATAGCGACCCCGGGATCGTCCTCCACCAGGAAGATGGTTGCCGTCCCCTCGCGTCCCGCTCTTGTTTCTGAGTCCATATGTTTCTCGAACTTGTTGCTGCCCGGCTACGAAACGCAAGTCTTGTGCCATCGTTCCGCCGCCTATTCTTGACCTCCCGGAGCCGTCGTAATGCGACCGTGACCGCGCCATGAACGACGTAGTGAGCGGAACAGCGCTGCGGGACGAGCTCCGGACGCCGGCCTGGGCGGCGCGTTGTTATCCGGCTGATCGGGTGGCGCTGGCGCGCATGCTCGACGGCTATGCGCTTCAGGAGCCGCCGGTAGAGGTGCCTGCGCTGGGCGCCATTCACCGTGCCTCGGGCGTGCTCAGCCCGCACATCGACTACATACGTGGCGGCCCTGTCTATGGAGCCACCTGGTCTCTGACGACGGAGGCGCTTGCGGGCTGCGACGCGGTGGTGGTGTTCGGAACGGACCACAGGGGCTCGGCCGGCGCGCTGACGCTCACGACGCAGCGTTACGCGACTCCCTGGGGGGCGTTGCCCAATGACCTGGATACGATCAGCACTGTGTGCCGCGTTCTGGGCCCACGGGCACTGGCGGAGGAGCGTCACCACGACAGTGAGCACGCCATAGAGCTCGCGGCGGTGTGGCTGCACTGGGCGCTACGGCGGGCGGGGCGTGGCGCCACGCTGCCGCCCGTGACACCAATCCTGTGTGGCAGCTTTCATTGCTATACGCGTCAGGCCGCCGCGGGCGCATCGCCGGAGGACGATCCACTGTTGAACGCAGCGCTGGAGTCGCTCGCGCAGTCGCTTGCCGGGCGGCGCACGCTGGTGGTAGCGGCCGCGGACCTGGCGCACGTGGGGCCGGCGTTTGGGGACTCCGCCCCACTGTCGGACGTTGGGAAGCGCCGGGTGGCGGACCACGATGCGGCGATTTTGGGCGCCGTGGCTGCCGGCAGTGCGGCCGCGCTGCTGGATGCGGTGCGATGGTCGGCCGATCGCACCCGGGTGTGCGGGCTGCCTCCAACCTATTGGGCGCTCCGGCTGCTCGAACGACTGCGTGGTGGGGTGTCTGGCCGGCTCACCGCCTATGCCCAGTGCCCCGCGGACAAGGCGTTTGGCTCCGTGGTGAGCATCGCGGGGGCGTTGTGGGAGTAGTCCGGATGGGGACGCTCGCACGGGTCTAGGGCATCGCAGGTCACGGTGCAGCGGTGGCGGACAGGCGACGCGGACGGCGCTCGCGGCGCGGTGCGCCACTCATCAATCGGTAGCGTAGGATCAGGGCGATCATGCGCAGCCCCACGGTAACCGCCTGGTGGACGGAACCGGTGATCTTACTCTCGCCGACCCGGCCGCGGTAGTTGACGGGCACCTCCACCAGGCGATGGCCGCCCAGCAGCGCCAGGCACACCATCTCCGGCAGGAAGTGCGAGGCACCGACTGTCAGGCGGCCGGCGATATCAAGGTATGTCTGCCGGTGTATCAGGCGCAGCGTGCAGCCGCAATCGGAGAGGGAGGGGCCGCCGAACAACACCTGAAGGAGCTTGGCCACCGCCCAGTTCCCCCAGCGCAGGAAGCGCCCCATGTTTGCTTCTTGCCAGATCAGCTCGCGCGTGGTCCGGGTACCGAGCACCAAGTCGAAGTCGTCGGCGAAGGTGAGCAGACGGACCACGTCTTTCCCGGCGAAGGTGCCGTCTGGCTCCGCGAGAATAATGAGGTCCGCGCCGGCGGCGGCGGCTTCGGCCATGCCGCGGCGCAGCGCGTTGCCGTATCCCTGGCGCGTTTCGCGCACGTAGCGCGCGCGGGTGGACTGGATCAGCTCGGCCGTCCGATCGCGGCTGTTGTTGTCCACGGCGATGACCTCGTCAACGAGGTCTTCCGACTGGGCGAAACGCGCACCCAGGAAGTCTTCGATAGCCTGGACGATGCCCCGCTCCTCGTTGTACGCGGGAAAGACGACGATGACCTTCTTGCCTTGCCACATGCGGGTAGGCAGTATGCACGAGAGCGGGGGCTGTTGGGTAGCGGCGCCGGTCGGAGCCCGCCAAACCGGCGGTCTATGCCAGGAGGACCTCCTGCAGCCTGCTGTCGGTGAGGACGAGGGCGCGGCCGGCTGCTTCATCCACCGATAAGCCGCGGGGCTGCTCCCCAATGCGGAACACCTCCAGCACCTGGCCGGTCACGCGGCCGTCTTTGCCCAGGCGCACGAGCCTCCGAGCGGCGCTATCGAGCACGTATACGGCGGCGAATGCCCGCTCAGTGTACACGGCGCCGGCAGAGGCAATGGAGGATTCCAGTCCGGTGACCTGGAATGGCTCCGCGCGGCCGCTGGTCAGCTTGAGCAGCGCTCCATCGCTGTGTGCAACCCAGATGGCGCCATCGATGGCGAACGACGTCGCGCCGGCCAGGGAGACGCCGGCGTTAGGCGCGAGCCACGGCTGCGCTTCTGCGTCGTAGACATTAGGGGCGCTTGCCGCGTGTCGCCAGATCTGGCCCGGTTGAGTCGCATCGCCCACATCGAGCACGTACAGGTTGCCGGCATACGCGGCCGCTGCGACTGGGTTTCGCCACGATGTTGCGCCACGGAGAGGGACCGGGCGTGCCTCTTCCGCCAGGGCGGCGGTGCCGGCGGAGGCGGTGAGAGGCAGTCGCCAAAGGGTGCGCTGCGCATCGATCGCCAGCACGTCGTCGTCACGCGCAGCCAGCAGGAGCCAGCGCGACCCACCCGGGGCTGGAATGGCCGATGAGGAGGATGCTCCACCGGCGGAGCTTCGAACGGAGACCATGCTGCCGGCGGCGTCCACGACGTACGCAGCGCCGCCCGCGAACGCCAGGCTGCGGAGGGGGTGGGGAGATTGGTACAGCGGCCTGCCGGCAAGTACCGCGGTCGCGGGGACAGCATCGGTCTGCGATGCTCCTGGGGCCATGGGCCCGTTCGGTGGCAATACTTGCCCCCGGGCGTAGAGTGCGCCACCCGCCGCGATCATGGCGGCGCCCGCCGCGGCGAGCCGCGCCATGGCGCGGCGTGACCGCTGGCGGCTTCGCACGGTGGGCACCGGGTCGAGCAGCCGATCCAGGAGCGGCCAGCCGTGCCGGCGGCGCAGGCCCCATGCGAGCACGGGCGGCCCGGGTCGAGGAGGCTCCAGCGTGGGGATCGGGCGGGGCCGTCGCTGGCTCTCCATGGAAAGGAGGCGTGGTCGCGGCGGGCGCTGCTGCGGCGCAACGCGTACGACGAGCAGCTCGAGCCGCTGGCGGTTGGTGGCGGCCGCGCGTGCCGGCACAAGCTGAGCGGCCGCTGTGCGCGGTGGGAGGCGACGACTGCGCTGTAACGCCGCGGGCGTCAACTGATCCGCCATCGAGGATGTGCAGAGCACGTAGATCGCGCCGGGCTGAAGGGGCACACGGCTGGAGTCGATCTCGACTTCCCAGCGGCGGCCACTCGCGGCGCCAACCCACGCTGCGCCGCGCATGGGGACCTCCGGCAGTGAGCGCACAGCATCCGGCGTCACGACGTACGCCTGCGATGGCAGCAGCTGCACGAAGGTGGCGTGGCCCTCCTCCAGCAGGAGCGCGGTGAGGCCCATGCCGGCGAGCTCGAACCGGTGCAGCGCCTGAGTCTCCAGGCGCCGGCAGCCGTCGCGCACGGCGCGGAGCAGGCGTGCTGTAGCAGTGCCCCGATCGCGCTCCAGGGCGCGGATTACCGCGGCGTGCAGGGCGGCAGCGCTCTCGGGCGGCGCACCTTCGACCACGCTGAAGAGCGCCCAGCGCGAGTGCTCGTCAGGAGTGAAGACGCTCCGCGCCTCAGGGCCGGCATCCTCACCACCCGAAAGCGGTGGGTGAGCCGCGTACTCGACCCTGATTCCGTTCGGCAGCACCACCTGGTCCACCGGCTGCGCAGGCTGGGAGGCTTGGGGCAAGACTGGCGGCATTGTAGCCCTGCCGGCGCATCGAGAGGTGGGGCGCACAAACACGCGTGTTGTCGCGGGCGCGGCCACAGTCCTATACTGGCCGCAGGAACGGACGTTCAAGATGCCATTGCTGGCTCCGGTGATACAGGCGGCGCGGCTGCGGCGGCAGCAGCTGCAGTCCGCCATGGGCCTGGCGCAGCTCGCGTCGTGGCGCTCAATGCTGGCGCCGCGCTGGCTGCCGCTGCCGCGCGTGACGCGCCCGCTGGCCGGGCCGGCAGGGCAGCGGACGCTAAACGTTGGGGTGGACGGCACGAGCCACACGGTGCAGCTCCATACAGGCGCGCACTTCATCCTGGCTATCGCGGCTGCGCACGGTCCTGGCGGCTGCCACTTCGAGCGGGCGGACATGGAGATCTTGCCGGCGCGCTACGAGGACGGGCAGGCATCAAGCGCGCGTGACCTGCTGATGCGGTCGCTGGAGGCACACGCCGCGACCCAGGCGGTGAGCTGGCTAGTCGAGGACGGCAGCGCGGGCCGGGCGACGCTGTGGGTGGACGGCTCACTCTACGCCGACCTTTCACACATGGCGGGGGCGCCGGAGAAGGTGAAGTGGGGGACGGCCATCGAGCGCGCAGGGCGGCTGATGGCCGACACGGCGGCGCTGCTAGGCAAGGCGGAGAGCTCGGATCTGTGGCTGATCGGCGTAGGCAAGACGCAGCGCGCGGGCTTTCTCTTCGACGCGCTGACGGCCGCTGCGCTCGGCGTGCCGCGCGCGACGCACGGGCGGGCGCGGGGCGACGGGCGGAGCGCGGCCGCGGCCAGCCAGGGCTTCGGCGCGCGACCAAGCGGGCCCGACGAAGCGGAGAGCGCTGAGGGCGACGATACCGGGCACCCGGCCGATGGGGAGCTGCTGTCGACAATGGGGACGGGCTGGAGCTGGCCGCTGGTGCTTGACGGCTCACGGTTCCCGATGACGTCGGGATTGGCGACCAAGACACTGGCGCGGTGCCCGGCCATCGTGTCTACGTACGTGCGGCCGCACGCGGCCGACCTGCCGCTGCGGGTGGACGTGCCGGCCAGTCTGCTCGGGCTGCCTGACCGGCTCATGCCGCACGAGCGCGGCGAACCGGGCCGGCCGTGGCCGGCATGGGTGCCGGAGCCGGACGCGATGCGGCCGTTCGTGGAGGCGGTGTTGGGAGCCTATGGGGGAATCAGCGTGTACAACGCGCCTTTGTACGCCGTCGATCGGATCGTGCGCCTGCCGCGGCGCGAGCTGGAGCTCCGCTACCTGCCGGTGTGCGAGCGGGCGGCCGGGCTTGACCCGGGCACGCTGGGCATCAACCGTGGCCGCCGGCGCTTCTTGATCGCGTAACGGGAGCGCACGGCGGGAGCGCAGGGCGGGGGTCCGTACACTCTGCGCCGTGCCCGGAGCCCTCACCGCCCTGTGGGCCTGGCTGTTCGTGTGTCTGGGGCTCAGCATTGCCATCCTTGGCCCGGCGATCCCGGAGCTGCGGACACAGTTCTCCGTCTCTCTCGGCGCGGCGGGGGCCCTCTTCTCCGTCCACTCGGCGGGTTACTTCGTGGGAGTGTTGGTGGCGGGTCCGTTTGCGGACCGGCGCGGGAGGCGCGGCGTCACGACGGTAGGAGCGGTGCTGCTGGCGCTGGGGATGGCGCTGGCGGCGCTGGCGCCGAACATGGCCTGGTTCCTCGGCGCGATGGTGCCGGCAGGGCTGGGCTTCGCCGCCGTGGACGTGGGGCTCAATGCGGCGATCGGCGACGCGGTGGTCGATCCGAGGCGGCGGGCAGCGGCGATGAATCTGCTGCACGGCGCGTTCCCGTTGGGCACATTGGCCGCTCCGGCCGGACTGGCGCTGGCGTGGAGTGTGGGCATGGACTGGCGTGCCGTGTTCGTGTGCATTTCGGCGATCACGACGGCGGCGGCGGTTACAGCCATGGCGCAGCGCGGGCGCTGGCCAGAGCGAGTGGGGCAGCAGCAGACCGCTGGCGGAGAGCGTGCCGGGAACATCGACAGTACCGCCGGTTCCTCAGTCGCGGCGGGGGCCGCACCCGTGTCCTCAGCGCGGCCGGCTCGCACGAACTCGATGCTTGTGGTGCTGCGCGAGGCGCGACTGGTGCGGCTGGCGGTGCTGATCGGTCTGTACGTGGGAGTAGAGCTTGGAATCGCGGGCTGGATCGCCACGTACCTGATCGAGGAGTTCCAGACCGGCGAAGGCGCCGGGGCATTGTCCACGTCGGTCTATTGGGGCGGCTTCCTGGTGGGACGGCCGGTCCTGGCGTGGATCACGCACCGCTTTGGGCCGGGGAGGACGCTACCGTGGATGATGGCGGCGGGGCTGGTGACCGGGCTGGCGGGCGTGCTCGCGCCGAGCGCACTCACGGCGACGGCGGCGTTCTTGGGTACCGGACTGGCGGTCTGTGGGGTCTTCCCCACGGTGATGGCGCTGGCGCTACAAGACCGGCGTGGTGACGCTGGGGTGGTCACGGCGCTCATCACCGCGGCCGCGTCAATCGGCGGGCTGGTATTGCCGTGGCTGGTGGGAGCAGTGGCGGATTCGGCCGGCATCCGCATCGCGATGACCACGGCGGTGGCGCCGCTGCTCGTCATGCTGCCGCTGGCCTGGGCCAGCCGCCACGATGGCGCCGCCGGCGAATCGGCGGTACCGGCAGGAGCGGCCGGCGTGTCGATACACTCAACGTAGCTGCCGCTGGCAGTGACTGCGGCCTTGGCTTTCGATGGCGATACCCCCATCCATGACCACCATCTCCCCTTCATCGCGCGCCGCGCGCCTACAGGTGCCGGGGCTGATCGAGCGGCCGGCAGTAGGCACCAGCTGCTGCGCCTCCACCGCTGAAGCGATCGTCGCACAGGAGCTCAGCATGCTGCACGGCGTCGGTGACGTGTTCGTCGACACCGCCGCGGGCGCCGTCGACGTGACGTATGACCCGGCGACTACCAGCCTGGAGGAGATTGGCGGAGCGTTAGAGGAGATCGGCTACCCGGTCAGCGCCGGATAGTGGGGCGCGCGTACCCGAGTGCCGAGCTGACGCTCAGTCCGGCGGCAAGCCACAGGACCGCGAGCGCGAGCCGGTGCGAGGTGCGTTGCCTGCCCATCGTCGCGAGCACCGCTGCCAATGACGCGTACAGCAGCCCGGTCTTCAGGCGAGCGGCGCCGGAAGGCGACACCGGGGCTCTGCCGGAGGCGCGCAGCACCGTGACGAGCACGTCGCGACCGATGACAAGGGCCGCGAGGGCCGTGGGAATGTCTCCGCTGTGCGACAGTGAGGCCAGAGCGCCATCCACGAGCGCCTTGTCAGCCAGCGGGTCCAATACGGCGCCCAGGACGGTGCTGGAGCCACTGGCGCGAGCCACCTGGCCATCCAACAAGTCGGTGAGACTGCCGGCGATCAGGAGCACGAGCGCGGTACGTCCGCGTCCAGGATCAGAGCGCCAAAGAACTGCGGTGAGCGGGACTGCCAGCACGAACCGAGCGACGGTGAGGGCGTCCGCGAGGCGCACGGGGACTCGCCACGTCACTTTGGTGGCTCTCCCGCGCGACTATCCATCCTCCGTTTCGGTGGGATGGCGACATTCTGGCATCTGGCGGACACTACAATCGACCCGGTGAGTTCGCCCGAACTGGTGAGCAGGCTCCATGTGGATCCTGAGATGGCGCGGCAGGCCTCGTTCGCGCTGTTTGCGCTCACGTACCTGGAAGAGACCGGGCAGCTTGCGCGGCGGCTCACACAAGAGGGCCGGGGTGCGGCGCCGCCACTACCGGTAGACCAGCTAGCGCTCGCGGTGGACAACGTGCGGCGGTCGAACGAGCATCTGCTGGCCTGGTTCTCGGATGACGCGAGACGCCGGCGACTGGCGGAGGTCGACGCGCTAGCGGCGCGCGACCTGGTTGGCTGGGTACGAGCTCAGCGGCTGGAGCGGGAAGAACCGCAAGTGGCGTATGAGCTGGCGCTGTTGGCGTTGGGGACAGAGCTGCCGCCGGTAATGGTGCGCAGCCTGCGCGAGCTCGAGCTGGATCCGAGCAGCCGCGTCGCCGAGCTCCCTGATGGCAGCGGCTACCCAACGGTGTTCCTGAGCGCGCTGCGCCCGGCATGGGATGCGGCGCGCAGCGCGCGGCTGTTCGTGTCCTCCGTAGAGGCGCGTCAGCTGGCCGGATGGGCGATGGTGCTGCTGACTCGGCGCCTGGAGCTTCCTGACGGAACCATCACGGTGGTGGATGCGAGCTCACGCCGGCCGTTCGCGGAGGAAGAGTTCAATGCAGCACTTGCCTATAACCCGGCGCCGTGGCTAGGGCCGACGGATCAGTGGCCGGGGCTGGTTCGGGCGCAGCGCGCCGTCGTCGTTTAGGGACGCGTCGTGTACCCTCCACGCTCTATGGCGGCTGCTCCCCAAGCGCATCCCGTGATCCCCGCCAGCAGTCCCATGACGAGCATCACCGCTACCTCTGCCTCGGCTTCCGGATCGGGCGGATCGGACACCCGGCCGGTGATCTCGGTCGTGGCGCCGGTCTACAACGAAGCGGAGCTGCTGGCGGCGTTTTGCGCCGAGATGCGCCGCGTGCTGGAGGAAATCGGGGAGCCATGGGAGATCATCCTGGTTAATGACGGCTCGCGCGATGGCTCATTGGCGATCATGCGCGAGCAGCACGCGCTGGACCCGCGCATCAAGACGGTCAGCTTCTCCCGCAACTTCGGCGGGCAGATGGCGATTACCGCGGGGCTGGATCGCGCGAGCGGCGACGCAGTGGTGGTGATCGACGCGGACCTGCAGGACCCGCCCGAAGTGGTGAAAGCGCTGCTGGCGCGCTGGCGTGAGGGCTACCAGGTCATCTACGCGCAGCGGGCCAGCCGGGCAGGCGAGACGTGGTTCAAGCGCTTCACGGCGTCGATCTATTACCGCTTGATCCGCAATATCGCCAGCGTGGACATCCCGCTGGACACCGGCGAGTTCCGGCTGCTTGACCGCAAGGCCGCAGACGCGCTGCGCAGCGTGCGAGAGCAGCACCGCTATCTGCGCGGCCTGTCGTCGTGGATCGGGTTCCGGACCATCGCGGTGCCGTACCAGCGCGCGGCCCGCACGGCGGGAGAGACTAAGTACACGTTGTCCAAGATGCTCCGCCTGGCGGTGGACGGCATCACTAATTTTTCCTACCTGCCGCTGCGTTTGGCCACGTACTTTGGCTTCGCGGTGGCGGGTCTCAGCCTGGTCGGCGTGCTGGTGGCGATCCTGTTCCGCCTGGTGATGGGGCACGAGCTGACCGGGCAAGCCACGACGCTGGTGAGCGTGCTCTTCCTGGGAGGCATCCAGCTGATCTGCCTGGGCATCCTGGGTGAGTACCTGGGACGCATCTACGACGAGGTGAAGCGCCGGCCGCTGTACATCGTGGACGAGGCGCTGGGTTTCCAGGGGGAGGTAGCACGCAATGCGGGCGGCGGCCGTGGATGAGAGCGGCGTGCTCGCTCTGGCGTGTGACCTGATTCGGATCCCATCGCCGAACCCGCCATGGGATGAACGTGCCGTCGCGGAGCACCTGGCGCAATGGCTGCGCGACACGGGGATCGACGCGGACGTGCTTGGCGTCGAGGCGCCCAATGCGCCGCACGCCAATGTCTTCGCTCGAGTGCGGGGGACCGGGCAGCGGGCGCCGTTCGTGTTCTGTGGCCATCTAGACACAGTGCCACCAGGGGAGGGCACGTGGACACGCGGTCCGTACGAGGCGGTGGTGCACGATGGACGGCTGCACGGGCTTGGTGCGGCCGATATGAAGGGCGGCGTGGCAGCAATGGCGGTGGCGGCGCGGCGTCTGGCGCGGGAAGCAGGACTCGGCCAGCCTCTGCAAGGTGACCTGCTGCTCGCGTTCACTTCGGGGGAGGAGACGAGATCCCGTGGCGCACGTGCGCTGGCGCGGGCCGGGCTGCTCGATGGGGCCGCGGGTATAGTGATCGGAGAACCGACGGGAAACCGGGTGGGGATCGCGGAAAAGGGTGGAATCTGGGTAGACGTGGCTGTCACGGGCAGGACGGCTCACGGGTCGCTGCCGCACCTGGGGGCCAACGCGGTGGCGGCTCTGGCGGAGCTGCTGGTGTGTCTTGAAGCCGCCGTGGCGTCTACCAGCGATGGAATGTCAACGGGCCAGGCTGAGCTGCGCGATGCCGTGGTGAGGAGCGCCGATGCTCTGCTTGGATCGCCGACTCTCACCGCCACCGGCTTCGACGGTGGGGTAGCTGCGAACGTCGTGCCGGACCGCGCCACCGCGGTGCTCGACATCCGACTGCTGCCAGGGCAGGAAGGAGCGGCGGTGCTGTCCGGTGTGCGCGCCGTGGCTTCGGAGGTAGCGGCCCGGCGAGGCGTGCAGATCGAGGTCACGTCGCCAGGTGAGCGCGTGCCGCTGGCGATCCCCAGCGACCATCCGCTGGCGAATGCGTGCGCGGCGGCGGTGGAGCGCGCTACAGGTCATGTGCCGGTGCGGATGGGACTGACGGGTGCGACGGACGCGACCGAGCTCGTACCGCACCTGGGATTGCCATTTGTGATCTGTGGGCCGGGACACATGGCCCAGGCGCACCAGCCCGACGAGTGGGTTTCTACACGTGCGCTCGAGCAGGCGGCGGAGGTGTACTACCACCTCGCGCGCGCCATGTTGGGGTAGCTGAGCAAGGCGGAGGCGCGCTGACCACGCACGGCGAGGGACCAGCCCTTGCCTATTTCTGAGCTGGACGTGCGTGGTGTCGCAACTGATGGGCGGGGCTGCCGTTGACCATCAACGTGCAAGTCTCTTCCGGTCCGCAAGACGCTACGGCGCGCGCCCCGCAGTCGCTGTTGTTCCTCGATCCCCGGCAGCTGGAGCCGGACGAGGAGAATGTCCGCCGTGACGTAGGCGACCTGGAGTCGCTGGCCGACAGCCTGCGGCGCTACGGGGTGCTGCAACCGCTGGGGGTCACGGCGGCGGCTGATTGGCCCGGCAGTGGCCAGGCAGCACGCTACCGGGTGGTGTACGGCAACCGGCGGCGCGAGGCTGCGATCCTGGCGGGGCTGACGGCAGTGCCGTGTGTATCGCTTCCGGCGCCACATGGAACTGACCACCTCGTAGCGCAGCTGCTGGAGAATATGCAGCGGCGCGACCTCAATGACATCGAGAAGGCCGAAGGCTTGGCCCGCCTGCGCCGCCAGCTGGTGGGCGAGCTTGGGCAAGGGACGAAGGCAGAGACGCTCGACGCGCGGGTGTCAGAGATGGTTGGACTGGCTCCACGCACCGTGCGCCGCTACCTGGCGTTGCGCGAGCTGCCCCCGGCAGTGCGCGACCTGCTGGCGGATGGCAAGCTGACGGTGACGCAGGCGCAGCACCTGGTCCAGCTGCCGTCGGCGGCAGCGCAGGAGCAGGTGGCGACGCGCGCCGCAGACGAGGACTGGACGGCGGCGCAGGTCAGCCGCGTTTGCGCGGCGCTGGCGCGGTCACCGGGGCTGGCGCTAGACGAGGCTGCCGAGACGGCAAGTGGTGGCTGGACAGCGGTGGAGCGTCTGGGACCGGCGCCCGAGGCGGCGCCGGCGGCCAGCGAGGCGCCGCAAAAGACGCCACGCGCGCCCCGCCCGCCGGCGGAGAGCGACGGCGGCGAGGCGGACCTATGGCTGGAAGACGCGACGGGCGCGCCGACTCCCGAGGCGCTGTGTGAGCCGGACGTGTTCGCGCACGACGCGGGACCGAGGCCGAGCGAGACGGCCGATGGGCACAGGGTGTTCCGGATCCGGACGCTGGGGTCGTTCTGCGACGAGGTGGACCGGATTTCCCGCTGTGTGCAGGACGGCGACCTGGCGCGGGCTGTCAAGGGAGACGATACTTCAGCAACGCGGCTGCAGCTGGCGGCGAAGCAGCTCGCGTTCACGCTGCGTGAAGTGGAAGCACTCGCTACACTCCCGCGGTAATGAGCTACTCGTTCAGGTCAATCTTGCTCACTGTCGTGGGGATTGTCCTCTTCATCGCCCTCTTGCTGGCCGCCAATAGCGTTGGCTTCTTTGGCGATGCGCTGACGCCGTTCATCGGCCCGGTGGTCCAGGGCACATCGCTCACCAGTGACACAGGCGCCGCGGGCCGCAGTGGCACCACGGGCTCATCAGCGAGCGCGACGCGGCCAACTGGGGGCAGCGCGGTGGGGGCGACGCCGACCGTGCGGCGCTAGCGTAGTAGCCGACACCGCTGGTGCGGAAGTGAAGAAGCGTGCCCGACGGCGAGCGTGCCGGGTGGCACGCTTTCTGCTTTCTAACGTCTTTGCAGGATACTGCTGAGGCACTGAAACCAGGCGCCGGACCGATCCCCCGGGTGGTCGGAACAATGCCTGCTGACAGTGCCAAAGAGACCCTAAACAAGACCCGTAGGAGGGGTTGTTTCAAAGATGTTTGACATGATTGGGTGGCTTATCGTCGGCGCGATCGTTGGTGGCATCGCCAGCATGATCGTCCCGGGCCGCACCCCGGGCGGGCTGATTGGCGCGATCGTCGTCGGTTTGGTTGGTGGCTGGCTCGGTGGGTGGCTGTGGTCTCTGCTCTTCGGCGCAGGCCCGTCCACGTTCATTGGCTCGCTGATCCTCGGCATCATCGGCGCCGTCGCGGTGCTGTATGGGCTGCGTGCGATGACGAGCCGGTCCGCGACCTACTAAGCGCGGTCCGGCACACACTCACACGTACACTGTGCTCAAGGCGGGCTGCTTCGGCAGCCCGCTTTTTGTTTGTACGCAGGTGGTTGGGCGGCCACATGAGATGGAGGTCCTGCCTAGGCTGGAACCGCTACAGTTACAGGTCCGATGGACCCGTGGACGGCGGCGGCGATAGCCGGTATCGTGGCGGCGGTTGGCCTGGTCTGCGCCGTTGGGGCGGTGGCGGCATCGCGCCAGGCGCTGAACCGCGCTACGCATGCAGCGCTGGCCAATCGACAGGCACTGGAACAAGCAACAGCGGCCGCGCACGCGGCGAAGCAGGAATCCGCTGTCGCAGTCGCGCGACTCGCGGACGTGGAACGCCGGTTAGTGGAATCAGACGCGCAGCTGAGGGTCGCGGTGCAACATGCCGGCGCACTGGAGCGGCGCTTGGCGGAGACCGAGACCCGCCTGCGGGAGGCGACCGAGGTAGCACCGCCGCCGATCCCCAGCGGCCGCTCCGTAGCGCGGCTAGAGGAGCTACGGGCCACGCTGCGCGCGCAGGCGGCCGCTGAAGCGGCCGCCGAGGCAGAGGCGAGTGCTCCCACCTGGCGACCAGGCGGCGGTGAACCGGTGCAGGGATCCGCAGACGGACGCGGCGCCGGAGGAGTGGAAGGACGGCAATGACGATCTACGAGCGGTTGGGCGTGAAGCCGGTAATCAACGGCGCCGCAACATTGACCCGCCTGGGCGGGTCGCTCATGCCGCCACCAGTGGTGCAGGCCATGGCGGAGGCGGCGGGCGCGTTTGTGAGATTGGACGAGCTGCACGAGGCCGCGGGGCAACGGCTGGCCGAGCTGACGCGCAACGAAGGGGCCTACGTGACGACCGGCGCGGCCGCGGGGCTGGTGCTGGCCACCGCCGCGTGTGTCACGGGAATGGACGCGGAGAAGATGGCGCTGCTGCCGCGGCCCGAACGTATTCCGGGCGGGCGCTACAAAGTGGTTGTCTTCCGCTCGCAACGCAACGGCTACGACTTCGCCGTGCGGCAGGTGGGGATCGAGTTGGTGGAGATCGGCCCGAGCCGCTCGGACGCGATCCGGCAGGCGCCGGACCCAGCGGCGCTGACAGCGGAGCTTGGGCAGGCGCTGGACAAGCGGGTGGCGTGCGTCGTCTACTTTGCTGGGGCGCTCTCCGAGGTGGGATCGCTGCCGCTGGCGCAGGTGGTAGAGCTGGCGCACGCGCATCAGGTGCCGGTAGTCGTGGACGCGGCCGCACAGATCCCTCCTATCGAGAACCTGTGGGCGTTTTCGGGGGCGCCGGGACCGACGCCGTGGGCGCAGGCGCTGGCGAGCATGGGGATCATGGACGACGCACCAGAGCAGACGACTCCAGCCGGGGCGGACCTGGCAGTGTTCTCCGGCGGTAAGGGGCTGCGCGGACCGCAGGCCAGCGGACTGGTTGTGGGTCGCGCCGACTTGATTGCCGCCATGCGGCGGCAAGGGAGTCCAAACGCGTTTATTGGCCGGCCAATGAAGGTTGGAAAAGAAGAGATCTGCGGGCTGGTCGCGGCGGTGGAATGGTCGCTGGCGCAGGACTGCGAAACGCTGGCGGCGCAGTACGAGCGGCAGGTGCGGCGTGTTGTCTCGTCGCTTTCTGAGGTGCCGGGGCTGCACGCCGAACGTGGCTATCCCAACGAGGCCGGGCAGCCGTTCCCACGTGCGGTGGTGCGGTTGGCATCAGACGCGCCGCTGGCGCGGGACGAGCTGCAGGCGAAGCTGCTGGCGCACGACCCGCCCATCGAGCTCTCAAGCGCGGAGGCGGACGGCGTTTACGTCAATCCGCAAACGCTCGATCCCGGGCAGGAGGAGATCGTGGTAGGCGCCATCCGCCAGGCTGTGCTGGCGGCGGGGCCGGCCCGCTCGACAACAACGAAAGCGGCGTCTACCGCGGGAACGGCGTAATGGCGGCGGGGACGCTTGAGACGCAGCGCAGGGACGGCCCGCGCGCGCTGCGGCCCGATGAGTGGGAGCAGTTGGACCACGTAGTGGGAACTGTCTTCCGGCCGAGCATGTTTCAGGATTACCCGCAGCTTTTCAATGAGGTGAACCGCGAGAACCTGCGCGTCGTGGCGGAGGGCGACGCGGTGGTCTGCCACGTTGGTTTCATACAGCGGCCGGCGTCGCTGCAGGGCTGCCGGATCGACGTCTGCGCCATCGGCGCGGTGGCGACGCTCGACGAGCACCGTGGCAAGGGGTACGCGTCGCTCGCGTTTCAAGATGCATGCGACACCGCGGCCGCGGCCGGTGTGGATGTGATGCTCATATCGGGCGGCCGTGGGCTGTACACGCGCGTGGGGTGCCGTCAGGTAGGGGATGACCTGGACTTTTCGTTCTCTAGGGAGGAGCTGGCGCGGCTGGCGAGCGTACGTCCACCGGGCGGAGGCGACTTCACCGTTGCGCAGGTGGGGGCTGAACGTATCCCTGAGCTGGCCGCGCTGTATGCGACTGAGCCGGTGCGCTTCCTGCGGCGGCGCGAGGACTGGGAGATGGCGTTAGCGTGCGGGGTGGTGATGAACACGCCGTCGCACTTCTGGGGTGTATCGGTCGGCGAGACGCTGGTGGCGTACCTGATCGTGCACGATCCATCAAAGGTGCGCCGGCGCTCGGCGGACGAGCCGGCGAGCGTTCGGGTGGTGGAGTTTGGCGGCGTGCGCGCGTCGGTGATCGCCGCGCTGCCGCGGCTGATTGCCCACTACGACGTGGAGCGGCTGGCGATCCACACGCAGGGGTCGGACCCGGTGTTAGGACGCGTGCTGCGCGCCGCCACCGGCGCGGCGGGCACGCCTTCCGGTGCGTCGGGGACGGTCCGGATCATCAACTTCGTGCAGCTGATGGAGCGCTGCCGTCCGCTTCTGGCAGAGCGCATGGGCCACGCAGCCACGGCGGGCCTCACGTTTCACGCGGACGCCGAGCCGGGCAGCCAGGAGGGCAGTTTCAGCATCCGCCGGGGAGATGCCAAAGTCCGAATCGAAGACCTGGCGTCGCTCGCGGTGTTCCTGTTCGGCAGTCACCGCGCCATCGAGGCGCCAGATAGCGAGCCGAGCGGTGACACGGTGCTCCTTGAGGACTTGCGTCGCGCGCTACCGCTTCCGAGTT
The DNA here is from genome assembly GCA_902805635.1 of uncultured Chloroflexota bacterium. Classification (GTDB taxonomy): domain Bacteria; phylum Chloroflexota; class UBA11872; order UBA12225; family UBA12225; genus CADCTC01. The sequence goes on from CADCTC010000223.1 coordinate 18,135, forward strand.
TGTGGTATGGGCTGAGTTACGTTTAGATGGCGCTCTTGGTGGTTATCACCGGCGGCACGTCATCGGGGAAGTCGACGCTGACGCGGGCGCTGTCGCAGGAGCTGTCGGGGGTGTCGCACCTGGTGCTGATGCAGGACACCTATTTCCGAGACTACTCGGACCTGCCTGAGGACGAGCGCGAGGCGGCGCGCACGGCGAACCGGCCGGACGCAGTCAACTGGGCGGCGCTGGTGCCGCAGCTGGAGGCGCTGAAGGGCGGCGTCGCGGTGACCCACCCGCAGCCGGGCACGCGCGCACACGCGCGTGGCGACGCGCCAACCCAGCTTGGACCGGCGGACGTGGTGATCGTGGAGGGGCACCTGCTGCTGGTGGATGACCGGGTGCGGGAGCTCGCCGACCTGAAGGTATTCGTGGACGCGGACGCAGAGGTGCGCGTGCTACGGCGCATCGCACGCGACACCAGCCAAGGGGCCGACCGGCTGCAGCGGTCACTTGAGTGGTATCAGCGAGACGTGCTGCCCAACAATCAGCGATACACGAGTGAGCAGCGCCGCCACGCCGACCTCATCATCCCGCACGACCGGCCAAATCCGCTCGCAGTGCCACTGCTGGCGGCGTGCATCCGGCACCTGCTCGACAAGCACCGCTGACGGCAGGCCGCCGAAGAGCGTGAGCGTGGTTCGACAAGCTCACCACCAATGGGGACAGGCTCACCACCAACGGGGACGCAAGACTACCGCTGCGACGCGTTGGGAACGTACTGCACCAGCTCTTTGGCCTGGCCGACGTAGCTGGATGGGGTGAGGGCGAGCAGCCGCTCTTCGTCCGCGCTGGGGAGATCGAGGCTCTTGATGAAGCGCTCCAGGGCCTTCTGACTGACGGCGGCGCCGCGGGTGAGCTCCTTCATGCGCTCGTAGGCGCCCGGGTGGCCGAGGCGACGCATGACGGTCTGGATCGCCTCGCCGAGCACCTCCCAGCTATCGTCCAACGCACGCTCGAGCGCCTCGTGGTCCACGCCAACGCGGGAGATGCCTCGCCGGGCGGAATGGAGCGCGACTACTGAGTGGCCGAAGGCGACGCCGATGTTGCGCAGCGCGCTGCTGTCGGTCAGGTCGCGCTGCAAGCGAGAGACGGGCAGCTTGGTGGCCAGGTGCTCGAACAGCGCGTTGGCAATCCCTAGGTTGGCCTCAGAGTTCTCGAAGTCGATTGGGTTCACCTTGTGGGGCATGGTGGAGGAGCCGACTTCGCCGCCGACCACCTTCTGGCGGAAGAAGCCAAGTGAGATGTAGCTCCACATGTCGCGGTCGAAATCGAGCGTGATGGTGTTGAAGCGCAGCACGGCGTGGAACAGCTCGGCCATGTAATCGTGGGGTTCGATCTGAGTGGTGAGCGGGTTCCATGTCAGGCCCAGGCCCTCCACGAAGCGGCGCGAGAGTGCGGGCCAGTCGGCGTCGGGATACGCGACGGCGTGGGCGTTGAAGGAACCAACGGCGCCGCTGAACTTGCCGAGGTACTCCTGGCGCGCGACGAGTGACAGCTGGCGACGCCAACGGCTGGCAAAGACGGCGAGCTCCTTGCCCAACGTGGACGGGCTGGCCGGCTGGCCATGCGTGTGCGTCAGCATGGCGGTGCTGGCGTGGGTGCTGGCGAGGGAGTGCACGTCCGCCACCAGCGCTTCGGCCAGCGGGCGCCAATCGTTCTCGACGCCGCGCTTGAGCATCAGCGCATACGCAAGGTTGCTGATGTCTTCAGACGTGCAGCAGAAGTGCACGAACTCGGTAAGCGCGGCAACGGAGGTGCCCGCGAGGCGCTCCTTTATGTAGTACTCGACAGCCTTGACGTCGTGGCGGGTTTCTGACTCGATCTCCTTGACGCGCTGCGCCTGCGACTCGTCGAACTCGGTTACCAGCGACCGTAGGAGCTCCTTCTCGGCGCCGCTGAGTGGGCGCACGCCGGCGATGGTTGGTTCGTCGCCCATGAAGATGAGCCACTCAAGCTCGACGTGCACGCGCTCCCGGATGAGGGCGAACTCGGAGAAGCTGTCGCGCAGCCCGTCGACCTGGGCTTCGTAGCGCCCGTCCAGGGGCGAAAGGCGGCGGATCGCGGAGGTCATACGCGCCAACTGTAGCGCGGCGGCAGTGCCGCGGGGCGCTGCGACGTGTCGCTATTTCCGTCGGTGGTCCCACGCGTCTGGGTTGACCAAGAAGCGTGGGCGCTCGCCCTGGAGGACGGCCAGGATGTTCTCGCAGGCGACGCGGCTCATGCGGGCGCGGGTGGCGTGGGTGCCGCTGCCGACGTGGGGCATCAGGACCGCTGTCTCGCAATCAAGCAGCGGATGGTCCGGGGGGAGCGGTTCCTGGACGTAGACGTCGATGCCGGCCCCCGCGATCTGGCCGCTCTTGAGCGCTGCGGCCAGTGCCTGCTCGTCGGTGACGGCGCCGCGGGCGGTGTTGACCAAGACGGCGCTGCGCTTCATAAGCGATAGCTCGCGCTGGCCGATCAGGCCGCGCGTCTCCGGCGTGAGGGCGGTGGTGAGACAGACAAAGTCGGATTCGCGCAGCACATCGTCCAGCGGGCGCTGCTCGGCGCCGGTGGCCGCCTCGACCTCTTCCTTGCGCGTGCGGCTGGTGTAGAGGATCTTCATGCCGAAGCCGGTAGCGCGGCGCGCCACGCCCGCGCCGATGGCGCCCATGCCGACGATGCCGAGCGTAGCGCCGTTGATCTCCGCGCCCAGGAGCAGGTCAGGCTCGTAGCTGTTCCACGTGCGGGTGCGCATGAAGCGATCGCCCTCGGCGACTCGCCGGGCAGTGGCGAGCAACAGGGCGAACGTGTAGTCGGCCATCGTGTCGGTGAGGGTGCCCGGCGTATTGCAGACGAGGATGCCGCGCTCGGTCGCGGCGGGCACGTTCACGTAGTCGTAGCCGACGCCGAAGCCTGAGATCACCTTGAGGTGCGGCGCGCGGTCCATTTGGTCCGGGCCGATGCGGTCGGTGGGCGGACAGGCGAAGATGCCGCTGACCTCCGGGAGCTGCTCCAGCAGGGCCTCAGGCGGGGCGCAGCCCGGCTCCTGGTAGACACGTACCTCGGCGATGTCGCGCAGCAGGGAGATACCTGCCTCCGGGAAACGCCACGAGCAAAAGACAACGGGCCGCGAGGAGTCTGTCATGACGGCGCATGGTAGCGCCCCGCAGCCGTGTCAGGCGCTAGCAGGCGTAGGCGACGCGGACGAGTCCCTCCAGGCGGCGCACCAGGGCGGACATTTCCGGACGGCCGCGCAGCTTCTGGTACTTGTGAGAGTGCCAGAAGAGCGCCAGACTGGTGCGGTGGCAGAGCTCCAGGAAGAAGTGGCCAAGGCGTGGCCGCAGGCCGGCGCGCGCCGGCTCGCGGGAGACACGGTAGGCATAGGCGGGCGCGCCGTCCAGCCGGCCACGCAAGATCGCATTGGCCAGTGCATCGGCCACCATCTCGGCGCGGCGGTCGGCATCGCTGCGGTCCGCCGGCTCGCGCCCTTCGACGTATTCGAGCCGGGAAAAGAAGCTGCCCTGGCCCTCGGGGAGCAGATCACCTTGCTCAATCAGCGCGTGCGCCAGCAGGTGGGCGTACACTGCCAGGCGCTCGTCCGCATCCAGGCGGTCCGAGACGACGATCTCCGCGCCGCGATGCGAGGCGATCATGAAGCCCTTGAGGTCTTGCAGCTGCGCGTCGGAATCGCAGTGGATGCCAAGCTCCTCAAGCGTACGGCGCACCAGCCAGTCACGGCCGCCGGGCAGGACGCGGAGGTCAGAACCTGGTGCAACTGCAGGCGCACCGGAGGCTGCGTTGGATGCGCCCGTCCCGGTGGAGGCGACGGCCATTTCCGGAGCACTGGCGGTGCCTGACGTCCCTGGTGAAAGGCGCGGCGCTCCGGCCGGCACGCGGGCAAGGCGCTCGGCAACCAGGCGGGCGGCGCGCTCGGGCTCAAGCATCATCACGGTATTCCTCTATTCCCCGTACCCGCCGGTTTCCCGACACCTCGTCTTCACCGCCTACTCCCCAGGGACTAGTCCGAGCACATGCCAGAGCAGCGTGCGGCGCACGACAATCTGGTCGGGCAGTGGCAGGGCACGATACTGCCGCAACGTGCGGTCAAAGCGGAGCAAGTCCTCCTCTGACCAGGGCAGGTAGTACCCCGCGAGCGCCAGCAGCTCCCGGAAGGCGGGGGCCGCGAGGCTGGCGCAGCACAGCGCCCAGCCGACCAGGCGCTCAAGCGTGAGCGGCTGCTCCAGCTGGCCCTGCTCATAGCGCGAGATCATGCTCTGGGTGACGTGGTAGCCCAGGTCTTCCAGGTCCCCGGAAAGGCGGGCCTGGCTGGTAGGGTGCGGGCTATCGCCGAGGCGCAGCTCGCGCAAGCACGAGCCGACGCGCTCTCTGATGGCGCCCCAGCGCGCGACCTGGACCTCGTCTCTATCAGCCATGAGCCACCTGTCTGAAGCGAAGATGGAGCAGTGAAAAGGGTGTGAAGAATGCTATGCTTACCCGCTGCCTCAGGGCAGACCAGGTCGAGCCAGGGCGTGCCGCCGGGGGCGAGTTCGCCCACGGCAAGCATAGCAACGAGGGACTGGCAACACCATGCACGCGGCGCATTGCCGTGCCATCTGTGGCTACCGTACGCTTGCGGGGATCTGAGCAACCGGAAGGATTGAGCGTTAGTCAGATGGCTGCCGGCCTTGTCAACGGAAAGATCATCAACGGCGCGCTCGGCGTGGGCGTGAACGGGACCAACGGCACGCACTCCGCGAATGGGGTACACGGCGCCAACGGCGTCCGCACGGCCACTGTGCAGGCGCCGCCGGTATACACGCTGCCCCTTCGAACGCTGACTCGCGTGTTGACGGTGGACACCGAGCGAACTCTGCAGTTCGTGGACATCACCGATGAGGTCAAGCGGTGCGTGGCGGAATCTGGCGTGCGCGATGGGTTTGCCGTGGTCTTCTCACGCCACACGACGGCAGGCATCCGTATCAACGAGCACGAGCCACTGCTGCTCGAGGACATGGCGCGATTGCTTGAGCAGCTTGCCCCCGCGGACGCCGCTTACCGGCACGACGACTTCAGCGTGCGGACGGTGAACATGCGGCCAAACGAGCCGGTGAACGGCCACTCCCATTGCCGCAGCCTGCTCCTGGGCGCCAGCGAGACGGTGCCGCTGGCGGCGGGCGAGCTGCTGCTGGGCCGCTGGCAGCGGCTATTCCTGGTTGACCTCGACGGGCCACAGCGTCGCGAGTACATCGTCCAGGTCGTCGGCGGCTAAAGCCCGGCGATGTCGTAGAGGCGCGGCAGGTCTACACTGTCGCGGAGAACGGCGGCGAGACGGTCTAGCTGGTCGTCGAGCGTAGCCAGTTGGCCCCATGACTGCGCCTCCGGAGCGTGCGCCAGGCCCTTCGCAGCCGCCAGGTTCTTGAGCAGTGCGCGCCGCACGCCGGCATTGTCGAACAGACCGTGCAGGTAGGTACCCAGCACTCTACCCTCTGTGGACAACAGGCCGTCCTGCTCCGTTCCGGCCACGGGTGAGCTGCCCGAGCGGGAGGCGATGGTGAAGGCCGGCGTGGCGACGCCGCCTGTGAGCTGGCTGCGGCCCATGTGGATCTCGTAGCCGGCAGCGCTCAATCCGTCACACCCGGCCAGGATGCCGCTGCCGGCTGCGACGATCGCCCGCACCTGATGGGTTGACTTCGACGGCTCGAAGATGGTGCGGATGGGAAGCAAGCCCAACCCGGCGACGACTTCCCCCACTGCTGCCTCGACGCCGAGCGGGTCTTCGATCGAACTGCCGAGCATCTGGTACCCGCCGCAGATGCCAATCGCGGGTACGCCTGCCTGCACCAGCGCGTGGACGGAGGCTGCCAATCCGCGCCGTTCCATCCACCGGAGGTCGGCGATTGTGGTCTTTGTGCCCGGCAGGATCACCAGGTCCGGCCGGCCAAGCTCCTCAGTCGACGAAACATAGCGGACGCCAACGCCCGGCTCGGCTGCCAGGGGATCGAAGTCGTCGAAGTTGGAGACGTGCGGCAGCTTGACGACGGCGATGTCGATGATCGGCAGGCGCCCTGTCTCCCCCCGGTCCCCTTCCCCACCAGGGCGGAGGGGGAGAGTCTCTAACGAGACAGAGTCTTCTTCGGGGAGACGAAGTTCAGGGACGTAGGGGATGACGCCGAGGACAGGCGTGCCGGTGCGCTGCTCCAGGAAGTCGAGGCCGGGTTGGAGGAGGGATACGTCGCCACGGAACTTATTGATGAAGAAGCCCTTGACGAACGAGCGCTCTTCGTCGTCCAGGAGCGCCAGCGTGCCGACGAGGTGGGCGAAGACGCCGCCTCGATCGATGTCGCCGGTGAGGATGACGGGCGCCTGGGCCATGCGGGCGATGCGCATGTTCACGATCTCGCCGGCCTTGAGGTTAATCTCCGCGGGACTTCCGGCCCCTTCGATGATGACCAGGTCGTGCTCAGCGCGCAGGTGGTACAGCGCCCCTTCGACGATGCCGAGCAGCTCAGAGCGCAACGCGCGATAGTCGCGGAAGCCCATGCTGCCTTGCGGACGGCCCATGACGACGACCTGTGAGCGGTGGTCGGCCTCTGGCTTGAGCAGGATGGGATTCATCTCCACCCGTGGATCCAGGCCGGCGGCCATGGCCTGTACCACCTGCGCGCGGCCCATTTCGCCACCGCCAGCGGTGACAAACGAGTTGAGCGCCATGTTCTGGCTCTTGAACGGCGCCACGCGTACGCCGTCCTGGCGAAAGACACGGCACAACCCGGCCACGAGCAGCGACTTGCCGACCGACGAGGCGGTCCCCTGGATCATCAGCGTCTTGGCAGCCATTTGCTCAGTGCGGCGACCAGCCGCTCACAATCTGGAATGGGGCGAGCGGCGATGCGGATCATGGTGGGGAGGCCAAAGGAGGTGCAGTCACGGACCACCAGGCCGCGGCGCAGCAGGGCGTCGCGCACGGTAGGCGCGTCGCCAACTTCCACGAGGAAGAAGTTAGCGCGGGTGTCGAAGACGCGGAAACCGAGCTCTCGCAGCGCGTGTTGGAGATACGTTACAGCGTAAGCCGTCGTGATCTGGGACTGGCGCCAGTGGTCCTCGTCGGCGAGCGAAGCGAGGCCGGCAGCCAATGCCGCCCGGTTGACGCTCCAGGGCGGCTTGGCGGCGCCGAGCGCAGTGACGACAGGCTCTGGGGCAACAGCGTACCCAAGGCGCAGGCCGGCCAGGGCGCCGTCCTTGGTCATCGAGCGGAGCAGCAGCACACGGCCGGCTTCCAGCAGGGGAAGGAAGGCACGGAGGGCGCTGTCATGATGATTGGGGCCCGACTCGGCGAGGAACGGGGCGTATGCCTCGTCAACGACGAAGAGTGCCCCGGGGGCAGCGTCAACCAGCGCCGCCACATCGGCCGGGCTGAGGTAGGCGCCGGTGGGATTGTTGGGGTTGCAGAGGAAGACCAGGCGCGGCGCAACGGAACGAATCCAGTTGGTCGCTTCCAATTGCGTCAGCGCAAACGCGTTCGCGGCGGTGGCGTCAAACGGCGCAACGCGGCCGCCGGCGATGTGCACCGCGCGGGCGTACTCACCGAAAGTAGGGCCAAAGATCGCCACCACGTCACCGGCTCGGACGTACGCGAGGCAGACGAGCCAGATGATCTCGGCCGAGCCGTTTGCAACTAGTAGCTTGTTGGCGGGCACTCCATACCGCGCTGAGAGCGCGTTGCGCAGTTCGGTCGCGTCGTCATCGGGGTAACGGGACACGTCAATCGCGGCGATCGCCTCTCGGACACGCGGTGATGACCCCAGTGGGTTGGAGTTGACGGAGAAGTCGAGCACGTGCTCGGGCGCAATGCCGGCTTCGGCCAGCAGCGCCAGCTCCTTGTCCTTGACGGCGCCGTGGACGACGCGCGGTAGCGCAGCGATTTCGGGCCTGGGGAAGGGAGGCGCCACGGCCGGAAAGTCTATCCGCCCGCAGTGGGAGCGATCGGCCCGGCGACGCCGGCAACGGAGAACGTAGCCATTTCCGAGAGGATGTGGCAGGCCGCGTCGAGGAGCGGGAAGGCAAGCGCGGCGCCGGTACCTTCGCCCAAGCGAAGCTGGAGATCAAGCAGCGGAGCGAGGTCAAGGGCATCCAGGATGGCGGCATGACCCGGTTCGACTGACCGATGAGCGGCGATCATGTAGTCACGGGCGGCGGGGCACAGGCGGACCGCCACCAAAGCTGCGGCGCCGGATATGAAGCCGTCTACCACCACGGCAACCCGGCGCGCGGCAGCACCCAGGATGACGCCGGCGAGGCCGGCGATCTCAAGACCGCCCACCTTCGACAGCACATCCAGTGCGTCGGCGGAAACGGGATGGTTCACTTCTAACGAGCGGGAGATGACGGCACGCTTGTGGGCAAGCTGCGCGTCGTCCAGGCCGGTGCCGCGCCCGGTCACCACCTCAATGGATGCGCCGGTCAGGACGGCGGCAATGCAGCTGGCAGGCGTCGTGTTGCCGATGCCCATTTCACCGGTCGCCACGGCGTCCAGGCCGCGAGCGTGCTCGTCTTCGAGGAGTTGGATGCCGCGCTCGATCGCCCGGACGGCCAGCGCACGGGACATGGCCGGGCCGGCGGCGAGGTTGTCAGTGCCGTGGGCGAGCTTTGCGTTGACGAATCGGACCTCACCCTGCGCTTCGCGGCCGCCCGCTTGCGGGCAACCCGGCTCTCCCGCGGGGAGAGGGACTTCTCGCCGGCTCAGAGCGGCTGGGCCTGTGGCGGGCTCTGTTATGTCGCCCGCAACGCCGAAGTCGGCGACCACGACGCAGGCGCCGGCGGCGCGGGCGAGCACGTTCATAGCGGCGCCGCCGCGCAGAAAGTTGAGCACCATCTGCTGCGTGACGGATTGGGGGTAGAGGCTGACGCCTTCGGCGGCGACGCCGTGATCGGCGGCCAGGGTGAGGATGGTCTTTCGCTCGACCGCAGGCAGCGGGCGGGCCTGGATGCCGGCGAGGTGGTCGAGCGGGGAGACGCTACGGATGGTGGCTTCTAACAGATCCATTATCGGCCGAGCTCACGCTCCAGGCGCAGGAGCGCGCCGATGGTGGCGCTGTGGACGATGCGGCCGTCGAGCACGGCGCGCACGGCCTCGCCCAAGGGGACCCAGGTAGCAACCATGTCTTGCTCCTCGGGGTCACGCTGGGTATCCACGTGGGTGAGGCCGGTGGCAAGGAAACAGTGGAACTGTGTCGAGACGGAGGCGCTAGCGTAGAAGGTATACAGTGGCTGCAGGTCGCGTGCGGTCACGCCGGCCTCCTCGCGCAGCTCGCGCTGCGCGCCCGACCGCGGCGTTTCGCCGGCTTCGCAGCGCCCCGCGGGCAGCTCCCAAGAATCGCGTCCCCAGGGGTAGCGCCACTGGCGCACGAGGCATACCCGGCCAGCGTCGTCCAGCGCCGCCACCATCACGACCGGATACGGAAACTCGACGTAGCCGAACGTGCCGGCGGAGCCGTCCTGGCGCTCGATCTGATCTTGTCGGATGCGCAGCCAGGGCGTCTCATAGGCGACGGCGCTGGAAATGGTGCGGATGGGACTCTCGATTGCACGAGGCAAGGGATCGTCTCCGGGAGCAGCAGCGACGTCGTTCTCATTCATCTGGATGGCTTACCATCGGGAACGAGG
>CADCTC010000223.1:27828-36377 GCA_902805635.1 uncultured Chloroflexota bacterium
AGCACTACGCCTGAGCCAGGACTCGCACCACGTTGGACGGGTGTGCCTGCTCCAGCCGATTCACCGCTGCGCCAACGAGCGAGTGTCTTCACGGATGAGATTACGATGGACTTCGCGGATGCGTGTCGCACGGCGGCGGAGGCTGGTCTGCGTTACGTCGACATCCGCAAGGTGTGGGGGGTGTTCTCGCATGACGTGGAACGCGGCCGGTGGTCGGAGCTCGCTCGCATCCTCGGCGACCACGGGCTGCGTATCGGCGCGATCCAGAGTAACTTTGGGAAGTGCGCCATCTCCGGGCCGGAGTACGAGGACCACATGCGCTTCTTTCCGGTGCTGGTGGAGCAGGCGCACTTCTTTGAGACAGACGTGATACGCGTCTTCCCGTTCTGGAGCGACGTGCCGATGACCGATGAGGTGCGCCGGCGGGGGAGCATCCGCCCGAACTTGGAAGCGGTGCTACCGGAGCTGGTGAGCCGCTTCAGGCCTGCTGCCGACCTGGCGCGCAAGGAAGGGCTGCGTCTAGGGTTCGAGCCGGAGCACTCCACCCACAGCGGCAGCCCGCAAGAGGTGGCGCGCATCATCGACGCGGTGGATAACCCGAACGTCGGTGTAGCCTGGGACGTGAGCAACGGCTGGGACGACTGCACGATCGACGAGGCGCACGTGCTGTTCCGGGGCCGGGTGGTCAACGTGCACGTGAAGGAGCGCACGCTGACACCGGACGAGCACCGTTCGGTGGTGGGCGTGCTGGGAGTAGCGGGCAGGCTGCCGGAAGATCGCACACCGGAGCGCACGGCGGGCTCCAGTACCGTGACCGGGCGAGATGCGCCTGCGCCGGACGCCGCAGCGCGGCTGCGGCGGCAGCCGGCGCTGCTGGGTACAGGCGCGCTGCCCTGGCGCCAGGTGGCAACTCGACTTGAACGGGAAGGCTACCCGGGGCTCTACTCGATCGAAACGCATTTTGGCGTTCGAACTGTCTACGGATGGCCAAAGCTCAAGGCCGCCACGACCTACTTCATGTTCGCGCTGCGCGAAATGCTGGAGGCGGCTGAGGCGCCGGCGGCACGCGCCCAGTCGGATCGCTGAAGCCCCCTGCCAGATGGTCTTTAGTCGCTAAGAGGGGGGGCGAACCAGACTGCAACCCATGCTCGGTGGACTGACACCGGGGCTTAACCCTGCTCGCACCGCGAATCTAACGCGTGCTCTTTAGTCTTAGTAAGAAGGTCTGGGAGCATGAAGTCTGTCGTTTCACGCGTGGTCATAGCCGGGGTGGCCATCAGCGCCGCCGCCGGATGGGTGGGCGTCGATGCTGCTCCCGCCACGCACGCCCAGTCCGCGGGAGTCCCGACCGCTGCCGAAACAATGGGGGCGCGGGACCGTACGGCGTGGCAGCCGTCGCCGGTTGCTTCAACGCAGTCACAAGTCGTGTCAGGCAGCGCGACCGTACCTCAGGACCAAGCAGCGAAGCCGGCGGCTCCCTCTGCTGGCGTCCGTGATCGGTCCGCGTGGCAGCCTTCGCCCGTGCCTTCGACACAGCAGGCGCAGCCAAAGGCGGACGCACAGCCGGTCACCCAGCCCGCAATCGCCGCGCCTATCATGGCGCCGCAACCGGTGGTCCCTTCAGGCGGGGCAGCCTCAGCGTTTCAGTTTGGCCGCATTGCCGATTGGATCGGGGGCCTGTTCAGAAAGGCTCCAGGGCAGCGTGGCGAGACTGAGACGGTAGAGCCGATCCGGGGCGCCGAGTCGGTTATCCCGCTCGCTGAAGCGTTCACCCACGATGCGCTTGAGCGCGTGTTCGAGAGTGCCGAGCCACACCTGCGCGGCGAGTGGCGGTTCCAATCCTTCTTCAGCCCTGCACTTGGCCGCGAAGACACGTACATGGCATGGGTACCGCCCGGTTACGCGACGAGCGGCCGGCGCTACCCGACGCTGTACTTGCTCCACGGCGTAGGCAGCTCGGAGGCGTATGGTGTGGAGGAGTGGCTGGGCTATGCGCTTACCGAAGACCTGGACCGCATGCTGTCGCTTGGCCTGATCGAGCCGATGGTGGTGGTGTTGCCGAACGGCGAGCAGGGCTACTGGATCAATCAGGCCGACGGCGGCCCCCGGTGGGCGGACTACGTTGCGCGCGACCTGGTGAAGCACGTGGACGCCACGTTCCGCACGGAGGCGAAGCGCGAGAAGCGTGCGGTAGGCGGTCTCTCTATGGGTGCGCACGGCGCGCTGCAGCTGGCGTACAACCACCCGGAGGTTTTCAGCGTGGCGGGGGCTCATAGCCCCACCATCCGGCCGTTCGAGACGAGCCCCGAGTTCTTTGGCGATCCCAAGTGGTTCGCGCAGTACGATCCCATCTCGCTGGCGCGCAATACCAACGCGCCGCTGCGCGTCCTGTCCTGGATTGACGTGGGCCAGGAAGACCCGTGGAAAGCCGGTGCGATGGCGGTAGCGCAAGCGCTGGCTGCAAAGCGGGCGCCGTATGAGTACCGAGTGTTCGAGGGTGAGCACGAGGGCTGGTACTGGAAGTATTATCTCCCGGAGTACCTGCACTTCTACTCGAGCGCGCTTAACGCCACGGAGTACACGCCCGCTGGGGTTCCGGTGGTGAAGACGCAGCTCCTCACCGCCGGTGTCACCGACCAGCTCCAGCGCTCCTGAGCCCGCCGTTTCTGCGCCAGCTGCACCCCGTAGCGGGCGCAGCTGGCAGTACGTCGGAGGTGGGCGGCGCGACTTGCGCCTGGATTTCCTGCGGGGTTTTTGCGCCTTTGCGATGGTGGTGGACCACCTAGGGGGCGCATCGCTGCTGTACCCGATCACGGGCGGCAATCGCTTCTTCGTCTCAGCGGCAGAGGGGTTTATCTTCCTCTCCGGCTTGCTGGTGGGGCTGATCTACGGCCCCCGCATCGTACGTGACGGGCTGGCGACGATCCAGCTGCACCTGTTGCGCCGCGCACTGACGCTCTATGGCATGACGCTGGGGCTTACGTTCACCTTTGTCGGCCTATCACGGCTGGCGGGGATGCCGTGGCTGCAAGACGTAGAGCCACTGACGCCACAGCTGGCGGTAGGGCTGCTTACGCTGCACCGCACCTACTATCTGGTGGATGTGATGCTGCTGTACACGCTGCTGCTGGCGGTCTCGCCGATCGCGATGCTGCTGCTGCACGTCCGGCAGACGCGGGTGGTGGTCCTCCTCTCGCTCCTGGTGTGGGGACTGTTCCAGGTGTTTCCTCGCGAGGCTGAGCTGCCGTGGCACGTCGTGAACAACGAGACATTCCAGGTCAGCGCGTGGCAGCTCTGGTACTTCGGTGGCATGGTGATCGGGTACCATCGCGATGCGATCTGGCGGCGTCTGGGACGCCTGCCGCTGGTGCCGGCGACGGCGGTCCTGGTGGTGCTGGCAGCCGGGCTCATTGGCCTACGCTTGGTCACCCTGGATGCAGCCCGCGTGGCACAGGCAGCTGCTTCGACGCCGGCAGCGCAGGGTGGCGGTGAACCGATGGGCGGGGCATTCCGCGCCGCCGCCGGGCCGGACACGGTAGAGCAGGCGTTCGACAAGCACTACGCACGGCCCGGCCGCGTGTTTGCCTTTGCGGTGTTCTTCCCGCTGCTGTACCTGGCGCTGACGTACCTGTGGCGGCCCCTAGAGCGCGCGCTCGGCTGGCTCTTGCTCCCGTTCGGGCAGAATGCGCTCTACGTCTACGCCATGCACCTGTTCGCCATCTTCACGGCGGCGCTGGTGTTGCCGTACGTATCGGGCTTCGACCGCTTCAACCCCTGGCTGAACACGCCGGTCCAGGTGCTGGCAGTGCTAGCGATCTGGGCGATGGTCAAGCGCGAGGTGCTGTTCGACGTGATCCCGCGCTAGCGCCGGGAGGATAGCGCCGCTATACGCCGCGGTTAATCTTCCGGGCTGCCATGAGCGGTACGCTGGCGACGCTGGTGCTCGGCTCTAGGTGCACGAGCGCACGTTCAGCGGCGGCGCCAAGGAAGCCGGTGAATTGCTCTACCATGGCAGCGCTGATCTCGTGGCCGGCGTTCGGCACGACCGATACTTGGGCGTCACACCCGAGCTCGGACAGCACAGAGGCGTAGCGCGTGGCACGCTCGACTCGCGTACTGCCGACGAAGGGGTCCCACTGGCGTGGCACGTCATTGTAGTTGTTGTCGCGGGCACCGACGCCGATCCAGAAGCGCACGCCGGCCAGCCGCACGGGGTCGATCCCGCGTCCCGCGAGCTGCTCAAGGTCGGCCACTCCAAACGGGAGCGGCGCGCGCGTGACGCCCGCGCTGGTGAGCACCGACTTGACCGGCAGGGTGTACGTGCCGGCGGAAAGCGCCGCGACTGCCTCTACCCGCTCTGGGTAGAGCATGGTGAAGCGCAGGGCGGCCTGCGCGCCGCGCGAGAAGCCGAACAGGAGCGTCCGCCCGCTCAACTTTACGCCGGTCTCAGCCGGCACAGAAGCCAACAGATTGGCGAGCTGGGGCAACAAGCGCAGCTCCTCGCCGGTCAGCGCATCGGGGCTGCGCCAATCGCCGTACGGGATGGTGGGAGCGATGACCACCCAGTTGTGGGCGCGTGCGTAGGGCAGGAGCTGAGTGGCGATGCTGGGGCCGTTGTCGCCCATGCCATGCAGGACCAGGACTGCCTGGCGTGGCACATCCGGTCCCTGCGGCACATACAGGGTGTATCCGGGGCGGTCCGGCAGCGGTGCGAGTTGCACCTCACGGGCAGGCTGAGCGACTACCTCGCGCGATTCGGCCGCAGAGGCGTTGTCCTCGCTTACTGTGATCGGGGCAATGCCCCACGCCTGCAGTGCTGCGCCCAGCATGTCATACCCGGATGCCTGGGCAACGACGCGCGGGGTGGCGCCGCCGATGCCCCAAAGCGCCAGTGCGAGCGCGAACGCACCGGCAATCAGCCAACAGGCTGCAACGCGGGCTCGTTCGGCTGTGCTCATCTGTATGACCGCAACTGTACCGTGCTTGGAGGTATTCCGCAACTGCGCCGCCACTTTGTCGCAACCGTACTGCAACCGGCGACGATGCAGGGGTACTGGCAAGGGTTACAGGGCCGGTGCGTATGCGACCGTGCGCTACTGTGCCGGGACAGTAATTCGATCAGTGTCGAGCGGGACGAATAGCGACCGTGCTGCACGGGTTTGGCTCAGGGTGCCGTGCCGCTGGCGGCCCACCGCGGTGACAGCGTGGAGCGCGAGACAGGCCGTAGTCAGCATGGTGGCAGCGCAGGCGTAGAGCGTCAGCGCGTAGCGGCCGTATGAATAGAAGGGGTTGAGGTCGGGGAAGGCAGTCATGTGGCAATGAAGGGACGGCGCGGCCGCGGTGAGCGTTGCGTCGGCGTTTGGCTTCGTACGCGCGGCGTCCGTGGTGGAGCGACCGGCGCGTCCCAGTCGAGGCGGCGGGCCTTCAGGGAATGTCTTCGAATGGGACGCTTGTGGCGTCAGCCGCGCCACTGCCCTGTGCGGGGACTCCCGCGCCGCCAGTCAAGGAGGCCAGGTCGTCGCGCGCCGGCGGGGCCGGTGCGCCGGAGAGGGTCTCGGCCACGGCGGCACGTATCCGGGCTACGTTCGGCTCGATGGCGTAGAGGTCCGGCCGGATTATCTCCCTGCCGTACAGCGGTGGTGTGAGCACCAGGCGGGCGCTACGGAAGTCAGTGTTACCGCCGAGACGGACGAGCGCCAGCGCTTCGCGCGGCGCGATATCGCTCTGCACCGCGTCGGCAAGCGAGCCGATAAGCGCGGGAATGCGCGGCACCATGCGGCGGTCGCGCGCGCGGTCCTTGAGACTCAGCAGCAGTGCCTGCTGACGTGCGGCGCGATCGAAGTCGGTAGAGCCGTGACGCGTGCGGGCGTACCACAGGGCCTGCTCGCCCGTGAGCCACTGGAGCCCGGAAGGGATGTACACCCGGCGGATGGAGTAGTCCTCGACCGGGTATTCGTCGTCCCTGATGGGGTGCTCTACATCGATGACGACGCCGCCGAGTTCGTCGACGACGCGCGCGAAAGCGGACACATCTATCGACGCCCAGCGGTGGACAGGCTGGCCGAGCAGGTCGGCGACGACTCGCACCGACAGGTCAGGACCTCCCTCGCGGTAGGCGGCATTGATCTTCTCCGGACCGATGCCCGGCAACGGTACGACAAGATCGCGCGGGATAGACACCATGGCTGCGGCGCGCGTGGCCGGGTCGATGCTGACAAGAAGCAGCGTATCGCTGTTGCCGCGCGGGTTCTGTGAGACTTCTTGTGGGCGGCGATCGGTGCCCATCAGCAGCACGTTGAGCCGGCTCTCGCCGTTCCAAACCGGGCGCCCGAGATCGGCGTCGAATATGTTTGGCTGCGCTGGGCCGGCTGCTGCGGGGGAGGCTGCCACCGCTGCGGGAAGCGGCTTGTCGGCGACCAGCACCTGGTTGAGGTAGGGAAGGATAGCGAGGCCAGCGGCCATGGCCGTGGCGTGGGGAACGACCAGGGCAAGGATGGCGAATACGGCCGGCGCGGCACCGCCGGCGAGTGGCAGTGGACGAACGCCGCGCGCCAGCAGCGCCTGCTGTCGGGCGCGTGCTCCGCGGCGCGCGCACATCGCGGCATCGACCGCGGCCCAGACTCGGGCGAAGAAGACCGCGACGTTGAGCGCAATCGCCGCCTTCCACAAGGTATTCCAGTCTGACGCCAGGAGCCAATCCAGCACGCGGAGCGGCACGTCTCCGATCACGCTCACTGTCTGCCCGATGGCGGGGGGTAAGCGCAAAAATGGAATGACAAGCGCGAGTACGGCAGCAAGAAGGAGCAGCAAGATGGTGGCGGACCCGCCCACGAGTGCCCACCCACGCCATTGCCGTCCGGCGGCAAGCTGGCCCCACCCGGGGAACAGGGCGGAGCGCAAGGCGGCGCCACCAGGGCTGGCCCGCCGGGCGGGAAGCACGCCAAGCCCCTCAAGAGTGTCCGGGCTACCGGCGGGGGTGGCCGCCGACTGGTTGCCGGGGAACGCGCCGGGCGCCGTGCTTTCCGCTCCTATGGCGCCCATGCGAGCCCCGATTGCGCGTCGATGGCGCCGCCCAGAGTGATCTGACGTGCGACAGGCGATGGCTGTGGCGTTCCCGGCGACGGATCGGCAACGATCGGGACGGTCCAAACCTCAAAGGTGCCGGCGCGCGCGGATAGATAGACCAGGGAACCGCCGTCAGGCGCCCAGGCCGGAGCACGATTGGCGCCGGATGTCGTGATGCCGCGGGCGCCGGCGCCATCCGCCCGCATGACCCAGACGTCGTGACGACCTGTGCTACGTCCGGGGTCGGGCGTGCGGACGACATAGGCGATGCGAGCTCCGTCCGGCGACCACTCGGGGTCGTACGCGCCGCCGGCGGCGTCGGTGAGCTGGCGCCAGGGGCCGTTCGGCAGCGCGTAGGTCCAGACTTGTGGCCGGCCCGCCGGACCTCCGCCCGGTTGGAATGAGGTGACGGCCAGACTGCGCCCATCCGGAGACAAGCGGGGGTGGTCGAGGCCGCCGGAACGTTCCCCGTGGACCAGGAGGCGCTGGCGGCGACGGTCCTGGAGCGTCACCTGCCAGAGCTGTGTGTCCTGGGTGCCCTCTTGAGAGAGGAACAACAGTCGCGACCCGTCCGGCCACCAGACTGGCTGAAGGGCATAGTTCTGGCGCGCTTCCTCGCGATAGGTGAAATCGGTCAATTCGAGCGCGTTCTTGCCTTCGGCATCCAGCGCCCACAAGTCCGAGCCGCTGGTCCATAACTTCACCAATGCGATACGCCGCCCGTCGCGCGACCAGGTGGGCTGCCGGCTCACGCGATCGGACGTGACGGGTACGAGTTGGCCCCTCTCCAGAAGCCAAACATTGGCGTCCGCGACAAATAGCAGCCGACCAGGGAGCGACCCGGCGGGCTGGGTCAGTGAAAGGCCCACAGGCGCGGGCCGGGGTGTAGCCGCCGGCACTGCGCCCGCCACCGTGGCCGTTGGCTCGGTAGGCCCGGTGGGCGCTCTCACCGGGAGCGCACCGGGCGAGCAGGAGGCCATTGCCAAACCAGCCGATGCCGCAGCAACTGTGGCGGCGAAACCGGAGGCGCGGACAACGACGCCGCGGCGCGTCCGGAGCACGGACGGTCGCGGCGGCGGCGCACTATCCCTTGGGGAGCGGGTCGCCACGATACTCCTTACGCGCTCAAGGACCGCTGGAGATGGTACCAAGATTTTCGAGTGTGAATCGCGAGTGTTGCGGACGTAAATTGGGGGGTTCCGCTTCTAGAAAGCGGTGATATACTGGCTTCACGGGCCTCATCGAGGCCCGTGCGTGTCATTGCGGTTGGAGCGCCCAGCCGCGCCATTCATAGGAGCCGTTGCACTGTCGTACCAGGACCGCACGCTTACGTGTAGTGATTGTGGAAAGCAATTCGTCTTTACAGCGGGCGAGCAAGCATTCTACGCCGAGAAGGGTTTTGAGGGAGGCCCGAAACGCTGTCCGCAATGTCGGGCAGCGCGTCGCGTAGAGCGAGACGGCGGTGGGGGCGGTCCTCGGCCCGC
>CADCTC010000224.1 GCA_902805635.1 uncultured Chloroflexota bacterium
TGCGACCGTGACTACTCGCACCCCAGCATCTTCAGCTGGATCCTGTTCAACGAGACGTGGGGGCTGGAGGAGCACCAGACGCCGGCCTCCTGGGCATGGGTCAAAGAGATGTTCCTGCTGGCCAAGTCGCTCGACTCGTCGCGCCTGATCGAGGACAACTCCACCAACAAGTACGACCACGTGCTCACCGACCTCAACAGCTGGCACTTCTATATCGACAACTACCGGCGGGCGCGCCACCACGTCACACGCGTAGTCGAGCAGACGCAGGAGGGTGGGGGCTACGGCTACGTGGGCCGGCTGTACGAGCACGTGCCGGGCGCGGAGGGATTCAAGCAGGAAACCGCACCGCTGCTGAACAGTGAGTACGCGGCGCTCTCAGCGCGAGGCGGTGACCTGGACATCAGCTACAGCTTCAAGTTCCTCACCACCGAGCTGCGCCGCCACGACAAGATCTGCGGCTACGTCTACACCGAGCTGGCGGACATCGAGTGGGAGCACAACGGCTTCCTGGAGTACGACCGCACGGCCAAGGAGTTCGGCTATGAAGCGTTCGTCCCTGGCATGAGCGTGGCGGACCTCAACGCCGCCGACTTCGTGGGGCTGGATGCGCCGCCTTGCCGCACCATGCGACCCGGCAGCGAGTACGCGGCGCCGGTCTTCTTCTCACACTGGGACCGCCGGCCACTGGACGGGGCAACGCTGCGCTGGCGCGTGAGCGCCGTGGACCGGCTGGGAGAGACGTTCACTGTAGATGAAGGAGAGCGCAGCATCATGCCTCGGCGCTACGGGGTAGCCGAGTGCGGCGACGTGCGCTTCCGGCTGCCCGACCGGCCGTGCCTGGTCACCGTGGCGCTGACGGTGACCCAGTCCGGCGGAACCGGCGCGGTGCGGGCCCGCAACTACGTCAACGTGGATGTGTATGACCTGTACGAAGGGGCACAGTCGAGCGCGACCCTTGCGCCGCTGGTGACCAGCGAGCGCACGCCGGGCGGCGGCTTCGCCGTCGCCTTCGCGCCGGAAGGCTACGACGACTGCTCGTGGCCAAACCCCATCATCGGGCAGGGCGACGCCAAATTCGGCGGCCCCGGTCCGGGCTGGGTGCAGTATGCCGTGGCGCTGCCATCCGGCTGCGACCCCGCAGCGGTCAAGCGCTTGCGGCTGCGCTTCGAAGCGGGCGCCCGCACCGCCCGCAGTCGCATCGGCTGGCCCGACCCGGTCTACGTCAAGGCGACCGACTACCCGCAGACCGAGGCGCGCAAGCGCCCGACGCGCCTGGACGTGTCGGTAAACGGTGTCTCGCTTGGCAGCGTGACGCTGCCCGACGATCCGGCCGACGCGCGCGGCGTGCTCAGCTTCCAGGCGCAGGGCAACTGGGAATTCGGCTCATACGGCTACCTCACCACGGTTCAGGCCGACGCGGCGCAGACCAGACGCATCCTGGAAACTGGAGACGGTCGCCTGCTGGTGCGCTTCGAAGCGCCCCGCGGCGGGAGATCGGGTGGGCTGAACCTGTATGGCGCGCGGGCGGGGGCGTTCCCACTCAACCCCACGATCTTCCTGGACCTGAATGACTAGCGCCGCCGGCCCACGGCCGGCGGCGTCACTCGATCAACAGAGACATCTGTAGCGGTGGCGGAGGCGCGGGCTCGGCCAGCGCCAGGTCGACGTAATAGCCTCGAAGCTCCGCCAGGTCGAGCACGGCGGGTACGCCAAGCACCGCAATCAGCGCGAACCCGCCACGCACTTCTAGCACAGGCCCGCGGATCGTGGTGCCGGGCCGGACCGCGATGCGATGCAGCGCGGTGGACCTTTGCGGGCGGTCTGGCGCCGGCAGGTCCACGAAATCGGGCGCGTGGAGCGCGGCGGCGTCATCTCCGGTGATGCGGGCGCTGAGGCTCTGGTACGCGTCCTGGACCCGCTCTCGCGCCACGACCCGGTCTGCATCCCGGAACGCCACACCCCCCTTTCGACGGCGCGTGACACGCTCGGTGGTGCCGAGTGTCGCAGCGACCTTCTCTAGGCGCTTGATCGCCGGACCATTTCCTAACGCGATGAAGGCCGCTGCGAGCGGACCTTGCTCGACGATCCTACCGGCGCCGCGCTCTGCGGCCGATGTCCCCACCTTGACCGGCCCCGATCCAAAGTCCATCAGGTAGAGCCGGTGTGGCCTGCGGCAGCGCGCCTCCAGCGCGGGCGGCAACACGGGGCAGTGCGTGCCGTCGCACGCTAGGCACAGGTACGTACCTTCCTCTATACGGCAGCGGTCGCACTGAGCGCTGGCCCTCGCCACCATCTCGCCGCGCGGACACGGCACACGCTCACTTCGCTCGTGGTCCACGCGGCCGGTGCAACGCCGCTCGGGCAGCGGCGTCAGGCACAGCTCGCCCTCGAGCGCCAACATCTCCTGCACCTCTGTACCGGGTACCCAGACGCGCAGCACCGGCACGTCGCCGCGCCAGGCGGGGCCGATCACGTGGCGCACGGTACCCGTGGCGCTAGCGGTGCTGATGGTCACGAACCAAATATCGCATCGTCGCTGCCGCTATGATGTGAAATTGAGGGACGCATCACGTTGACGCTGTCGCGGGAATACAGGAGGCCTACCGATGACTGAGCAGCAAGGAACCGCAGGAAGCAGTGCCGGCACTGTATCGAACACTCAAGTAGACAGCACGAGCGGAACCACGCGCCGCGGCGTGATCGGCCGCACGCTGGGCGTCGCGGCGCTGCCAGCGGCGGGGTGGCTGGCGGCGTGCGGCGCGGGCGGCGGCAGCGGACAGGAGGCCGGGGGCAGCAAGTCGCAGGCGCCGGTGACTTTGCGCTACGCCGGGCCGTTCACACCCGGCCCCGCCAACACCTTTGCCGAGGGCGTCACCAAGGTCATCGACGCGTACAACGCGCAGGCAAAGAACGTCACGGTCAAGTGGGAGGAGCCCAAGCCACTCGCCGAGGGCATCCTGGCGCAGGTGGCGGGCGGTGATGCACCGGACCTGGTGCACTCTCACCCACGCGACTACCTGCCCTACGCCGATGTCGTGCGCGAGCTGGACAGTCTCTTCAAGAAGGACAAGAAGCTCATCCCCGACCCGCTGCCGGTCGTGCTTGACTACGGGATCCGCCACGGACAGCCCGGGTCGCCGCACACCGGCATGCCCAACAACATGTCGGTCCAGTCGATCTACTACAACAAGGCGCTGTTCGAGAAGAACGGCCTGAAGACGCCCGATCAGCTAGAGAAGGAGGGCAAGTGGACCTGGGACGCTTACATGGATGCGGCCCGGCGCATCACCACCGGCAGCGGCTCCAACAAGATCTGGGGTGCCTCCTGGACGACCAACACGATGGACATCCACCTGGGCTACATCTGGCCGATGGGTGGCGACCTATGGGACAGGGACGTCCAGAACACGTTGATCGAACGGAAGGAGACGCTCGAGGCGATCCAGTTCATGGGCGACCTCACCGGCAAGTACGCCGTCTCGCCGGACGTCGAGGAGACCAAGATCCTGCCCCGCGCCACCGGTGGCGCGCTGGCCATTCAGCGAGCGGGCATGGAAGTGCTCACCAACGACGTCATCGCGCTGTTCGCGAATGAGCCGTTCGAGAAGGGCGTGGCGCCGATGCCGAAAGGGCGGGCGGGGCGCGCCGTCCGCGGCGCGGTGGTTGGACTGGGCATCACCAAGGGATCCAAGAACCAGGACCCGGCGTGGGACTATGCGCTCTTCACCTCCGGCCCCACGGGCGAGAAGATCATGATGGACCTGCACTTGACCCTGCCCTGGCGCAAGTCCACCCTGGCCTCACCGGAATTTGCCAAGAACCTGCTGCCCTGGGAGAGCGCCGCTTACTACACAGAGGGCCTCAAGGCGCTGCGCGCCACGGTCTACCCAGTGCAGTTCGACGCCATCCGGAGGCTCTACGCCACTGCCTACGACAAGGTGCGTGCCGGCCAGGAGACGTCCACTCAGGCCATGACGTCGATCAAGGGGCAGGTGAACGAGCTGCTCAAGAAGGGGGCCAAGTAGCCCCAGGTTCGCCTTCGTCCTGACCAACGCGACCGTCGCCAGCCTCAGGCGGCAGTCTCATTTCTGCACCCATTGAGTGGTGGTTACACAACATCCGTTCGCCCTGAGCCTGTCGAAGGGAGTGGTTCGACAGGCTCACCACGACCGGGGTAGTGAAACTATCTCTGAGCGTTGGGCGGCGGTAGGGCGTCTAGCTACCGCCAGCGAGGCTCCTTCGAAATGAGCATCCAGCAGACCAGGTAAATCAGTACGCCCGGCACGCCGCCCGGTAACAGCGCCAGCACCCAGAGTAAGCGCACCAGCAGGACCGGCAGACCAGACCAGTCCGCCATGCCCCGCGCCACTCCTGCCAGCCAGCGACCCTCGCGTGCGCGGTACAGTTTGCGCCCGGCGATCTCCATGCGTCTCTCTCCTCGTGTCATCGTCGCACCCTTACTACACGCTTCTACACCCTCAGGAACCGATGCATTACGCGGGCCACGGCGCCGGGGACCGCAGACCATGTGCGGCGTATCATGCACCATCGACTGACAGGAGAGCTTGTGATGGCAGCGACGACTGTGACTTCATCAGCGCCCGAGACGGAGTGCACCCCAGGGAGGACGGGCGTGGCCGGCGCATCGAGCGCGATTCGGGTGATCAGTATTGACCAGGGCACCGAGCAGACGGTGCAGACGCTGGGCATGCAGCGGCGCGAGCTGGTCACCACCGAGCGCACCTGGGTGGGCACGGCGCGCACGCAGCCGGGCGCGACCTCCGGCTGGCATCACCATGGCGACTACGAGACGATCATCACGGTGCAGGCGGGACACATCCGCATGGAGTACGGCGCAGGAGGTCGTGAGGCGTGCGAGGCAGGTCCGGGCGAGATCCTGGTGGTGCCGCGTGGGGCAGTGCACCGGGAGAGCAACCCTGGTGACCGAGAGCAGCTGGTACTGGTGGTGCGCGTCGGCAGCGGCGAGCCAGTGTTCAACGTTGCGGGGCCGGCGGCCTGACGTCGACTGGCGGCCGCGTGCCCCAACACCGGACGCCCGCTCACCGCGAGTGAGCTACCCGCCTGCCAGGATGCGGTCGACCAGCTCCATCGTCTTGACAGCGTCGGCGAAGTGGCTGGAGGGCTGGCGTCCTTCGCGAATGCAGTCGATGAAGTGGCGGTGCTCGTGCCAGAAGCCGAGCCAGTGCTCGGGCTGTCCGCCCAGGTCCTTGCCGAACTCGCTCGTCTGGAAGACCTCCGGCTCGCCGTCGTCGGCCACGATGTAGCTGTCGCGGTCGGGATCGACGTACGCGGTGACGTTAGGGCCGTGCAGCTCCGCCCGGTAGATGCGCCGGCCGGTCACCAGGCTGTAGTGCAGCAGGCCGACGGCGCCATTGTCGAAGGTGATGTGTGCGGTGATGGCGTTCGGGAAAGGACCAGGGGCGAAGCGGGTACTGACGTCGGCCACGACGCGGGTTGCCTCACCGCCGGCCAGCCAGCGCAAGTTGTCGACGGCGTGGATGCCGTCCGACGTGAGGGGATCGACGACGCCCTCGAAGAAGCCTGCGTGCTTGGACAGGTCTTTGGTGGACTTGAGGAAGTTAAGCGAGACAGTGTGGATGGGGCCGCGCGCCTCTACGCGGGCACGCAGCGCGGTCATGGCGGGGACGTGCCGGCGCTGGAAACCAACCTGGGTGAGGCAGTGGTGCTTCTCCGCCAGGTCGGCGTAGAGGCGCGAGTGGTACGTAGTGAGGCCGGCCGGCTTCTCGATGAAGACGTGGCGACCCTGCTTGAGTGCGTAGGTCACCGGCTCGAAGAGGAACTGGGGTGGCATGACGATGTAGACCACCTGCGGGTCCACCTCGGATAGCATCTGCTTGTAGTCGCCGTACGTGCGCGGCACGCCAAACCGCTCGGCGGTGGCCTCCGCCTTCTGGGGCACCAGGTCGCACAGCGCCGCCAGGTCAACGTCCGGCAGCGCTGTGATGCTGGGGTAGTGGTAGCGGTTGGCCAGGTTGCCCGCCCCAATGAAGGCCACACGCATATCACTCATCTGCTCGCTCCAACAAGGTCTTGCAATGGGTCCTCGGTTTCGCGCATCCAAGTAAGGAGGCGCTCGCGCAGGCGGTCGCGCACGGTAGCCAGGGCAGGGTCGGCAGCGCGGTTGTGCAGCTCGGCGGGATCGGCCCAGCAATCGTAGAGCTCGTCCAGGTCGTCGCGGTTCCAGGCGTACTTGTAGCGCGGCGCTACGATGCAGCGGGTATCGGTCATGCCTTCACCGGCGTAGGGTTTGTACTCGCAGAAGACGGCGCCGGCTGCCGGATCATCGGTGGCGCCGAGCGCTTCCGCTGGGACGCTTTGCTCGCCGCCGGCTCCTGTCTGCGTCAGCCAGCCGGAGAGGTCGCGGCCCTGCGGCCCGAGCAGGGCGGCGGCTTCACCCGTAGCGCTGCCGAGCCCAAGCAGGCCGAGCAGCGTGGGAGTGACGTCGGCAAGCGAGACGGGGGCGCCGATGCGCCGGCCGCCGGCAACGCGCCCGGGCGCGCGGACCAGCAGCGGGACGTGCAGTGACTCCTCGTACATGCTGGACTTCTGGAAGAGGCCGTGTGAGCCCATCATCTCGCCGTGGTCGGCGGTCATCAGTACGATGGTGTCTTCCGCCAGCCCGAGC
>CADCTC010000225.1 GCA_902805635.1 uncultured Chloroflexota bacterium
CCAAGGCATCGCCCAGCAGATCGCCGGAGGGACGGTCCTTCAGCCACGGTGAGGGATGCTGGTGGTCGAGCGTGCTGGGGTAGTGAGAGACGATTCCGCCGGCGTTGAGCAGCCACGTGTTGCAGCCGAAGTCGAGAATGTCCTGGACCACCCGCCCGACGTCCATGCCCGAGTCGACCTCACGGATATTGGTCTGGAAGATGCGGAAGGGGTGCTTCCACCACTCCGTGGAGGCGGTGGAAGACGCTGGCGAGGCGGCGGCGTGCGCGGCGGTTGCGGTCACGGGAGGCTCTCTCTAACTACAGGAGTCGTGTGGTGCGAGGCTCCGGCGGTCGTTCGATGCTTGCCGGAGGCTGCCCACCGATTGTGCAGCATGCTCGCGGCGCTGCACATCCCGCCCGCGGCAGGGTACGGTTATGCCCCGATGCGGAGTAGCCGCCCTCGACTTGCGCTCATCGCACGTGCCCGCATTGCGGTCAGCTGGGCGCAGACCCACGACCGCTACCAGCTGGCGGCAGCAACGCTGTGCGCCACCAGCCTAGTCGGTCTAGCCGGCTGGTCGCTCTACGCCACTCCACGCGACCGCGGATCGGAGGCGGGTTGGATAGCGGCGCCGCTTGATTTGGTGGCACCACTTGCCGATGAGATGCCTACCCTGGATGACGCAGGCGCACCAATAGCTGACAGCGCCGAAAATCCAGGGGCCGAAGACGCTACTCAGCCCGCGTCGCTCCCTCCAGCCGAGACTGCCGTGGCTGCGGGTGAGCAGGCGGCGACGCGACCCCGCCCCGTCCCGCTGAGGCCGTACGCTGCGCCGGCCGCGTCACGGGCCGGAGAGTGGCCGTTCCCCCCCAGCGTCCAGCGCTGGCGGCCGGTAGTGGAAGTGGAGCTGGCTGCGCTGCGCTCCTGGTGGCGCTACCACCCGGCAGTCACCGTCGAACTGGTGCTCGCCATCATGACCGCCGAGTCCGGTGGCGATGCGCTGGCGCTCAGTACAGCCGACGCGGTGGGCCTGATGCAGGTCCTCCCTTCCACCTTCGACGAGATGTTGGGGGTACACCCTGGGGCGCGCGCAACGTGGCTATTGGCCCGTTCAGCCGGTACAGATGCTGGCAACCCTGGAGAGGCAGGTGCGACGCAGGAACTGGCGCCAGTCCCAGACGTGCAACTGCCCGATCCCTTCGATCCGTCGCTGAACGTACGTGCAGGCATGCGCTATCTCGCATTGGCGCTATCGCAACACGAAGGCGACGCCGCGTGGGCGCTCGCCGCATATAACGCTGGCGCCAACAAGGCGCTGCGCGTCAAGGCCGGGGAGAGCGAGCTCTACGACCAGACTCTGAACTACGTGGCCCATGTGCTGGATCTGCGGGATCGAGCGCTTTCCTACAACGGCGTCGCACCCTCTACGCCGCCTCTGCCCACTGCGGGCCGTGCCACGCCAATCTTGGGTCCGATCGCCGCGCGCACGGCTACCGCGGCGGCCGCAGCCGCAACCACCCCCACCGAAACGCCAACACCCGAGCCATCACCCACTGCGACCACAACAGAGACTGCAACCGAGCGCGTGAGTGCGGTTGCCAGCACCACACCCACCACCGTACCCAGCACCACGCCTATCGCTTCCGGCACGGCGGCACCGGCGTCACCTACTTCATCGCCAATCCCGCTCACACCCGCACCCGCAGGCAACGCCAGCACCGCGCCTCGCCAGCCGGCGCCAACAGCAACGCCCACGGCAGCGGTATCGGCGAATGCGTCGCCAACGCGCCCGGGAGGGCCGGCCCCACTGATCTCGCCCACCTCGACGGCCTCAGCGGCCTCAGCGGCCTCCCCTGTCCCTTCAGCGGGAGCGGGGACCACTCGGGCCCAGCCTACTCAGCGGCGTGGTGAGTAGCCTCCTAACGGAGGCACAGTCGGGCTGGCGTGTCGTCAAGCAGCGCCGATCGGGACGCCGATATCGGGCGCTAGGTCGAGGGACAGCTCGCCCAAAGCTTCGTCGAGCAGAGCGGCGTAGCTATGCGCGCCGAGGCGGGCGAAGCACTGGCGGTGATCTTCATCATGATGGCGGTGGGCCAGGTAGAGGTCGAGCAGTGCCTGGGCAGCGGGGTCGAGTGAGGTGACGCCCCCATCGGACGATGAGGACACACGCGCCGCGTGGCCAAGGTGCGGTGCCCTCCGGCGCAAGGGCTGCCCCGTGCCGCCAGAGACGATGCGCCGGGACGCCACACCTTGGATTGCCGTGCCTGCCACTCCTGCCACTCCTGCCACCGCGGTCGCGACCATGACACCAGAATAGGTGCTGTGGCTGCCGTGGCGGTACGGTCAGGCCGCCCAAGGATTGGGTCGCCGACTTGTGTGCGCCGTACGCCCGACGCGATACGGGGATTGGTGATTCTGGGCGGGCGACTGGGTGCGAGTGATCCCGATGTGGGCGTGCGCCGTACTAGGCGCCAGACCAGCCTGGACACCGCGATTGCCGGCCTCCGTGAGGGAGCCGGCCGCGGGCCAGAGCACCATCGTCTGTCACCAAAGGAGCGCTGTTCCACATGGATCCAATGACCCTTTCACCAAAAAGTCTCTCCGCGCGCACGTTCCGGCGACGGACCGTGGCGGCAACCGGCATCGCGTCGGCAGCGGCCCTGGCGATGCCCTGGACCGCGCTGGCGGCCCCGACAGCGCAGCAGGCAGTGAGCGACGTCCCCGCAGCGTCACTCAGAACTGCCCTCAACCTGTTGGGGCAGGAGCACGTCTACCTTGCCGGCGCAGCCGTCGCGGCCGCTCTCGGCGGGCGCCAGGCCGAGTTCGAAGCCGCCGCCGGAGCCACGGACGAGAACTCCAAGGCGCTGGCGGCGGCGGTGGGCACCGTCTACGGCCAGCCGGCCGCGGACCGCTTCCTGGCGCTCTGGCGCGCCCACATCGGCTTTTTCGTCGACTACACCCAGGGCGCCGCCGCCAACGACCAGGCCAAGAAGCAAAAGGCGGTGGCCGACCTAGACGGCTACCGGCGCGACATCGACGCCTTCCTCACCGGCGCCAACCCCAACCTGCCGCGCGGCGCGGTCGCCGAGCTCTTCACCCACCACGTCATGCACGTGGCGGCCACGGCCGACGCGCTGGCAGCGGGCAATGCTGTGGAGGGCTTCCGCCTGCTACGCGAAGCCGCAGGACAGACGCAGCAGATCATGGATCCACTCAGCTCGGCCATTGCACGCCAGTTCCCGCAGCGCTTCCCTACAGTGGTGGCGGGCGCAGTGGCACTGCCGCGCACAGGCGGCGGGCCGCTCCAGGGTGTTGGGTCCGCGTGGCTCGCCCCGCTGGCAATCGCCGGCGCGAGTGTGCTGGCGGCCGGTAGCCTGGCGAAGCGCGCACTCTCGAAGCAGCCGGTCCAGGATCCGGCGCAGGACCAGTAGTCGCAGCTACGTGCTAACCAGGAGTTCGACAGCCATGCCATTCACGTTCAACTCGTATGCCCGCGCCGGCGCCGGGGCCGGTGTCGTGCTCCTGGCAGGATCACTGCTCTGGGGGTCCGCTGCGCCTGCGCCGATGGTACACGCACGGCCGGCACAGCAGGACCATTCATCCCACTCCAGCCATTCCGGCATGGTGGGAGCAACGGCTGCGCTGCAGGAAGCGCAGCCGTTGCTCCCATTCCCATCATCTGGCGAACCGGTTGCCGCCGAGGCCCCGGTAGTCGCGACAGCATCGGTCGCGGCGGAGATCCGGTTCTTCTACTTTGCGCCGGACCCCCTGGTGGTAGCGCCGGGCACGCTAGTCGCATGGACTAACCGCGACGCCATTGTTCACTCCGTGACGGCGGGCTCGCCGGACGCGATCGGCGCCTTCGACTCCGGGCTGTTCGATGAGGGACAGAGCTTCTCCCTCCAGTTCACGGAGCCAGGAGAGTACGCCTACTTCTGCCTCCGGCATCCGTCGATGCAAGGATTGCTGTCCGTCTCAGGGTAGACACGGCCCGGTCATGCAGGCTAACGTTGGCCGCACGTACCTTTGAGTGCACCTAGGGGCTCGGCTCCCCAACATCCACTTCGAGGCGCGACGATCACGCGACGAAGCCGCCACCCAGCTGGGTGGCGGCTTCGTCGCGCAGCACGGCGATGTCCAGGCAGTCGAGTCGCGGCTACCGGCCGCCGCAGCGCGGGTAGACCTCGGGTGGACGTGCCGGCCGCGCCGCGTCCAGCTCCCGCAAGAGGCGGACGGCGCCGGGAACGTGCTCTGGGAGCATGCTGGTAGGGACCTGCAGCGTGACGTCCGGCCGGCGGTGCAAGTAGTCGCGGAGTATGGCCGGCGCGTATGCTGCCGTCTCGGTGTAGCCGCCGATGGGGGGCACGGCGTAGAGGCCTGCGGCGCGCCAGTAGTGCACCGCCTCGATGCCGGCATTGTAGGAGGCCAGCGCCCAGTAGAGGTTGCCCTCATGCGCCTGCATCGCCAGCGCCAGGTAGCGCAGACCGGCGCGCGCGTTCGAGCGCACGTCCCACATGGCGGCGCGATCGACGGCGCACGTGAGCGAGCGGTCGCCGTGCATCATCTCAGCGAAGGTGAACGGCATCACCTGCATCAGCCCCATTGCCCCAGCCCAGCTGAGAGCGTCCGGGTTGCCGCCACTCTCCTGCCGGATCAGGGCGAGCACCAGATCGTCGTCCAACAGCGAGGCCGGACCATCGAGTCGCCCCTCCTGCCACGCCTCGGCCAGCAGCTCGCGCACGAGGGGACGCCAGGCCTCGATCCGCTCGGGGTATGGAGCGGTGGCGCTGCCGGATGGGTGCCACGGCGCACGTGTGCCTGGGGCGGCCGGATCTGCGGGAACGGCCGAGACGACTGACAATAAGGGAGCGGCAGCCGGCTCCGCGCCGCCGGGGTCCTGGCCACCCGCTGGCTCCAAGTGCGCGCCGGTCGACTGCGCCGGCCACACCATACGAGGTAGCCGGGACAGCTGAGCCAGCCCTGTCAGGGCGGGAAAACCGCGCGGGAAGGTGGGGGCTGGGATGCTGGCCGCGAGGCCGAGCGGCACGGGCCACGCCCCCCCGCTGGCGAGCACAAGCTGCGCCGCCAGGACGGTGGAGGCCGAGACTGCCAGCAGTGTGCGCCTCCGCGTCTCCCAACACCAGTGAGTTGCCAGAGTGGTCAGGGCTAAGAAGGCCAGCGGCGCCGAGACGGCGCGACGGTGTGGCCGTACGGCGGCGCTCGCGGAGCCAACTGCGAAGGCCGAGGGGGCGGCGGTGAGGGAACGCGGGACAGCGGGCCAGTTGGACCGGCGGGGGTTGAGCCGGTACACGAGCGTGGCGCAAAGTGCCAGCGCCAGAAGCAGAGGATCCGCACCCCCTAGCGGCGACCGCGTCCACGTGGTTGTCGATTCTTGGCGCAGTATGCGCACGCTGCTCTCCCTGCGGCCGCGCGGCCGCGTCGCCCTTGCGGTCGGTCTCGCCAGCCGCTGCACAACTCTGGCGCGTGGCTGCCCATGGAACAAGGCCGTAGCCAGATAGCCATAGCCCGATCCGCCTATGGAACCTCGGGGCCGTGGTGTGCCTCCGTCTCGGGAGGTCGTACTGAGCGGGGACGTGGTGACACGCCGCCGCTCTCACCAGCCCTGACAGGTGCGGGCGCGCCATCTGCCGACCGGTCACTCGCGGCGGGTCCCCTGCCTCCGCGGGGCGGCGAGCCGGGGTGGATCGACTAAGCGGGTCGTTGAGAACTTCCGGTTGACGCGGGAGTGACGCTAACTCGCCGCTAGGATCCGGTTCGCCTGCGTTGTGATCTCACGCGCCACCTCGCGTGGAGTCGCTTTGTTCTCCCACAGCGGCGGGAGCAGCGGGGTGAATACCTCGCGCTCGATCCGGTCCCACAGCGGGAACGTGGGACGGATGTGCAGCGACTGCTGCCCCGTCTTGGCCACGTTCCGGCTCTTGGGCGCTTCGGACGGGTTCTGCGCCAGCCAGCTATCCAGCACACTCTTGCGCCCGGGGATGCGTACGTCTGCCAGGGCAAGATGCGTCTCGGCGCTGGTGAGGTGCTGCATCAGCGCCCATGCCTCCTCCTGGTGCGGATAGGATTTCGGCTGATACCAGCCCACGCCGCCACCCGTAGTCAATCGCTTGCCCTTGCCCGGCGCCCCCTGCGGCGTCACCGCCAGGTCCCACTTCCCCTTGGCCTGGGTCCGCGCCTCGCCGATCC
Source organism: uncultured Chloroflexota bacterium (assembly GCA_902805635.1). Classification (GTDB taxonomy): domain Bacteria; phylum Chloroflexota; class UBA11872; order UBA12225; family UBA12225; genus CADCTC01. Next base: position 6,190 of record CADCTC010000225.1, read on the forward strand.
GCGCCACCGGGAAAATGGCGATCGCTACGTGGTTCTCGAAAAATAGCTGCTGCGCCCCGGTGTTGATCCCCGCATTCCGCAGCTCGTTCAGTGCTGCGGCGTCTGGCGCGATGCGGTGCTTGAAGCGCATGTCCTGCATCAACTGCAGCGCCTCCACCACCCGCTCGTCGTCGGCGAGGCACCTCTTGTGGTCCTTGTCGAACAGCTCGGCTCCATTCCCCCACGCGAACTGGCCGAAGCCTCCGACGAGGGCGGTGTTGAGCCCGAACCCGTACTGCGACGCCCGCACTCCTCCCTCCCACTTCGTCAGCCGGCGCCCCGCCTCGACGAACTGGTCAAACGTCCATCCGCCCGTTGTCGTCGAGTAGTCGCCAGTGGGCGGCGTGATGCCCTCCTTAGCGAACATGTCCGTGTTGACCCATAGCGCCTGGTGGAAAAGTCACGGAGCAACGCAAACAGCTTTCCTTTCCAGCGGTAATGGTCCAGTGAGACGGGGATGTAGTCGTTCAGGTCGTATCTGTCGCGCTTGATGAAGTCATCGAGCGCCACCATCTCCCCCTGGTCGGAGAAGCGCACGCCTTGGGTGCTGTCCATGCTCACCAGGGCGGGCGGCGTCCCCCCGCAAGCATGGTGGTGAACTTCTCCACCACGTCTCCGGTGGAGAGCACGAACTCGGCCTGTGGTCCCCGCGGATGGACCTGCTTCCACTTCTCCACCACTTGGTTGACCAGACCCTGCTCGGCCTGGCCACTCGTCTGCAAGAAGGGCACGGTTACGTCGGTCTTCAGGGCGCTGTTCGGCTTGGGCGGTGCGCCCGCGCTACCTGAACTGCCTGGCGCGCACGCCGCCACCACAAACGCCGGCGCCGCGCCCAGCACGAGACGCCGCCGTCTCCCTGCTACCCGCTTCAGATTGACCTTCACTTCACTCTCCGTCATCGTGCGTCATGAGCCCCTCAAGCCACGCCACTGTACCGTCCCCAGACGGTATGGGCCAGATGGGTCGCTCTAGGTCGCCTGCGTGGATGCCACCCCCCTTGCTCCCCGCGCAGGCGCCGCTCGGCGAGATCGAGCCATTCTCGCGCCGCTGGTACGATCATCGCCGCTGCGCGACTACACGCTATGACTACCAGTTCACTGCCCCCCCATTCGGCGCCAGCCTCACTCACCGCGCCGCCGTGGGAGCCCAGTGGTGGCATGCCCGCCATCCACATAACAGACGTGCGCTCGATCTGCACCGCGCCAGACGGCATTCGCCTGGTAGTGGTAAAGATCGAGACCAGCGAGCCAGGGTTGTATGGCGTTGGCTGTGCCACGTTCACGCAGCGTGCGCGCGCGGTCCACACCGCCGTCGACGAGTACCTGCGGCCGTTCCTGATTGGGCGCGATCCAAACGACATCGAGGACATCTGGCAGGCGGCGAACGTCTCCGGCTACTGGCGCTCCGGCCCAGTGCTGAACAACGCGCTGAGCGGCGTGGACCAGGCGCTGTGGGACATTAAGGGCAAACGGGCCGGCATGCCCGTCCACCAGCTGCTCGGCGGCAAGTGCCGGCGCGCGGCAGACGTATATGTCCACTGCGCCGCCCCGAGCATCACGGCGCTCGAGGAGCTGATCGAGCGCCGCATTGGCGAGGGATACCGCGTACTACGCGCCAACGTGCCGCGCGAGTGGCTCAGGTACCCCGAGCCCACCGTGCCCGCCGAAGCAGGCGGCCATTGGGAGCCGCGCGCATACGCACGCGCCATTGTCCGGCTCTTCGACCGCCTGCGAGGCACCTTCGGCGATCGCGTGGAGCTGCTTCACGACGTCCACGAGCGCATCCCGCCCATCCAGGCCATCCAGCTCGCCAAAGACCTAGAAAGCTACCACCCCTTCTTCTTTGAGGACCCACTCGCGCCGGAAGACGGGGAGTACTTCCGCATCATGCGGGAGCAGTCCAGCGTCCCAATCGCCATGGGTGAGCTGTTCGTCAACCTGAGCGAGTACCTGCCACTCATCAGGGACCGCCTGATCGACTACATGCGCGTCCACGTCTCGGACATCGGCGGCCTCACCCCCGCCCGCAAGCTCGCGGCATTATGCGAGTTTTTCGGCGTGCGGACCGCCTGGCATGGCCCCGGCGACGTCTCCCCCGTCGGCCACGCCGCCCAGCTACAGCTCGATCTCTCGTGCCACAACTTCGGCATTCAGGAGGGACACCCCGGGCGCGGCGAGCGTACACGCGAGGTCTTCCACGGCATCCCTGAAGTCCACGATGGCGCGATGTGGGCGAACGACGGTCCCGGACTTGGGGTCGACATAGACGAACGCGCCGCTGCGCGCTACCCCTTTCCGCACATCTCCGAACGCCCGCTCAACGGCAGCTGGTACCCGGTACGACTGCGCGACGGCACAGCTATCCGGCCCTGATAGCACACCGGAAGCACCGGGAGCAGCGATGCGCGCCGCCGCACCGTCACGCGCGCTGAGTGAGCCAGATGGGGCTGCTCCACGCCAGCTGCCGGTTCCGCTGATATACGCGCAGGTAGTAGAAGACAAAACGGCGGTCATCCGGAAATGTCGGATCGAGCGCTACTGAGGCGAGCGAAGTCTCGTCGGTCCACTCGCCGCCCCAGTCTTCAGCATCCGGTCGGAGGGAGAAGACGACCTCGTTGTTGCGCAGGATCTCCACCCTCTCCACCTGGTGCGTGCCGGCGACGCGCATGGTCAGGACCCGTGGCCCCACGCCGGCCAGGTCAACTGGAATGTCACTGCCCATTGGATGCCCCCCGGGCTGTCCCGCCGACTGGCCCTCAGCCCCGTTCTCCCCGAGGCGCAGCCGGAGATCCAGCAAGATGCGATCGCCCGTGGTGGCGTAGCAGCGGCGGTCGTGCAACGCGCGCCAGATTGCATCGCGCGACAGGTCACTCGCCATGACGCACGCCAGGCCGTTGCCGTCGTTCACGTGGTAGGTGCCCTGGTTGGCCAGGCCGTAATGCGAGTCGGTGCCGCCCACGAAGCCCAGGCGGTGCCCCATCGCCAGCGCCGCCTGCACGCTGTGCGGCCCGCCTTCCTCAGAGATGCCCCACAACGAGCAGATCTCCACCAGGCGCTGATGCCGGTCATTACGAAAGCGCCAGTCGGTGGGGCTGCCGAACTTGGTGTGGTGGGGGATGGTGAGCGCGTCGCGCCCCTCCAAGCTGCGCCACAGGTCTTCCGGGCTCTTGTGCACTCCCGCGTACCAGTGCGCGAACTCGCCCTGGTCGCCGCGGTAGTAGACGTTCTTGTGGCCGCTGCCTGCCACGCCGCCCCACTCGTAGCTGACCAGCGTGGCGAACCGGCAGGAGTCGTTGAATTGGTTCGCCGTGTCCACCACCTCCTGCCAGACCTCGTCGGTGGCCGCCGAGCGGTGGTTGTAGTGGTTGGCCGGGGCGCAGAAGTCCAGCCCGGCCACGTCGCGTCCCCAGCGGAAGAACTCCTCGGTACTCCCCGTCCCCATCGAGTGGTACATCTGTGAGTGCAGCTCGCCGAAGTAGACGCGCAGCTCCGGCTCCTGTGAGAAGAACCCTGCGCCGACAGGATTGCTGCGGCCCGAGATGCCGCTTGTAGTGTCCAGCGCGGTGATCCGGTAGACGCCCGGCGCCGTCGCGGTGGCGGTCACCACCGTCGCTGGCGGGTACTGCGCCGCGGCGTCGGTGCGCACGTCCACGGCAGCCGGCAGCACAAGTCCCTCGTCGCCAAGCAGGCGCGCGTGCCCTTCGTAATCGGGCGATGGGTTGAAGCTGTACAGATCCACCGGCAGCACGCGCACGTCGAATGGCATGCCGGTCTCCACTACGCCGGGCACGAACACGCGGAAGCGCTCAGCCGCCGCGCCGGTGACGCGCACGATAGGCTGCGTCGCGGCACGGGAGTACGTGCCGTCGCCGGAGGGGTCTACGCCAGCGGTGAGCACCGCTACCTGCGCGTACTTCTGACACTGCACCAGGTTGCCGTCCTCCGGCCCTAGCATCAGTCGTATCTCATCTCCCGGCTGCACAGTGCCGCGCGTGACCACGACGTCCACCAGGTCGAACAACCGCCCTTGCCACGCTCCAACCGCCAGCGACACGTCCGGATTGGAGCAGGCCACGTCTACGAACGCGCCGTACCCGACCTTGACCTGGTCACGCGCGCCCACCGTCCTGATCCCGCGCCGGTAGCAGTTAGCCAGGTGGGTATCCCACGACTCCGGGATCTCCACCGTGACGTGCGCTCCCTGGCCCAGCGCGAGGTCGGCGCCGCAGCGCAGCGTGACCACAAATGTGTGGCCACTGGCGGCCTCCACCACCCCTGGACTGACCGACCCGTGCAGGTCTGCCGCCGGCCGGAGGTGCCAGGTGCGGCTCTGGTCCCACCAGTCGCGGTCTTTGGCCCAGGTACGCGGCTGCACCGCAGCCAACGCAGCGGGCGCCTCTCTGTGCGGAGCAACCATTGGCGCATGGTACCCGCCGGGTCTATGATCCTGGGTGCGCAGCGAAAGGAGAAGTTGAGCATGTTTATGCAGGGATGGAACAAAGGGCATAGCCGGCGCGGGATGCTGGCCGCCACCAGTGGGATGAGCAGTGCGGTGCTGGCGGCGTGTGCCGGAGGTGGTGCGGGTACGGGCGGCAGCGGCGGGCAGGCGGCTGCAGGCGGAACCATCAAGCCGGAAGCAGGCAATCTGGTCTGGTTCCTGTGGGACGCCGGGCCGGAGCGGCTGCCGTACTACGAGCAGATCGCCAAGGGCTTCCAGGCGCAGAACAGCACCGTCAAGCTGGAGCTTATCCCGCCGCTCCCCGGCACTGGCACGTACTTCGACAAGCTGAAGACGCAGGTTGCCGGCGGGCAGCAGGTAGACATCATCGGCGCCAGCCCCGTGTGGGTGCCCGACGTGGGGGCCAGCGGCGTCGCCAAGGAGCTCAATAGCTTCATGGCGCGTGACAAGGACTTCAAGATCGGCGATTACGCCAAGGGCGTGGTGGACGGCGCCACCTGGAAGGGCAAGCTCTACATGCTGACGCTCTTCGGCAATTTCAACCTGCTCTATTACAACAAAGCACTGTTTGACAGAGCGGGCGTGAAGTACCCGGACGACACCTGGACGCGCGACCAGGTGCTGGACGCCGCGCGGCGACTCACCCAGCGCACGGGCAACGCCGACACTGACGTGTTCGGTTTTAACTTCGCGCGCGACCTGAACAACGTCCTGCCCTGGATCTGGCAGAACGGTGGCGAGGCCTTCGACAAGGCCGAAGAGCCCGCCAAGGCGACCATGTCATCCGCGGCCACGCTGGATGCTTTGACCTGGCTGGCTGACATGGTGAACCGCCACAAGGTGGCGCCAGGCGAGGGCGGCGCGACGCCGCCGGCCTTTGGCACCGGGCGCATCGCCATGATGACGCAGGGCGTGAACAGCCTGGGCGTGGTGGCGCGCGAGGCCCAATTCCCCTGGGACGTAGCCATCCATCCCAAGGGCAAGAACGGCCGTCCCAATTACGCCGGCACGCTCTACTACGGTGTCTCCGGCACCACCAAGCTGCCCGATGCAGCCTGGAGCTTCACTAAATATTTGTGCGGTGTGCCGGGGCAGCGCCTGTTCGTCCAGCAGCAGATCGGCGCGCCTGTCCATAAAGACCTGGAGAAGGAGTACGTCCAGATCCCGCCGCCACCCGCCAACCGCAAGGCGGTAATCGACACGCTCCCGACGTTGAAAGCGCTGCCCAAGACGCTCAAGATGATGGACATCTACAACCCGGTGTTCGGCACCGTCTTGACCGACATGTGGTCTGGCAAGGTCAGCGCCACCGAAGGCGCCCGCGACATCGACCAGAAGGTCGGAGCCATCCTGGGTACGTAGGCCCGTCAGTCGCTGATTGTGCTCGGACGGACCCAAGTGGCACGCAAATTGCGCCCTTGTGTGCTGGAAAATCCACCTTCAGGAGAGCACACATGATTAGTTTCTTATTTGCCGCTGCCACAGGCGCCGCCGCCATGTATTTCATGGACAAGGACAAAGGCAAAGAGCGCTTTGCCAGCGCGCGCGAGCGCGTGATGTCGCTGATGGGGAACGGCAGCCAGTCGATGGACGACTTCGGTGGAACGTTCGGCGCCTCCGGCGGCGGTTCTAGCGACTTCCAGTCCGGGCAGTACGGCCACAGCAGCTCAAGCACTCCCAGCACGTCCGGTGCAATGGGCGCCGGCACCAGCGGCATGAGCGGCGCGTCCGGTGCAATGGGCGCCGGTACAAGCGGCGCGTCCACGTCAGGCATGGGAAGCTCCTCGACCAGCTCCTCGACCCCGCCTGCGTCCTCGTCATCTTCGCCTGCCACGCCGTCCGCATCCTCCACACCGCCCACTTCGGGAGCCTCGCACAAGGATGACGGTGCAGACGCTTCCAAGAAGGACTAAAGCACGGACCCATCCAAGAAGGCGGCGTAGGCGCTTTCCCTAACCCCGACTCTCGGGGTAAGACCCACCACCACTCCAAGAGCGCGCCCTCTGCGGGCCGGGACATCAGTCCTGGCCCGTTTTGCCGTGCCTCGCGATTCGATCCAGGTTGACTCTCCAGCCTACTGGGGGTATGCTGATCGCGCAGACACATGTAATTTGTTTACGCGTCTGTCAGAAGGGGCACGGTATGGCCAGGAAACCAGCTGCCGCTGGGGACAATCAACAGGACGCTGCGGGATTAGGTCAGCGCGTAGCAGACACGGTCGCGTCACCCCCTGCGCCGCCGGCTGAGGAGGTGCCTGCACCAACATCCGCGAAGACCAGCGCCGACCGCATTCGGGAGCGAATTGCTGAGCTACCTTCGGCAATAGCGAAGGCGCAAGAAGCACAGCACGCAACACTCCAGGGTCAGTTTGGCGGCTCGACCAAGTTCGACCGTTTCACTCAGCGCGCCCGGCGGGTGATGGTGCTAGGCCAACAGGAAGCTAGCTACCTGAACCACAATTACATCGGCACCGAGCACATCTTGCTCGGGCTAGTCGCCGAGACCGACGGGGTTGCTTCCAAGGTGCTCGCCAGCCGCGGCGTGGACCTGGGCAAGGTGCGAGAGAGCGTCCAATTCATCATTGGGCGCGGCGACCGGGCTGTGGCTGGCAATCGCAGCCTTACGCCGCGCTCGAAAAGGGTGGTGGAGCTCGCCATCGACGAGGCCCGCCGCCTCAACCACGCCTATGTGGGCACCGAGCACCTGCTGCTGGGCCTCATCCGCGAGGGTGAAGGCATTGCTGCCGGCGTCCTGGAAAGCCTGGGCGTGGACATGGAGCAGACCCGCGCCCAGGTGATCCAGGCCGTACGTGACCTGGGCGATCGCCATCCTGAAACCGCCGGCGGCTCGCTCGGCGGGACGACGGCCGCGAAGGACAGCGTCATCACGTGCCGCATCGACTCGGGTGACCTGGAAGCACTGGATGCCCTGATTGAAGCGGGCATTCGCTCCACCCGCTCCGACGCCGCCGCCTGGCTGATCCACGCCGGCATCCAGGCCAACCTCACTCTATTCGACAAGGTGTACTCCACTGTCGCCGAGATCAGGCGCCTGCGCGAGCAAGCCCAGTCGGCCGCCAAGGAGATCGAGGCGCAAGACCGGCCTGCCACCGCTGCGGGAGCGGCGTGAGCGGGCGCGTGCATCACTCAGGCGACAGTGCGGCCGTAGCAGGAGCGCCGGCGCGTCAGGTGGTCGTCGATTACCAGTGGGGTCACGGCTTCCTGGCGCCGGACTCGGCGTCCTCGCCGGCGCCCGTCTCGCCCAGCGCGTCGATCCCCAGCGCCGGGCGGAACTCGTCGATCGTGCTGGGGTGTACCCGCAGCGCCCGGCTAATCGCCTGCACCGTCTTGTGGTCCAGTCGGTTCGCCTCGCCACTCTCTATAGCCCGCACCATCGCCTCTGGCACGCCGGCCGCCGCCGCCAGTCCCGCGGGATCCAGGCCGGCCTCCTGCCTCAGTTCAGTAAGCCGCACCATCTCCTCAGCCTAACACGCGAGGGATTCGGTAGTGGCTCCATGCGGTCTGCCGGCTCATGCACGGCACCGCGTTTCCGAAGCCGGTGCCGGGGCTTCGCGGCGTGGCGTTCTAGCCTTAGATGGCCCAGACCGGCGCTCGCGCCACCGACCCTGCCTACCTGCGCTACCAGTACGCAGACTCTGAGAAGCTGCGCATCCGCGCCGAGACGCACCGGCTGTACAGCGAGCGCCAGGACGACTTCGCCGCCTGGGTGCTCGGCCACGTCGCGCCGGCGTCCGGCCAGGCGCTGCTCGACGTGGGATGCGGACACGGCGCCTATCACGCTGCCTTGTGCGCCAGCGGCGTACGTATCGTGGGGGTTGACGCTTCACTGGGCATGGTGCGCGAGGCACGCCGGCACGCGCTCGACGGCGGCCTGGTCGTCAGCGTGGCGCAGGGATCAGCGGAGGCGATCCCGCTTCGCGACGGCGCTTTCGACCGCGTGCTGGCCGCACACATGCTCTACCACGTCCCCGACCAGGCGCGTGCCCTGCGCGAGCTTCGCCGCGTGCTGCGCCCTGGCGGCCGCGTGGTGCTGGTCACAAACATAGCGCAACCCAGTCCGCGCATGCTGGAGATCCACACTTCCGCGGCGCGCCAGCTCGGGCTGGGCGCCACAGACCGCATCGACGCCCGCTTCTCCATGGACGAGCTGCCGCTGGTCCGCTCCGTATTCCCGGACGCCCAGCGCCACGTGCGCGAAGACGCCTTTATCTTCCCGACCTCGGACGCCGTCATGCGCTACTACGCCACCGGCTTCGCCGATGCCGTCACCCCACGCCCTGCCGGCGACAGCCACCGTCCCACGCTGATGCGACTGGTGGAACAGGCGGTAGAGGCCATCATCGATCGGGAGGGCGCACTCCGCGATCCCAAGGGAGGCGGCTGCTTCGTCGCCGACCTTTAACGCGTGCTGGGCGCGAGCGCTCAGGGTGAATTGACCACATTGTGACCTCCGCACTCCCATCCGCACCCGCCGCCGCATAGACTGGGCATCACCTGGCTGCGACCGGCCACGTACCTACGAGTACAACCGGTTGCGCCAGAACCTGATCACAAGGGAGTCCCTCACGGCTATGCAGCGGCGGACAGCACTACGCAGCACACTTGCCGCAGTGACGGCTACCGCACTCACCGCGGCCTCGGCCGCCTCGGCGGTGACAGCAAGCGTCGCGTTCGCGGATGAGACCTGGTGCGACACCGACCCGGTCCAGCTGGTCATCACCAGCGGCGGGAACCTCGTGCCGATCTTCGTGACCAACGGCGCGCACTCACCGCTCTACATCCCACAGCTCCTGCTGGCCAGGATCACCCACACCGTCAAGTCGGTCGAGAACGGCAGGGCATCAATGGTCACGGTGAGCGTGACCGTACCCAACGCGCTGCTGGGGCGGACGTTCGCGACGCGCAGCATCGTGAGCAGTGGCCCACTCGGTCTCCTGAAGGTCTACGCCACCACCACCGGGACCAGCGGCACGCCCATGACGATGCAGTTCAAGCTGGACGTGGCGTAAGCGCCACCACCGCGGCCCGCTACAGTGGAGCATGGAGACGGCAGCTGACCGCGCGTTGGACCGCACCTATCCCGTACGGCCGTGGGTCGGGGTGGGGGTGGTCGTGGTCCGAGACGGCAAGGTGCTCCTGATCCAGCGCGGGCGCGACCCCGGCCGGGGCCTTTGGGCGGTGCCCGGCGGCATGGTGGACCTGGGCGAGACGTGCGAGGAAGCGGCCCGGCGCGAGGCAAAAGAGGAGACCGGCCTCGACGTGGAGGTCGGGGAGGTGTTCTGGGCCGGCGAGTACATCGGCCGCGATGCCCAGGGACGCGTGGACTACCATAACGTCCTCGTAGACTACCTCGCTCAGGCGCCGGATGGGGACCCCGTCAGCGGCGACGACGCCATGGACGTGCGCTGGTTCGGGCCCGACGACCTGGACGACGTCCAGCTGACCGCGTCCATGTGGCAATTATTGGAGAAGCTCTTCGGCCAGAGCTATGCCCACCGCTAACGTCGAGCAGTTGAGGGCACTGACCCCACCTCCTCTGCGGGTTTCCGCGGCTGCTCAGAGCTCAGTCGCTGGTGAGCCGTGTTCTAACCGGAAGGGCCGCCCGTGCCCCGGCACAATGACATCCGCGATCCCCGCGAACAGCTGTAAGTTCCGCCGCTCCGCCTCCGGATCCACGGCGTTGTGAGAGGGCTCCCGGCGCGCGAAGAAGTCCAGGCTGTCGACGGCGTCGCCCACCACGGCGATCAGCTGGCCCGCCTGCGCCACCAGCAGCGTGGCCGAGCCGGGTGTGTGACCAGGCGTGAGCACCATTCGCACCCCCGGCGCAATGCCCGTCGTGGTGGGGACCATCCGCCCGAGCAGCTCCTTGTCGGGCGCGCCACGTGACCACCACGCGTGCTGCTCCGGCCCGCTGCACAGCAGCCGCGTGTTGGGCAGCAGGTGCGCCGAGCGGTAGTGGTCGCCGTGCGTGTGCGTGATGAACACCGTGTCCACCGCTTCCGGCGCCACCGCGGCTGCGTCCAGACCCGCGAGCAGCACGGCGTCATCCATGCCCGGATCCACCACCATGGTGCGGCCTGCGACCTGGATCAGCGTCACCGTGCTGTTGGCCGACCGCTGCCCCCACTCTGGGTGGTACTTGTCGTAGCTGAGGTATGAGGTACCCCGCGGCGAGCACGGCGACGCGCGGCTCCGCCGCCCGCAGCGGCGAGTCGATGCTAATCAGTTCCCCGTCCATGTCCTCTCACGCCCTCCAGCTGGCAGCGCCGTAATCAGCTCTGCCCGCCGCCTCACATGGTGCGGGGTGCGCCGGGGTGTACCGGCGCACTGGTGTAGTCGTGCACTGGCGACCTCACCGCTTCACCTGCGTCGCGAGCCCGTTCCTGAAACCAGTATGCCCAACGCCACGGTTGACGACTACATCGCCGGCTACCCTGCGCAGACTCAGTCGCGCCTGCGCGAGCTGCGCTCCATCTTCCTCGAGCTTCTGCCCGACGCCACCGAGCAGATCGCATACGGCGTCCCTACCTACAAGCTGTCCACCGGAACCGTCGCCCACTTCGGCGCCACCAGAAGCCACTGCGCCCTTTACGGTCTTGTCTCGGACGCCGAAGCCGGCGACCTTGATGGCTACTCTACCTCGAAAGGCACGGTTCGCTTCCCCCTCGACCAGCGTGTGCCCGCCGGCCTCGTGCGCAAGCTCGTCAGTTCCCGGCTCGCCGTCCACCAGGCGGCCCAGCGGGATACCTCGGAGCGCCGCCCTAACCGGGCTCGCCCGGAGGCTGCGACTACCATCCAGTAAACGCCGCCTACGCCTGCGGCCCCTCCCAAAGCTCGACCACGATCACCCCGTGATCCAACAGCGACGGCACGACCACGGTTGCCTGCCCAGCGTCCGTTTGCACGTCAGCCTTACCGCCTCCCACAAGCAGGCGCGCGCCGCTCACGCGCCGGCCCATGGGCAGCTCGACGGTCACACGCTGCTCCGCAGCCCGGATCAGCTCGTCCACCGGCGCCCTCCAGTTGTTGGCGTGCGTCAGGTTCACCAGGTGCACGATCACGCGCAGGCGACGAGTTCATGAGCGCTACCACCACGATGCTGTTCTTGTCTGCGTTCTCGGTCACCTCGCCGAACAGGTCGCGCTCGCCCAGGTACGGCGAGCGCCAGTGCAGCTCGAAGGCGCCGGGGGAGTACGCCACGATGCCACCGGCATTCACGGTGACCCCTTGCGCCAGCGGTTTCTTCCAGTGGTCTATCCACCACTGGACGCCGTGGAGTCGCCCGACGCCCGTGGCGCGTCCCGGCGATGCTTCTCCTGCAGCGGCGGCACGTCTTAGCCGCGCGACGCGGCCTGGCCGACCGGGACATTGCCTAGCACCCGCGCACCGCCGCTGCTGGTATCCGCGCCTCGGCCCACACCGACCTCGAGCCACTCACCAAAGCAGTAGGCGATGAACGGCTCTATGTCCGCACGCTTCGAGGCGCCGTCGAGCACCATGTATTCCAGGACTTGCAGCGGCACGAAGCGGTTTCGGGCCGAGCCCAGCTCACCCGCAACCGCCGCAGCCCCATTGCGCGGCCAGGCCTGCGTCACGAAACGTTGTGCCTCGCTCACCAGCCCCGCTAGGTCTACCTCGATGCGGAGGTAGTTTCCGGCCGCGACCTTCTCCCGGCCAAGGCTTCTGCCCGTGTCCTGTTCGCTCGCGCCTTTTTTGCCAGTGGTGCTTGGGCGTCCTGCCATTGTTTTGCCTCCTGTGCTTTTCTCGTATCCGCGGAGCGACCGCTCCATGGACTGTCCGCCATCTCGCACTCCGCAGCCGTCCAGGTGGCGCCGCAGCCGCGCCCGCGACTCGAACAGCCGCCCCTTGACAGTGCTTATCGGCACAGCCAGCACCAGCGCCACCTCGTCGTAGCGCAACCCATCCAGGTAGTGCAGCACCACCACCCGGCTCAGCGCCGGCGGCAGCGCGCCGATCGCGTCCGCCAGCAGGCGCAGCTCCTCCGCCGTTTCGCTTGCCTGTTCCGGCGAAGCCGCCACCGTGTGGGACTCGTCCCACGCCACCTGTGGATACTCGCTCAGCAGCGTCTCCAGCGACATCGGCCGCCGCGCCTGTGCTCGCCACACCTTCTTCGCCAGGTTCCCCGCGATACCGAACAGCCACGCCCCAAACCGGTATGGCTCCCCCAGCCGCCCGATCGAGAGCTGTGCCTGCAGCACCGTCTCCTGCGCCAGGTCCTCCCCCGCCGCTGCTTCTCCCATCAGCCGCCGGCAGAACCGCCCCAGCGCCGCCTCGTGCTCCGCCACCAGCACTCCGAATGCCCGCCCATCACCCACCTGCGCCGCCCGCACCAGCGCCGGCACATTCGCGTCCCCTTCAGCGTCAATCACTTGCGGTGATCGATCTGCATGGATCCCCGGCGACTTCTCGTTCATCATCCGCTAAAGGTGTATTCCAGTTTGGGCGGGAAAGTTAGTGGCGCAGCCGACCATCATTGCCTTACTGGCGCCAACTGTCTCGCACCAAGCTCCCCTCTCTCTCCCGGGAGAGGCGGGGCCTATGCAGTGCATGGGCAGCAGGGGTGACGGAAATCCCGCCTTGGCGGTAACTTCCTGCCCCTGGAAGGGTCTTACTGTGTGGGCACCATGAGCGACGACCTCGTATATGTCGCCCAGCGCGGCGATGTAGACGCATTTGCCTGCCTCGTCGAGCGCACCCAGGCCCCACTGCGACGCTTCTGCGCCCGCCTGGCCGGCAGCACCACCGGCACGCAGGGGCTCGCCGACGACCTCGCGCAGGAGACTTTGCTGCGCGCCTTCCGAGCACTTCCCCGCCTGCAAGACCCCGCGCGCTTCGACGCCTGGTTGTTCGCCATTGCCGCCAACCTCGCCCGCAAGTGGTGGCGCAGCCAGGCGCGCTGGCCGCTCTCGCTGGACAGCCTGCTCGCACACTACCCGGACGTGCCGTGGACGCAGAGTTCCGACTTCGCCGGGCTTCGCGGAGGCGCGGCGCCCCCGGACCAGGTGATCGAGAGCGCCGAGCAGACGCGCATCCTGCAGACTGCGCTCGACTCGCTGCCCGCCCCGCTGGCGCACGTAGTCGCCCTCCACTACCTGGACGGTCTCAACTACCAGGAGATCGCCTCTGCCCTGGCCGTGCCCGTCAGTACCGTCAAGGGCCGCCTCTTCAAGTCTCGCCGCCGCCTGCGCGCCGATCTGCTCGCCGCGGGCTTGTCCGCCGGCGCAGCGTCCCCCGCTGGTCCCACCCCACCCAACCACCTCACCCGCAAAGGAGTCACCCTGGATGCACCCTCCGCTGTCCCCCACGCACCCGAACCTACGCTAGAAGAAGTCGAGATCGATAGCATTCGCGCCAATCCCAAGCTACCCAGCCGCGTCGTGATACTCAGATCCAGGGTACGTGAGCGGCTACTCTGTGTCACCATCGGCACGGCAGAGGGCGATGCCATCGCCGTCAAGCTGCAGGGCAAAGCCGTGCCCCGGCCGCTGTCGCACGACTTGATGCAGCGGGGGTTCGCGACGGTCGGCGCACGCGTTACTCGCGCCGTCGTGCACGACCTCCAGGGCGACACCTTTATCGCAGACATCCACCTGGACGTGGGCGGCCGCCCCGTCACGCTGGATGCCCGTCCTTCGGATGGGTTCGCGCTCGCCGTCCGCGCCGGCGCCCCCATCTTCGTGGCCACACCTGTCATGGACAAAGCCGGCATGGACGAGCTGAAGGAAGAGCTTCCGCCCCCACCACCGCTGCCCTTCGACACGGTCTGACCCACGCTGATGCGCTGCCCCACTGCGCAGCGGCACCGACCGCTCCGTATCAAGCTCCCCTCTCCGGAACGGAGAGGGGCCGGGGGTGAGGTCCATCGCCATCAGGTACGCTCCGGCGCATGCCTCCCCAGCAAGCCGGCGCGCGCCGCCCAAACGTCCTCTTCCTGCTCAGCGACGAGCACGCCTTCCGTTACCTGAGCTTCCTGCGTCACGATGAAGGCGGCGAACCGGTCCACACCCCGACCCTGGACCGCCTCGCTGCGACCGGCACGTTCTTCCAGAACGCCTACTGCCCGATGCCGCTGTGCACACCGTCTCGCATCTGTATGTTGACCGGTCGCGACCAGGAGAAGTGCGGGGCCTGGGGCAACAACGCCATCCTGCCGCCGGGGATCCCCACCCTGCCCGGCTGGCTGGCCGAGCACGCTGGCTACCAAACCGCCCTGATCGGCAAGATGCACTTCGGGGGATCGCGCCAGTTCAACGGCTTCCGCCTGCGTCCTTACGGCGACTTCGCCACTAAGAACGCCGGCCACCAACCTGATCCACTCGATGAATGGGAAGGTGGTGAAGGCGGCGGTGCTAGAGGTGGTGGGGCCGCGGGCGGACGCACCGGCGGCGGCATGATGCGCCGCATCCGCACCGCCGGTGTGACCACCATCCCAGAGTCATTCCTCCAGGAGCACATCGTCGCCCGCGAATCGGTGGCGCTGCTCCGCGAGCAACAGCACAGCGCTCCCGACCAGCCGTGGCTGCTGTGCGCCTCCTTCAGCCGGCCACACTTCCCCTGGACCGCGCCCCGACGCCACTTCGACCGCTACTGGCCCAACGGCGTCACCCGCCCCCGCTTCGAGCGCACTGCCGACACCGATCAGCACCCCTTCGTCACCGGCCACCGCCGCCGTTTCGATACCGAGAACGTCACCGACGAAGAGCTCATGCGGGTACGCGCCGCCTACATGGCATGCGTGGACTACCTGGACGAGATCCTGGGAGACTTCCTCGGCACGCTGGAGCGCGCCGGCCTGCTGGAGAACACCATCATCGCCTACTCCACCGACCACGGCGAGATGGCCGGGGAGAGCGGCATGTTCTACAAGAACACCTGGCATGAAGCCGCGTCCCACGTGCCGTTCATTATCCAGACCCCAGAGCAGCGCCGCGGCGCCGAGCCTGCTTCGCGGATCACTACCCCCGTCAGCCTGGCCGACCTCTTCCCCACCGTCTGCGGCCTGGCCGGGCTGCCCGCGCCGGACCACCTGGACGGGGCCGATCTATCCACGCCCATCCGCTCCGGCGCCAGCGAGTGCGAGCGTGGGCCTGTGATTTGCCAGTCGGTCCCAACCTGGCGCATGCTTCGCCAGGGCCGCTTCAAGTACGTCGCCTTCCGCGAAGACCCCGAGCTGCTCTTCGACCTCGAGGCCGACCCCGATGAGCAGCGCAATCTCGCCCCCGATCCGACCCACTCCACCGTGCTTGCCGAGCTGCGATCCAAAGCACTCGCCGGCTTCGACTTTGAGGAAGTGGCCGAGCGAATGCAGACCGAGCGCGAAGACCTGCGTCGCCGCTTCCCCATGCGTATCGAGGGCCGCACCCCCAACCAGCTTCTCATGCCCGATGGCCGCCTGGTGGAAGGCGACGCCGCACTTTACCTCCCAGCCGTCATCGCCGAGCGCGCCGCCGATGTGGTGGACGACTGGCCCGGCGGCAACCCGGCGCGCCCAGGAGCGGTAAATCCGTAGAAAGCACGAGGCGGTGCAGTCCGGGGGGAGGACTGCACCGCCTACAGCGCAGAGGGAGGCACCTGACCCTTGGAGGGAAGAGGCAGGTTCCACAGATATGATGCCACTACCCTTCCTCCCTGCCATCGGGCACTTGGCTAGACTTCTACCTGGCCAGGTGGCTAGGTTCCTATGATGCGTCACACGTGCCCAGACCCGAGAGTCTTGGCACGGTGATCCCCCCCGCCGCTACATTAGTCGCGGCGCGACACGCTCCGGAGTAGAACGCGACGCGGGACTGTCCCGCGCTCGGCTCCGGGGGTGCATGGATCGTCTGCCATCGCGCAGTCACTATGGAGGAGAGGTAGTCATGGGGGTTCAGTCTGGGGTCACGAGAGAAACGCTGGTGAAAGGCATCGCAGCCAGCGCCGGTATGGCGGCGGCCGTCGCACCCAAGACGGTCTTGGCCGGCGGGCCGGTGACAGGGAGCAGCATGAGCGAGCTGAGCGGGGTGGCCGGCATCACCGTCTATGTTGGTGTGGGAGCGCGTGGCGCCGGGATCTACCGCTTCGTCATGGACCGGAACACCGGTCGCCTGATCCAGCGTGACGTCGCGGAGCAGCAGGTGCCCGGCTGGCTGGCCCTGGACTCACGGCAGCGCGCCATCTACGCCGGCATGGGCGGCAACCGCGTCGGCGGCTGGCGGATCGATCAAGCGACCGGCCGCCTCACCTTCGGCAACGCCCAACCCACCGGTACCGCCGCCTACCCACACGTCCACGTCGATCCCACCGATTCGGTGCTCGTCGGCGCGAGCTACGGCGGCGGCGCCGTTGGCGTGAACCCCATCCTCTCACCGGGAATGCTCGGGGAGCCCACGCACGTGATGCAGCACAGCGGCCCGCAGGGGCCGGTCCAGCCGGACCAGTCGCAGCCGCGTGCCCACCAGGTGCAGTTTGACCCCAGCGGCCGGTGGGCTGTGGTGCAGGACCTCGGCCTCGACCGCACTTACGTGTATCGTGTCAACCCAGTGACCGGCGCGCTCAGCCAGAATGACCCGCCGTTTATCCAGACCGCACTCGGCCGTGGCCCACGTCACGCATCGTTTCACCCCAGCGGCCGCTTCGTGTACGTCATCAACGAGCTGGACTCCACCATGACCGCGTTCGCGTGGGACAGCGCACGGGGCTCCCTGCGCGAGTTGCAGAACGTCTCCACGCTGCGCCAGGACTGGCAGGGCAGCCGGTGGTCGGCGCAGGTGGTGGTCCATCCCAACGGCCGTTGGGTGTACGGATCCAACCGTGACGTCAACGGTGAAGGCAGGCGCAGGATCGGCACGGCGTTTCTCGAGAGCGACGACATCGCGGTGTTCCGCATCGACCAGAACACGGGGATGCTAGCGACCGCGGGGCACCAGTACTCAGGCGGGAAGAACCCCCGCAACTTCAATATCGACCCTTCGGGCCGATTCATGATCGTGGCGCACCAGGACAGCGACAACATCGTAGTGTTCCGCATCGACCAGGCCACCGGCATGATCCACCCTACAGGACACGAGGTGCGCAGCGTCTCTGAGCCGCTGTGCGTCCAGTTCGCCTCGCGCGTGGGCGTCAGCTAGGGCTCCTCACCGGTAGGCCAGTCAACCCGCCGGAGAGCCGCGCCACCGCTAGCGTTATTGCTCCCGGTGGCCGCGCGTCCCAGAATGGATGGCACACGGCCGGCGGCCTCAGAGGCACCGGAGCCGCCGGAGCCGTGACGTGAGGAGGCAACGGGATGACGGCGGGGACATCAGGGCTGCTGGAAGCGGTGGGAGAGCGCATCCGTGCGCGGCGCGAGCGGCTGGGCATGACTCAGCGCGACGTGGCGAACGGGCTGCACCTCATTGGCGATGCACACTACGCCCACATGGACGTGATTGGCCAGGCGGTATTCGGCGCCTTTATCGCGGAGCGGTTCGCCGCCAAGAACACGGAGAGCCACGTCGCGGCCACGGCAGCAGTGGTGGGTGGCCGCGCCAGAGGACTAGGCGAACCGGTGCGGGCCACCTAACGAGGAACGATGGAGCTGCCGGGCCACCGTGACCGCGCTCCTGATGTCACTCAGGTGTATGAGCTGGTACTGCCGGCGTAGACGCGGCGCATGGCACCATGTGACCAACATGGAAAGACTCCGCGTCGGCGTCCTGGGCCTGGGCCGCGGCATGACGCACCTGCGCAACTTCCTCGCACTGGAGAACGCCCTGGTAGTCGGCGCCTGCGACCAGCTGCCGGGACGCCGGGAGCGCGGCCAGGCGCGTGCCGCCGAAGCCGGCGCGGCGGGGGCCGAGACGCGCCTCGTGCCGGAGTTGGAAGATCTGATTGACCTACGACCCGACGCCGTGGTAGTTGCCAGCAACGGCAAGTTGCAGGTGCAGCACGCCATCCAGATCATGGACGCCGGCTGCCACGTGCTCTCTGAGGTGCCCGGCGCCTACACCGAAGAGGAGTGCGTGCGCCTGCGTGCGGCCGTGGAACGCACCGGCAAGACGTACATGCTGGGCGAGAACACGTGCTACTGGGACTTCTTCCGCTACTTCCGCAAGTGGGTTGCCGAGGGCCGCTTCGGGGCCATGTCCATTGCGGAGGGGGAGTACATCCACTGCCTGCCGGCCACCCTGCGCCTGCCCGATGGATCCAGCATCACCCCCACCGCGGCGCGCGCGGAGGGGCGAACCGACACCGAGCCCTCGTGGCGTGCCGACCAGCCACCTATCCAGTACCTGACCCATGACCTTGGGCCGCTGCTGGAGGTGCTGGACGACCGCTGCGTGTCGGTCACGTGCCGCAGCGCGCCGTGGCGCTCGCCGGACGCGCCTCTGCGCTCGGACGGGCAGATCGCCCTCTTCCAGACCGCCAAGGGCGCCTTGATCAAAATCATGGTGCAACTCAACCTGCACCGGCCGGAGGAACATCGCTACCGCATCTTCGGCGTGGAGGGCGGCGCCGAGTGGTTCACCTACGAGAAGCTCGCCCGGCGACACGTGCGCAGCGGCGACGGGCGGCCCACCTGGGAAGTGGTGCCTGTGGGGCTTGCCGGGCGCGGCGATGACACCACCACCGGCCATGGCGGGGCCGATCTGAAACTGGCTCGCGCCTTCACCGAGGCTATCCTGGATGGGAGGCCCGCGCCCATCGACGTGTACCGCGCCATCGAGTACACCCTGCCCGGCATCCTGGCCAACCGCTCGGCTGAGCTGGGTGGCGTGCCGATCTCGATCCCAGATCTACGCCGGAAGCCGTTCGACCGCTCCGCCTTCTGGGACAGCATGCCGCTGCCTGATGCCGATCCACCGGGCACGCCCTATCAGGCGCTTCAGCCGTAGTGCGGAGTAGCGGGGCAGTCGCTCGGCAGGACGAGGGTCAGCGGCTCAGCTTCTCCACCTGATCCCAGTCCAGCTCGATACCTAGGCCGGGGCCTTCCGGCGCGCTGGCATATCCGGCGCCAAAGTGGCTGGTGTCGGTGAGGATGTCCTCGGCGAACCAATGCGGACCGAGTGTATCGATGGGGTAGCAGTAGTTCTCCAGCGCCGTGGCGGCGTGAACGGCCGCCGTTGCGCCGATCGACGATTCCAGCCCCGACCCCATGGCGCAGCCGATGCCTACCAGCTCAAACGCGCGCACGAGCTGCGCCGCCTGACGCAGCCCGTGCCGGAAGACCGGCACGCTCACCACGTCGCACCACCGATGGCGAATGATCTCGTGCGCCACCGACAGGCGCACGTACCCAACGTGGTACATCACGCGCTCGCCGAGCGCATCGGCTACCCGGCGCAACCCCGGCAGGTCCTCGTTCGGCGCCGGCTGCTCCAGGCACTCGAATTGCACGCCGCGTTGGCGCGCCGTGCCAAACCGCTTGATCGAATCTCCGGCCAGGAACGCGCCGTTGTCGTCGGGCCGCAGTGGCACGTCCGGTCCGATCGCCGCCTGAATGGCAGTCAGCGCCTCCACGTCCCAGGGTGTGCCGGTCTTCACCTTCACCACGTGCCGGAAGCCGCGCTCCACCGCGTCGCGTGCCTGGTCCACCATCAGGTCCACGTCACGCGTGGCCGGCACGTTCCACGTCAGCGGCACGCTCGCGCGACTCCGTCCTCCCAGCAGCTTGTACAGCGGTACCCCCAGCGCTTTGCCCATCAGGTCATGCAGCGCCAGGTCGATCCCCGCGGCATAGACGGTCGAGTCGTGGGTCGTGATGCCCCACAGGCGCGACATAATTCGGTCGACGTCGAACGCGCTCTGCCCCACCAGGCTCTTGGCCAGGAACGCCTCCACGTACAGCTGCGCCGCCTGCCCCGCGCGCGGATCACCCCCCTTGACGATGATGTCGCCAATGCCCGTCAAGCCACTGTCGGTCCTCAGCAAGAGGATCACAGAGCCGGTGTACTGGCCAGCCCCCGGTCCCATCGGCCGTCCGCCCACTACGCTCTTACCGCTCGAGTAGCCGAATGCCAGCGGCACGCGCACGAACCGTGTCTCTACGGCCGTGATGATCAGGTCACGCGGCTGCGCCGGTGCATCGTTGCCCACACCCCAACGCTCTGTCACGCTGGGAAGGGTACACCCCCCGCCGGCCCCAGCTGTTGCCACACGGCCCAACGTTCGAGGCCGGCGAACTCCCCTCTCCTATGGGAGAGGGGCTGGGGGTGAGGT
Source organism: uncultured Chloroflexota bacterium (assembly GCA_902805635.1). Taxonomy (GTDB): domain Bacteria; phylum Chloroflexota; class UBA11872; order UBA12225; family UBA12225; genus CADCTC01. The sequence goes on from CADCTC010000225.1 coordinate 26,901, forward strand.
CTCCCCCCGCACGTGTTCGTCACGCACGGAGCCCACGTCGAGGGTGGTGCCATGGGGCGTGCCCCAGTCGATCTCGCCGTTGAAGGCGGCTTCGATAAGGTCATGGATGATGCGCGCCGCGTCGTGCGCGGCGCTGGCAGCCAGGCTGGCACGCCGGCGGGCGTTCTCCGGCAGCTGAGGCGTCCGCTCTAGCAGCTCGGCATAGCCGGCGGTCACCGCAAGGCGATTGCGCAGCTCGTGCTCGAACGTGCGCGCCGTCAGGCGCACGCCTGCCTCACGTGATTCCACCTCGCGCGCCTGCTCCTGCGCGCGTCGCTCGGTCACGTCGGCCAGGAATCCGTCCACGCCGACCACGCGGCCCGCGGCATCGTAGACGCCACGTGCCTGCTCCCAGACCCAACGCCGGTCGCCGGAGCGGTCACGCAGGCGGTAGCTGGTGCGCAGCGGCTGGCCGGCATGCAGCGCGCTGCGGAGCTCCTCAAGAACACGGGCGCGGTCGCGACTGTCGATCAAGTCGTGATACAGCGCCACCCGGTCGTCAACCAGCTCATCCGGCCGGAACCCCGTCAGTGCGGCACACTGCCCGCTGACGTAAATGATTCGCCACGGGCCAATCGCATCTGGGAACCCGGCGTTTGCCGCACGATACAGCGTGCCCGGCAGCGCATCGAGCAGCGCCGAAAGCGGCTGTGCCCGCAGCAGCGCTTCGGGCGACGCAAACTGGGTGGATGGCGACAGCGCCGGGGCCGCGGCCTCCGGTACGTCGGAGTCCACGAGCGCCGCTTCTTCGGCTGGCAGTGGCGTCACCAACATGGGGCCCGCAGGCAGCGTGCTGGCGCCTTGCTCATACAACGAAATCGTAGTTGTCATTCGGCCGCGCGTCAACTATCGTCAACGCGCTGGGGCCGGTGCGCACCGGGACCCCACCGCGAGCGCTACCGCTATCCCTCTCCGCCCAGGAACTTCCTTGTCGCCCTGACCAGGATCTCGGCGCCGATCGGCAGCGCGTCTTCATCAAAGTCGAAGCGCGGTGAGTGGTGCGGCGCATCGAGCCCCTGCGCAGGATTGGCGCTGCCGATGCGCATGTAGCAGCCCGGGACGGCGGCGCAGAAGTAGGCCATATCGTCACCGCCGAGGCTCGCCTCGTGCTCGACTAGCTGATCCTGCCCAACCACCTCGGCGGCGGCGCGCTGCACCAGCGCCACAACCGCCGGATCGTTCACGGTTGATGGGTAGCTTTCGTCCCACTCGATCTCAGCACGTGCCCGCATCGACGCCGCGATTCCCTCCACCGTCTCCTGCACGCGCTGCTTGAGGTGGCGGCGCAGGTCAGGGTCATAGGTGCGCAGCGTGCCTCGCAGCTCTACGGTGTCGGCAATGATGTTCCCTGCAGTGCCGCCGTGGATCGCGCCGACAGTGAGCACTGCCGGCTGGGCAGGCGACTTCTCACGTGTCATCAGCAGGTGGAGCGCGGGACCAACCAGGAACGCCACAGCGATGGGGTCCACCGAGAGGTGCGGACGCGCGGCGTGGCCTCCCTTGCCGTGGATCGTGAGCACAAAGCCATCGCACGCGGCGGTGATAGGCCCCGACTGCGCCGCCACCTGCCCTACACGCAGCGTGTTCGCCAGGTGAATCCCAATCGCGGCGTCCACCTTCGGCTCGTTCAAGATGCCAGCGCGGATCATAGGCTCGGCGCCGCCGGTGGTTTCCTCCGCCGGCTGAAAGGCGAAGACCACGTTCCCCGGCAGTGCATTGCGCCCGCCGGCGAGGACCCGCGCAGCGGTAAGTGCCATGGCCGTGTGGCCGTCGTGCCCGCAGGCGTGCATGCGGCCCGCGTTGCGGGAGCCGTACGGCCGTCCATCCGCCTCTTGAACCGGTAATGCGTCCATGTCCGCCCGGATGAGCATCGTCCGGGCGGACGCGACGCCTTCGCCACCGCGCAGCACGCCGACGACGCCCGTGCCGGCAATCCCCTCGCGCACGTCCAGCCCCGCGGCGCGCAGCTCCTCGGCAACCCGGCGCGCCGTCTCGTGCTCCTGGAACCCCAGCTCAGGGCACTGGTGCAGCTCGCGCCGCAGCGCAATCACGTGATCGCGGTCTTCCCTGGTCAGCACAGATGGCGATTCAACAGTCACGGAGTCAAGTCTATGCGACCGCAACTGCTACGATGCGGCGCGATGGATGAGCTCGCGTTCCGCCAGGTACACCTGGACTTCCACACGAGCGGCGAGATCCCGGCTGTCGGCGCCGACTTTGACACGGGCGAGTTCGTCGCCGTATTGCGCGAGGCGCGCGTCAACTCGATCACGTGCTTCGCGAAGTGCCACCATGGGTACTCGTACTACCCGACTGAAGTGGGCGAGCGGCACCCTAGCCTGACGCGCGACCTCCTGGGGGAGCAGGTGGCAGCCTGCCACCGAGCAGGCATTCGCGTACCGGCCTACATGAGCGTGGTGTGGGACGAGCATGCAGCCGACAAGCACCCAGAGTGGCTGCAGGTGGATCGCGACGGCAAGCAAGTGGGACGGCCGCCGCTGGGCGACCGCGGCTGGCGCTGGCTGTGCATGAACACGGGCTACGCCGACTACGTCGCGGCCCAAACCGAAGAGGTCCTGCGGCGCTACCCCGTGGACGGCATCTTCTTCGACATCGTGATGCAGACCCAACCCGGCTGCGTGTGCGCGGCGTGCCGCCAGATGCTGGCCAAGCGCGGAGCCGACATCGGCGACGACGCGGCCCTGCGTGAGCAGACGCTGGAGATCGCGCGCGAATTTATGCACCGCATGACGCGGCTGGTCCACAGCGTGCGTCCCCAGGCGAGCGTCTTCTACAACAGCCGTCTTCGTGTCAGCGCCGACGCACACCGCGGCGTGCGGCCCGAGATGCCGTACTACACCCATGTAGAAATCGAAAGCCTTCCCACCGGCGGCTGGGGCTACAACCACTTCCCGCTGTATTCGCGCTACTTCCAGACCGTGGGCAAAGACCTGATGGGCATGACCGCCCGCTTTCACAAGAGCTGGGCGGACTTTGGCGGCCTGAAGAACCGCGCGGCGCTGGAGTACGAGTGTTTTTCCATGCTCGCCGGCGGCGCTAAGTGCTCCGTAGGCGACCAGCTGCACCCACGGGGGCGCCTGGAGCGACCCGCCTACGACCGCATCGGCGAGGTCTTCCGTAGCGTGGAGGCCAAAGAGCCGTGGTGCCACGAGACCGAGACGCTGGCCGAGATCGGCGTTCTGCTTGCGCAAGGGCAGCCAGGGGCGGCGCCTTCCGCGGGCGGCCTGACCGGCGCCGGCCAGGCGAACGATGCGCGGGACACAGACGAGGGCATCATGCGCGTGCTGCTAGAGAGCAAGCGCGCCTTCCAATTCCTGGACATCGAATCGGAGTTCATGGACTACCGGCTGGTCATCCTGCCCGACTCCACGCACCTGGGCCCGGCGCTGGCGCTCAAGCTGCGCGACTACCTGAGCCAGGGCGGCAAGGTACTGTGCATCGGCGAGTCCGGTCTCGACCCGGCCGGCAGCGGCTTCGCCCTGCGCGAGCTTGGACTGCGCAGCGTCGGGCCTTCGCCCTGGAGCACGGCTTATTTCCGGGTCGATCCAGGAGGGCCGCTCGCCAGTGGTGTCGAGGCAATGGACCACGTGGTGTACGAGCGCGGCTGGACTGTCACGGCAGAGCCAGGCACGGAGGTGCTGGCGCACGTCGTCCGTCCCTATTTCAACCGCGACCACGCGCACTTCTCATCCCACGCGCAGACCCCACCGGCAGTGGGGCCGGGAGATGCACTGCCGGCTGACGCTGCCCCGGCGGTGACGCGTCACGGCAACACGGCGTACATCGCGTTCCCACTCGGCCGCGCGTACCGGCGCAGCGGCAACCGTGTCTACCGCACCCTGCTGTCGAACGTGATCGACCTGCTCCTGCCGGAGCGCCTGATCGAGACCGACGCGCCGACCTCGGCGCAGGTGACGCTGCTGCGCCAACCGCGCGCCGGAGGTCGGCTGGTCGCGCACCTGTTGCACTACGTCGCCGAGCGCCGCACGCCACAGATCGACCTCATCGAGGACGTGACGCCGCTGCACGACGTGGCGCTGCGCGTGCGCACCGACTTCCAACCGATGCGGGTCTACGAAGCGCCATCCGGCACACCGCTAGCCTTCGAGTGGGGCGGCGGTGCGGTGAGGCTGACTATTCCACGCGTGGAGGGACACGCAATGGTGGTTTTCGAGCCATGAGCGGATGGCGCACCGACACAAGAGACGAGATCGGCGTCGGGTTAGCGGGTTATGGACTGGCCGGCCGGGTCTTTCACGGTCCCTTGGTAGCGCACACGCCCGGTCTGAAGGTGCGCGCGGTCTTCTCTCGTACGCCCGCTCGTCGGGACGAGGCTGCCGCGCATTACCCCGGCATCACCACGCACGCCACCTATGAGGCGCTCCTGGACGATCCGCAGGTGCAGCTGGTCGTGGTGGGCACGCCCCACGACACGCACGAGCCAATGGTGGTGCAGGCCGCCCAGGCCGGGAAGCACGTGGTGGTCGACAAGATCATGGCGCTCTCCGTGGCCGAAGGCGAGCGCATGATCGCTGCCGCGCGCCAAGCGCAGGTACTGTTCAGCGTCTTCCAGAACCGGCGCTGGGACTCGGACTACCTCACGCTGAAGTCGGTGCTGGAGCAGGGGCTGATCGGCGAGCCATACGTGATCGAGTCGACGGTCACCACCTATGGCGCGACGCCCGGCTATCGCAACCCCACCAGCGACCGACCGCGCGGCTGGCGCACTTACGCAGAGTTCGGCGGCGGCCCCATGCGCGACTGGGGCGCCCATCTCTTCGACCAGGCGGTGCAGCTAGCGGGGCCCCAGCCGCTCAACGTCTTTGCCGACTTCCAGCACCGGCGGGACTGGGACGTGGAGACTGCCGGCATGGCTTACCTTCGCTACCTAGGCACGGCAGGTTCACCGGAGCGCTCAGGGCAGTCAGACCAGGCGGGCCGTGAAGGCGCCCCCGAAGGCCTGCGCTACGTGATCGAGACCGGCTCCATCTCCGCGATCCAGCGTCCCCGATGGTACGCTCGCGGCTCGGACGGCACGTACATCCAATTTGGCCGCGATGCCCAGGAGGCGGCGCTCAACCGCGGCGAAGTAGGCCCGCGCGTCATGGACCCGGAGAACGCGCCGCGCCTCTCGCGCTATGTCGAAGGCCAGCTGCGTGACGTGCCGGTGGACCAGGTGCCCGGCAACTACCTCGAGTACTACGCCAACGTCCTGTCCGCCCTGCGCAGCGAGGCCGACCTGGCCGTCAAGCCGGAAAACGTGCTCCACTCGCTCCGCCTGATCGAGGCAGCGTCACAGTCTGCCCAGACCGGACAGGTCGTCAACTTCACGTAAGGAGCAGGCCATGCCTGACCGCTACTCAGCCACACGCGACGGCGAAACGATCGTGCTGCGCGACGCGGAGCGCCGCGCCGAGGCGCGCATCGTCGCCGCTTCCGGGAACAACGTCACCCACTTCCGCACCACAGCGCCGGGCGGCGGCGAGCCATTTGACGTGCTGCTGGCGCCCACCAGCGAGCACGGGCTGCGAGCGAACGGTTACGGCGCCGGAAATCCGATCCTCTTCCCGTTCCCCAACCGGGTCAAGGGCGGCCACTACCGCTGGGCAGGGCGCGACCTCCAGTTGGACGTGAACGAGACGGCGCGCGGCAATCACATCCACGGCCTGGTGAGTAATCGAGCCTGGACCGTAGAGGACAGCGGCGCCTCAGCCGTGGAGGGCGCCTGGCAGCGCGCGTCGTTGCGCCTGGATGCCTTCGAGGACATCACCCGCCAGTACCCGTTCCCCTGCACTATCACCCTCACCACCCGCCTGCGCGACGGCATGCTGGAGCAGGTGACCGAGGTCCACAACACCGGCACAACCTCCCTGCCGATGGGCTACGGCACCCACCCCTGGTTCCCCGCGACCCTCGATGGCGGCGCGCGCGAAGCCACCGAAGTGAAGGTGCCTGGCAGCCGCTATTGGAAGCTGGAGAACCTGGTCCCCACCGGCGAGAAGGTGGAGGTCATCGCCGAGCCGGAGAAGTTCGACCTGCGCGACTGGCACGCGCTCGATGACAACGAGTATGACGACGTCTTCACTGACCTTGAATACCGCGCCGACGGCTGGTCAGAAGCGGCCATCCGCTACCCCAACCGCGGCGTGCAGCTGATCGTGGAGGCAAGCCCGGAGTTCCGCCACTGGGTCATCTTCTCCCCCAAGAGCCGCCCCGTGGTCTGCCTGGAGCCGTACACCGGGACCACCAACGCCATCAACCTCCAGCAGGAGGGCATCGACGCCGGATTGGAGGAGGTCCAGCCCGGCGCCACGTGGCGCGGCACCATTCGCACACTGCTACGCGACGACGCGTAGCGCCGGGTCACACCGCTCGCACCGGAGACGGAGGGGGGTGAGTCTGCAGCGTCTCGCGCACAAATAAGAGCAGCGTGCTTGCGGCCAGGAATCCCACGCCGGTGAGTGCGAACGCGGAAAGCGTGAGACCCACCGCATCCGCTACCGCACCCACCACCAGCGGTCCACTGGTCGAGCCCACGTCCCCTATCAGGCGCCAGACGCCAAGGAACTCGCCGGTGGCCTCGCGCGGCGCCAGGTCGGCGCCAAGCGTCATCATGGTGCCTGAGCCGATGCCGTTGCCGAACCCGATGACACACGTGGCAACCAGCATGCTGACGTAGCCGGTGGCGAACGGCACCATTGCCATGCCGATCGCCATCACGACGAAGGACGGGACCGAGGCGAACTTACGGCCCAGCTTGTCCATCAGGATGCCCGCGGGCAGGAACAGCGACATGTCCACCGCGCTGGAGATGCTCACGATCGAGCCGATCTGTGCCACGTCCAGCCCCAGCTCGCGCGAGGCGTACAGCGGCACGATGATCCGCCGCCCGGCGCGAATCATCTGCGCGAAGATTTGCGCCGATCCGGCAGTGCCCAGCTCGCGATAGTGACGGCGCACCACGCCACCCACTACCGCCCACCGCGCGTGACCCTGCTTCTTGGTCTCCGCGTGGCGCGTCTCACTGATATACACCAGCGAGATGATGGTGGCGATCGCCGCCGCAAACGCCGACACGTAGAAAGACGCGACCAGGCCAAACGTGGCGCCGATAACGCCGCCGATTGCCGGTCCAATGAACACGCCAATCCGGCTGATGCCGCCGAACGTGGAGAGCGCCCGCCCGCGGTCGCGGACCGGCACCACGTCAGTCAGATAGGCCATGCGCGAGATGTTCCACATGGCGGTCGCGACGCCCGCCAGCAGGCGCAGCACCACCAGGGCAGGGAAGTGCTGGAGGAAAACCAGCGCTAGAGTCGCCACCGTCAGGCACAGCGTGCCGGCCACCATCACTGGCTTGCGCCCGTAGCGCTCCAGCAGTGAGCCGGCCGGTACGTCGCCGATGAGCGTGCCCAGGCCCTCTGCCGCCACCGCGACGGACACGAGGCTCAGGCTGACGCCAAAGCTATCGGCATAGAGTGGCAGAGTCGGGACCAGGACTCCGGAGCCGATGCTCAGCAGCAGAGTGGGGACGTAGACCGGCAGCGCCAGGGAATAGGTGCTGCGCACTACTGCCCAAGCTCTCCCAACAGGCTCTTGACATAGTCTACGCTCTTGCAGTCGCGGTAAAGCTGGTCACCCTCGCGGCAGCCCTCGATCATCAGGTAGCCCTGATAGTTAGCCTCCACCATCGCGGCAAGCGCGAAGCGGTAGTCAATCTCGCCATCGGGCAGCGGTACCTTGAGGAAGTAGGACTTCTGCTGCTCCGGGATGTGTACCCGCATCAGCTGCTTGCAGTGCCAGTAGACCGACTTAGGCGCCAGCTTCTTAATAGCGCCTTCCAGCTGCTCTTCCGGCTTCACGTACTTCCAGTAGAGGTTGCCCAGATCCGGGTTGACGCCCACGTTAGGCCGGTCGATCAGCTCCAGCAGGTGCAGGCAGCTCCACGCGTTGTCCACGATGGAGTGCTGATGCATTTCAATCGAGATGGTCACGCCGTGGTCCGCCGCCACGTCGGCTGCCTCGCGCATACGATTCGCCGTCAGCTCGTAGTCGGCCTGTGTCGCCACGCGGCTGCTGCCCTGTGACGTCTGCTCGCCGATGTCCGACCCCGGCCTGCCG
>CADCTC010000226.1:0-1127 GCA_902805635.1 uncultured Chloroflexota bacterium
GCGTTTCACCCGATGACCGCGCTAGGCGGGGCTCAGGCGCCCCGTCCCAGCACCGGACACAGGAGCCTGCTGTGTGCCGCATGGAAGTAGGCGCCATCCGCGCTGCCCTGGCCGGGCTCGTCGCAGCCGCCGACGCACGGTGCTCCCTCAGCCGCGAGCGGCCTCCTGCGGATATTGCCCGGTTCTTCGCTTTCCGGTGCCTCCTGCTTGACGAGACTGTGAAGTTAGTGTGGGGTGTGGTGCGCATGGCTGGGCACGGCCGTTGTGGGCGGCGTGATCCCTGGTTGTCTCTCGTGCAAGGCGCCCGCGCTGCGGTATGACGGCAGGACCGCCGTTGGGGGGCACCGATTCCGCTGCCGCATGTGCGGGGCGACGCGCACGGACCGCAGCGGCACGCCCTTCGCCGGGTACCGCTGGCCGCGCGAGGTGATCGTGACGGCGGTGCGCTGGTACGGCCGCTTCCGCCTCTCCTTGAGGGATGTGTGCGACCTGCTGGCGGAGCGGGGCGTGGACGTGTCGCCGCGGACGGTGCTCTCCTGGGTGCACACCTTCGGGCCGCTGCTGGCGGCCGAACTCCGCCGGAAGGCGCGGCCGTTGGGGAGCCGCTGGTACGTGGACGAGACGTACGTGCGGGTCGGCGGCGCGTGGGCCTACCTCTACAGAGCAGTGGACGAGACCGGCCAGGTGGTGGACGTGCTGCTCCGGGAGCACCGTGACCTCGACAGCGCCCGTGCCTTCCTGCGGCAGGCCCGGCGGCGGCGCGCGGCGCGCCCCGAGACGGTGATCACGGACAAGCACGCAGCGTACGGCCGGGCGGTGCGCCGCCACGTGCCGCGTGCCGCCCACATCCGCACCGGGCTGCACCGGACGCGCGGCGAGACGACGAAGCCCGTGAAGCGCTCCCACGCTCCCATCAAGGATCGCCTGCGGTCGATGCGCGGGCTGCGCTCCCTCGCCACTGGGCAGCGGGTGCTCGAGACGGTCGAGGCGGCGCAGGCCGTGCGCCGGGGAGATCTCCGCCGCGGGCGCCGTGATGCGCCGCCGGCCGCCGCGCCGCCGGTAGGGGCGACTCTCCCGACAGCCACCGGGCGCGCTGGCCAGCGCGCCCGCGCGGCGGCGTTCACCTT
>CADCTC010000226.1:1137-6554 GCA_902805635.1 uncultured Chloroflexota bacterium
CGGAGGAGCACCTCCGACTGCCGGGCTACGCACCGCCCATACGCTGGCACGCGTGAGCGCGCCCGACCGCCGGGATCCCAGGGTCGCGGGGTCCTCGCAGTCAGCGTGTCTAACCGGCCCAACCAAGTGCCCTGCGGTGACCGATCATCCGTCTCACGGGCCTGCCTGAACCCGCCTGCAGGCCGCCACGATCCCCACCTGCCGATCCAGCCGACACGCCCCACCGCAACTTCACAGTCTCGACCAAGCTCGACCAGGTCAAACGCAACATCGACCGGCACCAACAGGAGCATTCGCGGCCATTCGACGCGGGGGTGCTGGTGATCAACGCCCAGGCAGAACATCCGCCCGCCCAGCGGGAGCCGTTCCACCGCGACAGGCTCGCGTGGGCCAACGAGAGTCAGATTACGGTCGTGTCGTCCGTGCGCCTCCTCGACCTGATCGACCAAGTCGGGGCCGGACAACTAGACTTCGATGCCGTGACGGCCACGTTCGCCACGCCCATGCAGCCCGGAGAAGGGCGGCAGTAGCGGGCACTATGTGTCATCAGCGTGGCGGTGAGTGCGCGCTGGTACGGCTGTCCACTTCTGCTACACCCAGCACCACGACGTTGCCCATCTATTCGGAAACCGTTCGGCGCATCTCCCCGCTGGACCACACGCCTCCTGCCTTGTTTGGCGGCTATCATCTCCCGGCTCTGCCTCCGCCCATCAGCCGGTACAAGGAGGCGGCTATTTTGACGGTGGATATTCTCAGTGAATCCAGACTCGTTTCGCCTTCTTGGCTCGGCGGTTGTTTCCTTTTTACTGTCGTACATGTTGATGAAGGCGTGGCTGCCGTTCGCGCCGAAGCGGCCGGGGGAGGTGCTGCTGCAGGCGCCGCTGGGGTTCCTGCAGCGGGTGCTGGTGCACCGCACGCAGGCCATGCTGCTCATGGCGTACGTGGTGATCGGCAGCTCACCGTTCCTCGGGTCGCGCATCTTTATCGAAGGGACCGAGTTCATCGCGGTGGGCGGGCTGGTGCTGATCCTGATGCTGCCGCTGCGCTACGTGTTCACCGACCGAGGGGTGGCGATCAACAACGGGGTGCCGCGGCTGTACCGGCAGTTCCGGCGGTTTGACGTGCGGCCGGGGAAGCGCTGGCTGGCGTCTAACGTGACGGTGGTTCTGCGCGGGCGCAAGACCGACCGGGGGACACACCCTTCGTATCCGCTCTTCCTTCCGGTGACGGCGCGTGACGAGGTAGTGCGGCTGCTCAAGCGGCACGTGCGGTAATCAGAGCTCCACCACCAGGCCGTCGTGGGCGAGAGACATGCCGTCGGGGAGGGTGGCGTTGGTCTCCTCGTGCTCCAGGCCGTGGGAGATGTGGGTGAAGAGGGTGCGCCGAGGAGCCAACTCGCGGGCGACCTCGATAGCCTGTTCAAGCGAGAAGTGGGTGGGGTGGCGGTTCTTGCCAAGCGCGTCCAGGATTAGTAGGTCCAGGCCCTGCAGCTGGGCGAGCGTCTCCGGGGCGATGTAGTTGCAGTCGGTAGCGTAGGCGAACTCCGCGCCGCCGGGGCGCTCGCGGACGCGGAAGGCAGTTACGGCTAGCTGGCCGTGCAGCACCTCTAAAGGAGTCACGTGTAGGCCGGCAACCTCGAAGGGGCCGGTGACGGGGATCACGTCCAGTTTGGGCTTGCCGCCGCCTTCGGGGCCATCCTCGAAGACGTAGCCGAAGCTGCGGCGGACGGTCGCGAGCGTGTCGGGCGAGCCGTAGATTGGCATGGGCTGCTTGGTGCGCCAGTTGAAGATGCGCACGTCGTCCAGGCCAAAGATGTGGTCGGCGTGGGCGTGGGTGAAGAGGACGGCGTCCAGCGTCTGCAGCCCGGCAGCCAGCGCCTGGAGGCGAAACTCGGGCGTGGTGTCCACCACGACACGGCGCTCGCCCGTTTCTATCAGGATCGAGGAGCGCAGCCGCCGGTTGTGTGGGTGAGGCGAGGTGCAGACCGGGCACGCGCATCCGATGACGGGGATGCCATGGCTGGTGCCGGTGCCAAGGAAACGGACTCTCACGTCCGCCGTAGGGTACAGGCTGCGGGCCGGGGACCGTGGCAACGGTGGTGGAACGTGGATCATGCAGTGAGCGGAGGGGTCGGCGACGCACACGGGCGAATTGGCACATAACGTGCGTGAGGCTGGCAGTGTTAGTTGCCCAAGACGGCAGGAGGCTCAGACAGATGTCCAACGTACGCGCCAGCGACGCAAGCGCAAGCGGCGGCACGACACATCCCGCGGCGACGCGTGAGAAACGGCCCGTTCGGGCCCACCGCGGCCGGCGTGCCCTGGCAGCCTTCGCCGTTGGCACGCTGGCGGTGGCCGGCGTGGCCGGCGCCGTCCCACCCAGGGTGCTTGCCGATACGCCTCAGGCGCCGGCGCCGGCGGCACGTGCCCAGGCGCGGCCGGAGACTCCCGCGGTGTTCGTGTACCGGCAGGCGAGTCCTTCCGTGGTGAACATCACCAGCCTGGCAGTCGTGCAGTCACCTCGCGGAGCGGCGTCAGGCGGAGGACAGCCAGGTCAGTTCCAGCCGCAGGGCACCGGGTCCGGCTTCATCATCGATACACGCGGCCACATCGTGACCAATAACCACGTGGTCGAAGACGCGGAACAGCACGCCGTTACCTTCCAGGACCATACCACCGTCCCGGCGACGCTGGTGGGCCGCGACCCGGACAACGACCTGGCGGTGATCCGCGTCGATCCTAACGCGACCGACCAGGACGGCCGTGCCATCTCCGGGCGACTCAAGCCGGTCACGCTCGGCGAATCCGCGCGCGTGGTGATCGGTCAAGACGCAATCGCTATCGGCTCTCCGTTGGGGCTGCAGCAATCAGTCACGTCGGGCATCGTGAGCGCCATTCGCAACCCCGGCGAAGAAGTGGGACCGGGGCAGGATATCGACCTGCTGGGCGGCGCGGTGCAGACCGACGCGGCGATCAACCCCGGCAACTCAGGCGGACCACTGTTCAACGCCAGCGCCGAGGTGATCGGCGTAAACACGGCCGGCCTGGCGCCGGGCGGCGGCAGCATCGGCTTGAACTTCGCCATCCCCATCGACGTGGTCAAGCGCGTGGCGCCTGAGCTGATTACCGGCGGCTGCTACCGGCACCCGCTGGTGGGCATCTCGGCGCTGCCACTTTCGCAGCTGGGCACGGCGCTGAAGCAGCAGCTGGGCATCCCGGTGAGCCAGCGCGGCCTGCTGGTGCAGGAAGCGAGCGCCGGGGCGGCGCAGGCCGGGATCAGGGCCGGCGAGCAAACGGTCAATGCTGGCGGCGGCCAGCTGCGTGCCGGAGGCGACATCATCGTGGCGATTGATGGTCGCCAGCTAGCAACCGGCGGCGATCTGCGCGCCCACGTTGAAAACTCCAAGCGACCCGGCGAGTCCGTGACGCTGAGTGTCCTGCGCGAGGGCCAGCGGCGCGACGTGCAGGTGCAGCTCAGCGAGCGCCCTAACGAGGTGTGCCGTTAGCGCGGTACGCGGCTTGCTGCCGTGATTGCCTTGGACAGCCGGCTGCTGAGTGGCAGTGTGGGCGGACCAGGAAGTGAGGCAGGCACGTGGCGGCACGCAGCAAGAGCGGTGAAAGCAAGAAATCGGACAGCGGAAGCAAAGTTGAAGGCAACGGTGGCAAGGGAGGCAGCGAGAGCGGTAAGACAGCCGCGATCAACGCCGTGGACTTGCTGATCGAGGACCACAACCGGGTGCGGCAGCTGTTCAAGGACTTCGAGGCGGCGAAGGATGGTGAAAAGCAGCGTCGTGTCGCGGAGGTGATCTTCCTGGAGCTGGAGCTTCACACCAAGGTGGAAGAGGAGTTCTTCTACCCGGCTTTGCGCCGCAAGGCGACAGAAGACGAGATGCGCAAGCTCCTGGACGAGAGTCTGGAAGAGCACCACGTCGCCGACACGATCATCGAGGAGCTCAAGGCGATGCGCACCTCCAACCCGCGCTACGAAGCGAAGATGACGGTGTTGCGGGAGAACATCGAGCACCACGCCGACGAGGAAGAGGAGGACATGCTCCCCGATGCGCGGCGCATCCTGGCGGACGAAGCGGAAGAGATGGGCGCTCAGATGCAAGCGCGCAAGGAAGAGCTCAAGCCCCACCAACGCCCGGACATGTAGGCAGTAGGCAGCGTCCTCCAGCGACCGGCCCCACGCTCTCCTCCAATGGTTAGTGGGACCGGGATCCGGAACCTGGCGCCTGAGTTAGGGAAAGCGGTTGAACCACGCAACGGATAGGGCGCTACCGGCGACCAGCAGCAGCGCGGCGACGCCGGCAACCGCGGAGGTGACCTCCTGCGGCTCCTCAATGTAGTCCACGTTGGAGCCCAGCCGGGCGTAGACTGCCTGGAGGTCAGCCGCGCTGGGCGCGCTGAAGAACTGCCCTCCCGTAAGCGAGGCCACGCGACGCAGCGTGGCCTCGTCGGGCGGGACGGAGAGCGGCCCACCGCTGCCGTCAGGGTTCTCGATGACGCCAGCCGTGGTGCCGAGCGCGACGGTGTAGACGGGGATCCCCAGCTGCTGGGCCTGCGCCGCCGCGTCGAGCGGCTGGAGCTGGCCAGCGGTATTGGCGCCGTCGGAGAGCAGCAAGATCGCGGCGGGAGGAGGCGTTGTAGCCGTCCCAGTTATCCCGGTTGTCCCCGCGATGGGCCGGGTCGCGGTAGGTGCCACTGTCGGCTGCGCGCCACCGGCTGGGGCGAGGCTGGTGCGTGCCACCGCGACTGCCAGCGCCAATGCGTCACCCATGGCCGTGCCGCCGCCGGCCCGCATGGTGTCCAGCGCCTGCTGCACCAGCACTCGATTGGTAGTTGGAGCGGCGACGAGCTCGGCGGCGTTGGAGAAGGAGATCATGGCGACGCGCACCGGCGCCGGCACCGCCTGGAGGAAGCGCCGGCCCGCGGAGTTGGCGGCGGCCAGCCGGTTGGGCAGCACGTCGGTGGCGCCCATGGAGACCGAGGTATCCATTACCAGCACGACGGTGGCCGCCTCGCGTGGCACGCGCAGCGGCACGGTGGGCCGCGCCAGGCTCAGCAGCAGCCCGCTCAGCGCCAGCAGGTACAACGCGGGCGGCGCGTGGCGGCGCCAGCCTGGCGTGCGCGGCAGCAGGTTTGGCATCAAGTGCCCGCTCGCGAACCGCGCCGTGTGCGCGCCGCGCCTCCGTTCGGCGAGCAGGTAGGCGGCCATGGCAAGTGGGACCAGCAGTAGGGCCCACAGGGCGATCGGCAGTTGGAAGGTCATGCAGGGGTCCTCTCGTCGTCTTGGTCAGACCACACGCTGCTGGCGCAAGGTGGTGAGGAAAGCGTCGCCCAGGGCGCGGTAGCCGGCGGCCGTGGGGTGCAGGCCATCCGGGCCGATATGGTCGGGGTGTTGGGCCAGCGGCCAGC
>CADCTC010000227.1 GCA_902805635.1 uncultured Chloroflexota bacterium
GGCTGCGCCACTCGCTCACCGCCGCGCGCGCGGGAGCCGCGCTCGGTCGGCCTCTCCCCGGCAGGGTTCACGGTGTCAAGGCTATCGCCCGGGGGACGGTGCCGCCCAGCACCTGGTCAACGGGACTGACACGTTGAGGCGGGAGTGAGGGCGAAACGGTGTGCGGGAGCCACGCGGTCGCAGGGTTCAGGCGGCCCGGGGGGTCACGCTGCGTCTCGCCACGAGTTCGCGACATCGGCGGGTGCTGGCGTAGCGGCGGCCGTGCGGCGCGCACCGTCGGCGTGGCTGATGCGGGGGCGGTACCGGCCCGGCTCGCTATGGCCGAGCGCGCTAGGGCCGCCGTGATCAAGCCGCCGGGCGAGGTACCTTCGCAAGGTGTGCGCCGAGCGTGGTGACGGCACGTACCACCGCGCGGACGCGCTCATGCGGGCTCGCACGGGCGGGATCGGCACCCCAGCGCCCGCGATTGTCGTCGTAACCACCGCCGGTGGCCAGCAAGCCGCCGTCAACGTGCAGCACATCGTGCGGATCGACCCCGTGCCGCCGCCACCCGCCGCAGCACAGCCGGCTGTACCTCAGGGCAGGCGCGGCGACCGATACAAGGCGCTACGCCCACTACCCGGCACGTAGGGCGGTGGCGCCACGGCGGCACTGTAGCACCCGCTGCGTGTCGCGCTGCAGCGCCGCCGCCGGGACTCAGGACCGCGCGTGTGGTGGAGAAAGGGCACGGCGTGCACGTTCCCGCCAGCTGCGGAGTGCCGCGCGGTGGTCCTCCTCATGGCGAACCGGTCCAGCATCTTGTAGTCCCACTTCATCGCCGCGCAGGATAGCACCGGCACACGGAAATGCCCCGGCAGGTGGTGGGCACCGGCCGGGGCAGAGTCAGGACAGCACCACAGCGGAAAACGGGTGTAGGATGGTGGCGTGGCAGAAGATGCGCGGCGGTCGAACGAGCACGCGCGGCTGCGGCAGGAACTCGCCGCGTTCCAACGCCTGCTCATCACCGCACAAGAGCGCGGGGCCGGACCAGCCGAGTTGCGGCTGCTGGCCGAACGGGTAGAGGCGCTACGGAGGCAACTGGACGCCTTGGAGCGCCGCGCGGGATAGCACCACGGCGGCCGGTACGCCGGTACGATGGAGGGGTGGCCGGGGAGCATGCGCGCCGTGCCGCCTACGAGCGGCTGTATGCGGAGTACCGGGAGGCGGCGCGCGCGCTCGATGCAGCGCGGGCGCGCGGGGTGAACATGGCCGAACTGGTCCGCCTGCGGGAGCGGATGCGTGCCCTGTGGGAAGGGCTAGCGACGTGGCGGCGTGCGGAATAGCACCGCAGCGGGCAGTGGAGTGGCGCCACGCCAGCCGCAGCACCTTCCGGGCCAGCCGGGATACCATGGCTGTGGCATGAACAGGGGGACGACTGGCGTGGTCGAGATCGTGCAGCTCCCACCGGAAGAATGGCGCGCGTATCGCGAGCTTCGGCTGCGCGCCCTCGCGGAGGACCCGCAGGCGTTCGGAGAGTCCCACGCGAGCGCCGCCGCGCTTCCCTGTGCGCGGTGGATGCGGTGGCTCTCTGACGCAGCAGCGGGTGAGAGCTGGCTGCTGTTTGCGCGGCGCGGCGAGCGCCTGGTTGGCCTGGTCGTGGCCGCTCCTCGCGGGGCAGACAGCGCCGCGCCCGCGCGCCCGCCGGATGCGCCGCGCGGGGCAGCGATCTACTCGGTCTATGTCGCCGCGGAAGAGCGCGGCAGCGGGACCGGGACGCGGCTGATGGAGGCGGTGCTCTCCCTCCTGTCGGGCACCGGCCGCTTCAACCGGGTGTCGCTCACCGTCAATGCGGCACAGCACGCGGCGGTTGGGCTGTACCGCCGGTGCGGGTTCACCGTGGTCGGCGAAGTCCAGGCCGTGATGGGCGACGGCGAGGAACAGCGCGAGTTGGTGATGGAGATGCGGCTGCGCTAGCCGGCGCCTCCAGCGCCTCGAACCGCCCAGGGACTCAGGACGGCGCATGTGGTGGCGGAACGGAGTCGCGGCCGTCCGGCTACCATGCATCCAACCGCATGACAGCACAAGCCTCGGGCCTGGTGATCTCGCTCATGGTGGCGGTACCTGACGCGCGAGCTGCCGCCGACTGGTACAAGCACGCGCTGGGCGCGACCGAGCTCTGGAACCTCGGGTCGGTCGTCGGCCTCGAGATCGGGGGTGCTCCCTTCTTCCTAGCCGAGCCGGCAAAGAACCGCTGGGAGAGCCCCACCGTGCTCGGATCGACGACGGTGAGGGTGGAGGTCTTCGTGGACGACCCGGATGGCTTTGTCAGGCGAGCCGTCGAGGCCGGCGCGGACGGCAGCTTCGATCCCGTGCGCGATCACCAGGCGCCGTGGGGCACCCACCGCCAGGGTGGCTTCCTGGACCCGTTCGGCCACCTCTGGCTCGTCGGCGACAAGTCGCCTCTGAACCCTGTCCCGGCGTAGAAACGCAAACATCTCCCAATGCTGCGCGTTGGGCGCTTCTCGGCCACACCAACTCCCACCACCCAAGCTGCCACGCCACCGTGGGCGGCGGCTGAGCCATGCACCCGGTGAACACACGGTCAAGCAGCGAGCCGGAATCGACCTCGCCCGTCTCGCCAAGCACCACCGGCAGCGGCTGTCCGAGCAGGGCCGCTTCGCTGCGTCCCACCAGGCGGCAGAACGCAGGGTTCACGCGCGCTCACCGACTACACCGGCATCATCACGGGCGTAGCACGGCGCGCCGACGCCGCGCACACCCGCGACGCCCCAGCACACGCCCCGGCAGACGCGCAATCGACACCATGACCGAGACCGACCCGGTCGCCATCTTCCGCACCGTGCTGGGGGAGTCGTCGCTGCCGATGGCAGCCACCCAGGGAAGATCCCACCTGGTGGTGTGCGCCGTGCCTACGCCAGTGGGTGACGCTCCCGCCGCGGCACACGAATGCCACAAGAGTAATCGATTTCTTGCGCACGATTCGTGCCACCATGCCCGGCGGGGTGGTCCAGCGTTCGGCGCACCGGGCCGGCCAGCGACCGCCACTAGCCTACTGCTTCGGCGACTCGGAGGAAGGAGCGACCCGGCGGGCCGCCTGACTGCCGAGCACCGCGCCGTCCCATCGTCCTTGCCTATGGCCCATGCTCGTGATGGGCGGGGTTCGTCGCGCCGGCCGTGCCTGCGCCCGCCGCCGGGTCCCCCACGCTCAGTCGGTCGACGGGTGGCCCGGCACCGTCACCGCCGCACCGTCACCGCCGCACCGGCAGGACCTCCACGCGCTGCCCCCGCGCCCACGGGTGGTGGGCCAGGATTGCCTGGCGGGCCGCGCTTTCATCCGCCGCGTAGAGGATCCGGGTGTGCCCGTGGCCGATGCGGTACCAGAAGGCCACCGTACCAGGCAGCCACCAGTCGGGCCGCGCGACCGGGGCACCGCGCCCGGCGGCTGCGCCAGTCGTCACAGGGCTGTGATGAGGTCGTAGGTCTTCCGCAGTCATCCCGTAAGTGTCAAACGACGGTGTGGTCAAGCAGTTCCGAAACCGTAGAGGAACCATGGTCATAAGCGTTGGGCGGTCGCTTAGCACGGTGCGGATCACGGGCGGGCGAGACAGCCACCGCCTGAGCCTACCGCAACGGCGCCGTTCAACACATCAGTGCCGCCTCAGCCGCTGGTCGCGTCTGCCAGCCAGGCGTAGCTGACCATCCTAGCGGCCCCTCCCTTCGGACCGACGCGCGCGTCGCGGCGTGGCGTAGCATCCTCTGGCGGTGGGTCCACACCGCTCCCCGCACATCACGTCCGCGGTATGGACGTGGGTTTCGCACCAGCGGCCGCCGCAGTACTGTCGGCGGCAACCGCCGCGTGCCCGCCTCACCGCAGGATGTCCAGAAACTCGTCGACGCGCCGGTAGCAGGCGTCCCACCGCCCTGCGCAGTCGTGGAGGACGAGCGTCGGGAGCCGGCTGGCCTCCACCAGCGAGTCGAGCAGCGCCTTGTACTCCCCAATGACCGCGTCCACTGCATCCATCCCGGTGAGCCCGCGCCGCTCGGCGTACGGGCAGTGGCCCACCAGCTCCTCCAGGTACGCCGCCCACGCCGGTCCGCGCTGCGCAGCCGTTGCGCGCAAGTCCGCCACTGAGTCCCGCCGATCCAGGTAGACCAGCACCGGCCGCAGCGGCGCGATCGCCTCCTCCACGCGCGCCGCGTGCTCTCGGATGACCGCCTCCGACGCGTCCATCTGGAGCAGCACCCGCGCCCCGCTCTGGTGCGGGTAGCTCTCCACCACGTACACCACTCCGCTCTCGAGCGCCGCCGCCACCAGCGCCTCCCAGCGGCGCAGGCTCTCCTCCACGAAGGCCTCGGGCGTGTAGCGCGTGAAGAGCACCTCACCCGTCACGAGCCCGACTGGAAAGAGCGCGCCGCCCACGTGCAGCGGATGCTCCATGCCGGCCGACGTGCCACGCTCCCCCGGCACCTCCTGCACCTGCACCACGCGCGCACCGGCGGCTGCCAGACGCCGCTCGAGCGCGGCGGCCGCCGTCGACTTGCCGGACCCCGGCATGCCCTCGACCAGCACCAACTGCGTGTCACGCATCGGGCGCTTCCGAGTCTCTGTGAGGTCCGACGGCTTCGCCCGCATCCGAGCGTCACCAGCTTGACGTGCAGTTGTTGGTACAGGTCGCCGTTGGCGTAGCTGGCGCGGTGCTGCCGCCCACGGCAATCTCGTCCCCGGCTTCGGGGATGCGGCCCAGTCGCGTCATCACCAGCCCGCCGATGGTCTCCACGGCGTCGTGGTCTTCTTCGCTGACCCGCGAGACGTGGCAGCGCTGAACGAGTGGATCTTGCCGGCGCACGAGCGGCGGAGGCTGGTGTTTGTGGTGGAGAGCGCCTCGGACGATACTCCGCGTTTCACTTGGGAACCGGCGACCGAGGGAGCGACCTCGCTCGATTGGCCGCTCTGGCCGGTGGTTTGGAGCGCGGTGGAGCTGCTGACGGCGGACGCCCTGCGGCGGGTGCTGGAGTGCGCCAACGATCCGTGTGGCTGGTTGTTCGTGGACCTGAGCCGCAACCGAAGCCGGCGCTGGTGCGACATGCGCGACTGCGCGAACAAGGTCAAAGCACGCCGGCACCACGCGCGCACGAAGCGGGCGAGCGACCGAGGGAAAACCAACGACGCAGCAGGAGGCGCGTAACAGCGTCTGCCAGCGATTCGCCGCGGCGGGGTGGCGTACCGCGCGGCGTTGTGGTGGGCAGACCGTCACCCCACCAGTTGCGAGGGACCGGTGGTCACTAGCTGGACCAGCCGCTGTACCACCGGCACCGGCAGGGCCGCCGGCGCTGGCGGCTCTGCGCGTCGAAGCGGCATGCCTCGGTCTCCCAATCGATCGTGGAGCACATGGACGCGTTCGGTGCCGGCTCCGCCGTCGTCCCGTCGTCCGGGTGCCGCCGCTGCCCGGCTAGACCAGCGCGAGGCTGGGGACGACGAACGGCTGCACGTCGCCGGCAAGCACCACGCCCGCCAGGTTGCGCGTGCCGGCCGTGCCGATACGGTCGTTCTCTACCTTCGTCGGGCGCACGCCCGCATCCTTCGATGCCGGGCCCCCGGGCCTCCCCGCACAAGCGACCGGCCAAATGCGGCCCACAACTCACCGAAGCGAGGTGCTGGGGAGAGGCGGTAGCAGATCGATCCGACAAGGTCCCGCTACGCCACGTGGCGCGCGATGCCGGGATAGTCCAGGACCAGTCCGTCTGGGTCGAAGCTGATGTCGGCGGCGAACTCGTCGTCCAGGCTCTCGAAGCGGACGATGCGCGCGTGCCGTTCCCGGCGCACGAAGGTGTAGCGCTGCCGCGACGCGTGGACGGAGAGGTCCGGCACGGAGACCCAAGCCATCAGGAGGTCGATGGGTTCACCGGCCTCGTGCAGGCGGTGGCGGAGGACCGGCATAGAGTTGGTCAAGGGCGACAGGCCGAGATCGCAATCAAGTGCGCCGGCGAGGGGAGCGAGATTCCCACCGGGCGCCGCCAGAGCGGGCATGCCCTCCGCCTCGGTCCGGCACGACCACCTTCCCGTGTCCGCCCGCACCAATTCCAGAAGACGGTGCCAGCCGTGACCTTGTGCGCGAGCAGTCAGCCGTGCGGTGACGTACCGGTCCCCCGTGCTGAGCTGATAGTCGAGGCGGTAGGGCACGGGGTCGGTCCCGATCGCAAGGCCCGACGCCGACAACCGGCCGCCTCCGATGCACACGTCGGCGAGCTCGGTCCCGAACGGCCGCTCCTTCGCCCATACGCGCATCAGTCCGATCACCGGCGCACTCCCTCACATGCCCCGCGAATCACTGCTCGCCAGAACACCGATCCGTAATCACGTGTGCTGAGGTCGAGCCCGCGGGTAGCTGACCGCTCGGCGTGACGGGATAAGGGGCTCACAGGGACAACGTCGCTGGACCAAGACTGAATTGGCGAAGCAAGAACCAACAGTTTGCTCCCCGAGCGCTCAAGCCAGGAGCCCGCCCCCGCGGCG
>CADCTC010000228.1:0-23465 GCA_902805635.1 uncultured Chloroflexota bacterium
GAATCCGCGGAACCAACTTTGACTTATAGAACGAGTAGCAAAGGATCAAACCGGATATCCCAAGAGTGGTCATGGCGATGTTGTATGCATCAAGCTGCGCCTGCATGAACACGGTGCTCAGGGCTTGAAGGTAGGACGCATCAGAGGCTCCTGCATTCAGATACTCGCTGCCTATGGGTATCTGAACAAGTATGAAGAGAACCATTATGGCAATAAGGAGGCCGTCCATGATCCGGAAGCCTAGGTAGCCGACGGCTATGCGCTCGCTGTGTCGCTTGAGGATCGGGAACATCAAGACGCCGTGAGCGGCGTCCCAAGCGGCGGCCATCAACCAGAGCACCGCGGCGAATGCCAGCAGCATGCTGTTCGCGGGAAGAGTGGCAAGATGATCCGGCGCACCAAGAATGGACTGGATGAGTACGATCCCCGTAATGCCCACGACGAACCCCGCGAGGTACATCGCCCCCACGATTCTCGCGGTCGTTCGGTGTGCAGCATGGTTGACACGACCCAGCACGGTTGCGTGCGTTTGGTTCTCCGCTTCGGCGGTCAGAGTCGGTCCTCGTTCGAGTGCGATCGCTGCCATGTGGTTCTCATTTCTGTCAGTTGGTCAGTAGGTCCACGGCGCTCCGTGGCCGTCCGCGGCTGCTTGCTGCGTATCGGCTGCCTACGCCGATCTGAGGTCGAGCGGTCCCGCGAAGGCCGGCAGCCCGCCGGCGGAGGCCCGCGTGGCGGCCTCCCGCCGGGCGTTGAGCTCCGCTCGCTGCTGCCACCGCGCGGTGTGTACTCCCTTGATCAGGAGCCACACAGGGAACGCGCTCTCCGCGACGATGATTGGAAGCGCGAAGTAGGGTGCGCCGATCGTGTGGTTGGCCACGAGGACCAGTGCGAACGTGTCTATGAGATAGGCCGTACCCGCGGCCAGGAAGAGGACACCCAGGGCTCGCGGAAAGTAGCCGGACTTGTAGATGAGGTACCCCATTGGGAAGAAGTGGACGCCGAAGAACACCATCCCGAGGCTGAACCCCGCGCCATAGGCGTCGAGGAACAGCATCATGAGCGCATGGCGCTGGTCGGGCCCGAATACGGTCAGGTACCCGGCGCCGCTCACCAGGAGCAGCGCGACCGCCTGGTTGATCACGTTGACGCCGTGGACGACGATCATGCTCACTCGGAGCGTGGCCGCCACCAGTGAGAGGGTGCGGTCCACCGGCCTGAGGAGTGAATACACGAGGACGGCAACCACCACCTCGATTGCGAGGAGCGTCAGCTCGGCGGCCATGCCCAGGCGGAAGAGCCCTTCGGAGGCCATGATCCTGGTGGCTGTGGCCGCGGCGTCTCCGGGTACGAGCAGCTGACTGGGAACGTAGAAGTGGACGAAGCCGGCAAGTACGGCGATGAGCAGCCACAGGGCGCCCGCGATTCGCGCCTTCCACTGAGTGGGTGTCGTTGTCTCTCTGGGAGTCGAAGTCGTCTGCCAGGGCAGTACCTCTGGGAGGGTGAGGGTCTTTCGGTCCAATACGGTAGTTGTCATTTCGTGTCTTATCTCTGGGGTGCAGATAGTCGGTGTCATGGAGTAGTCGTTGTGAGGCCGGAGGGCGAACCGGACAGTCCGCCCCGGCCCTAGCGGTCACATGGTGATGACGAGCTTCCCGCGCGCGGTGCCGGCGGCGAGGCGGCGCATAGCGTCGGGGACCTCGGCGAGCGGGTAGGTCCTGTCGATCACGGGGGTGACCTTGCCCGCATCCATGAGGTCGGTCAGGGCCTGCAGTTCCGCTGCGTTCGCCAGTGCCACAATCGGGCGGAGTCGCTGGCTCACGAAGAGCGACAGCACCAGAGCGCGGAGGGACCGGAGCAGGGGGCCTCCGGTCAGGCTGTTGCCCCCCTCCCCACCCACCAGCACCAGCGTCCCCCGTTGCGTGAGCATCCGCCTGAGCTGCGACAGCGGGCTACGCCCGACCATATCCAGGATGAGGTCATACTGCCGGCCGCTCCGGGTGACGTCCTCCCGCGTGTAATCGACGACGTGGTCCGCCCCAAGGGAGCGCACCGCGTCCATCTTGCCCGTGCTGCACACGCCGGTCACCACGGCGCCACGTGCCTTGGCGATCTGCACGGCGAACATGCCCACGCCGCCCGACGCGCCGATGATGAGCACCGACTGGCCCGACTGCACCGCCCCCTTGTGCCGCAAGGCGTGGTAGGCGATGACGGCCGAGGTGGGCACCGCCGCCGCCTGCTCGAAGGTGAGGTTCGCCGGCTTGGGCGCCAGCGAGTGCGGCCGGGCGGTCGCGTATTCCGCGAAGGCGCCGTCGCAGGTGCCGAACACGTCGTCGCCCGCCCGGAACCGCGTCACGTTCTTGCCCGCCGCCTCGATGGTCCCCGCCATGTCCATGCCCCGCACGCGAGCCTTGGGCGCGCGGAACCCGAAGCCCATGACGCGCATCAGGTACGGCCGGCCGGTCATGATGTGCCAGTCGCCGCTGTGGACGCTCGCCGCGCGGATGCGGACCAGCACGTCATCGTCCCCCACCGCCGGCTTTGCGATCTCGGTCAGATGCAGGGTATTGCTGTCGCCATAGTGGTCCTGCACGATCGCCCGCATCGTCGTGCTCGCCGTGCCCGTCCCGCTGACCTCGCCGTCCTCGCTGTCCTGGCCGTTCTCGCCGCCGGCGTCTACCCGTCGAACCGAGACGACCGGCACGTTCAGGTCGCGGATGCGGTTGAGCAGGCCGTGCAGCGCGGCCTGGTCGGCGATCGGGCCGGTCAACGTCGTGGTGCCGTCGCTCTCGTGCGTGAACGTCAGTCCTTCGGCCCACTGGGTCCACCGGTCGTCCAGGTGCCCGTGTACGCGGACTTCGTGCAGTGTGGACTCGTCGTGCCGCTGGGTCGGGCTCACGGTCGTGTTTGTCATCTGTGGCTCCTTGGCTGTGCTCGCGGTGCTCGCCGCGGGTCAAGGACCACTATGGCGGCATTGGCACGTGCCGCCATCGACCGAAAGGTGCAGATGGGGGGTGCAGTTTGGGGGTGTAGGGGGTGCTTCTGTACGGCTACCGCGCAAGAGAGAGTCCGGTAGAGGGCGCTCCGTTCCTGCGGGGTGAGCTAAAGCTCACAGGGGACGCACGCGTAATGGAGAGTTGTGCGCGATCACCCGGTCACCCGGCCTGCGGGCTCAGGGCCGGACGGAGTGCTCGAGCAGGCCCAGCTCGGTGGCGCGGGCGACGGCCTCGGTGCGGTGATCGACGCCGAGCTTGCCGTACGAGTTCGCGATGTGGCGCTTGACGGTGGGCAGGCTGATCACCAGCTGGTCGGCGATCTCCTGGTTGCGCAGGCCCATGACGACGAGGCGCATGACCTCCACTTCGCGTGCGGTCAGCGGCTCGACCAGGGGAGCACCCGCCGGCTGCGGGGCGGCGGCTGAGGCCGTCTGCTCGCTAAGTGCGGTGAGCAGACGGTGGGCATACGCGACCGAGGCGCCGGAAGCAGCGGCGCGGCGCAGGAGCTCACGCATAGGCTCCCCCTCGCCCACGAAGGTCCGGACGTAGCCCTCCGGCTCGGCCAGCGCCAGCGCACGTTCCAGGGGAGCGAGACCGGAAGCGATCTGGCCCTGTGCCCGGTGGGCGAGCGCCTGCAAGACGAGGATCTCGATCGCGCTGCCGGTCCTCCCGTGTGCGTCGGCTTTGGCGAGGAGGCGACCGAGGAATCCGAGGGCGTCGCCGTCTCGTCGGGCGACGAGCACTCGCGCCAGGGTGATGTGCGCGAACTCACGCGGGTAGTCGAGGTCGTCGCCGGCGGACAGGCCGTGCGCGCGTGCCCAATCCAGCGCCTCGGCGAGCCTGCCTTGCGTGACCCACACCCGCGCCCTCAGCGCCGCGATTGGGCGGACCTCTGGGACTGGCCCCCTGACGTACAGCCGCTCCGCGCGCTCGAGAAGCTCGAGGGCGCCATCGTGGTCGCCTTCGATCTGACGCAGACGCGCCCTGGCAACGCATTCACGAGCGGCGGTCTGGGGCAGCGCGGCTATTCTGCCCAGCTCTTCGCTGCGCTGTAGGTGCCGCCTGGCGGCTTCCAGGTCGTTCCGCTCGCGGTAGAGGTCGCTCAGCCCCAGGTGCAGGTCGGCCACTCCCAGGATGGCAGCGTCGCCGTGCTCCTGCGCGAGGCGCAGCGCGCGCTTGTAGGTGCGCTCCGCCTCGGAGAGACGTCCCCGCGCCTTCCTGAGGTCGGCACCGTCGTAGCACGCGCTGATCGCCAGGGAGATATCGCCGGACCGCTCCAGGCTGGCGACGCCGCCGTCGTGGACGCGCTGCGCCTCGGCCAGGTCGCCGCTCGCCCAGTGCGTGAGCGCCAGCAGCACCGCGGCGCCGCCGCGCCATACGTGGTCACTCTCTGGCATGAGCTCCAGCGCCCGGCGCGCTTCGTCGCGGGTGGTTGCGATGTCGCCGTGGACCTGGGCATAGAAAGCCCAGGCCAACGCAATGATCCCCGGCACGGAGCGGAACTCCTCCTCATCCGCGACGACCATCCGGGCCGGCGCCCCGGCCGGCGGCTCTCCGGCCGCGAGGGGCTCTGCGCCAAGCCACCGCTCGGCGTCACGCAGCCGGGCCGCCGCGCCGTCCATCTCACCCCTTCCGAACAGGGCGAAGGCGTAGTAGACGCAGAGCACCGGCCGCGTCCGGACCACGGCATCCGGGAGCCTCCGGAGCCACTCGAGCAGGCTGGCGGACCGGGAGCCCCTGAGCGTGGCTCGCGCCGCGAGCTCGACGAGACTGGCCGCGCGCTCGAAGTCACCGCCGGCGAGGGCGTGGCGGATCGCCTGGGGCCGCTCGCCGTGCCGCTCGTGCCACTCGCTCGCCCGCTCGTGGAGAGACGGCGCCAGGTCGGGCTGCTCGTCTGCCAGGTGGGCGCGCAGCACGTCCGCGAAGAGGTGGTGGTAGCGGTACCAGCGGCGGCGGTCGTCCAGCGGGACGACGAAGAGGTTCTCGCGGTCGAGCGCCTCCAGCATGGCCCTGCCGCCGTCCTGGCCGGTCACGGCATCGCACAGCGACCCGTTGAGCCGGTCTAGGATGGCGGTCCGCAGCAGAAACGTCCGCACGCGCTCCGGCTGGCGCTGCAGGACCTCCCCGGCCAGGTAATCGACGACGTGGCGGTTGTTCCCCCCAAAGCTCGCGATGAACCCGGCCACGTCGGTGCGCCCGCGCACCGAGAGCGCCGCCAGCTGCAGCGCGGCGATCCACCCCTCGGTGCGGCCCTCCAGCGCCGCCACCTCGCGCACGGACAGCTCCAGTCCCATCGCCCCGTTGAGATACGCCGCCGCCTCGTCCGGCGCGAAACGCAGGTCGGCGGCGCGGAACTCGGCGAGCTGGCCGCGCGCCCGCAGGCGGGCCAGGGGCAGCGCCGGATCGGCGCGGCTGGCGATGACCAGGTGCAGCCGCGGCGGCAAGTGGTCGAGCAGGAAGGCCACGCCGTCCTGGACCTGGCGATCGACGATGACGTGGTAGTCGTCGAGCACCAACACGACGTCATTGGGGAGGGCGCCGAGCTCGTTGAGCAGAGGCGCGAGGAGTAGCTCAATCGGCGGAGGCTGCGGCGACTGGACGAGCGAGAGTGCGCCCGCGCCGGCACCGGGCGCCACCGTGCGCAGCGCGGCGACCAGGTAGGTCCAAAAGGACGCGGGGTGGTTGTCGCCCTCGTCGAGCGAGAGCCACGCCACCGACCGTTCATCCGATCGTTCGCCGGCCTGGACGGCTGCCAGTCCTTCCGCCAAGAGCGTCGTCTTCCCGAACCCGGCCGGTGCGGAGACCAGCGTCAGCTTCGTCGCGGCGGCGGCGCGCCCAAGGCGCTCGCTCAGCCTAGGACGTGGCACATCTCCGCGCCGCGGCGCGGGGACGTGGAGCTTGGTCTCCAGCAGCGGGCTTGCCATAACCACCTCCCCCTCTGCGCCAACCGGGCGCCCAGCCACGGCGGGTGTTGACTGCGCCCATAGTACAGGCTCGTGCCGCCCGGCGGAGCAATCACCACAGCAATCACCAATTGTGGTGATGCCCGCCTACCCCACCCAGGACTACCTTAGGGACACCGCAGCGAGTGCAGCGGACCGGCTCACGAAGGCGGGCAGGCAGAACGCAGAAACCAGTACGCGCAGAAATAGGAGAAAGACTCATGTTCGTCACCAAGCAGCTAGAGAGGAAGCTCGCGTTCATCGCGGGGCTCCTGCTCGTGATCACGTATCTCACCTCGATCCCGCCGTTCCTGTATCACTACGCCCCCATAGTGAACGACCCCGGCTACATCCTCGGAGCGGGCGCCGACACCCGCGTGATCTGGGGAGCGGTCCTGGAGCTGTTGCTCATCATCAGCAACGTCGCCAGTGCCGTCGTGCTGTTCCCGATCCTCAAGCGGGTGAGCGAGATCGCTGCCCTCGGCTGGGTCACGGCTCGCATCATCGAGAGCGCATTCATCGCCGTTGGCATCCTCAGCCTGCTCACGGTCGTGACGCTGCGGCAAGATGCCGCGGTCACAGGCATGAGCACGGGCGCGGATGCCGGCGCCCTCCTGGCGGTCGGCCAGGCGCTCGTCGCGCTCCACCAGTGGACGTTCGCGCTCGGACCCGGCTTCGTCGTCGGTATCGGGAACGGGATGCTGCTGAGCTACCTGCTGTACCGGTCCCGCCTGGTGCCGCGTCGCCTGGCCATGGTGGGGGTCGTCGCAGGCCCCATGCTGTGCACGTACGCCATTGGCGCGATGCTGGGGATCTTCGAGGCGGGCTCGGTGTGGCAGGTGATCGGCACGAGCGCGGAGTTTGTCTGGGAGCTCTCGCTCGGCATCTGGCTGATGGTCAAGGGGTTTAGCGCCACTCCGGCTGCAGCGGCCGCACCGGCTGCCGTGCCCGCGAGGACGGTGACGCTGGACCTGGCAGGCGCGGCTGCGTAGCTCCGTAGCAAGTCGCGGGGAGGGATGCAGGCCCCCCTCGGCCAATCCACAGCGCTCATAGCAGGCGGGACCGGCAACGGTCCCGCCTTCTGGCGGCTGGCGGAAGAGCCGGGCGCTGCATTGTGACTCTTGTGATCCACGTCACACGGTTCAGGGGTTTGCACGCACTGGCGGGTGAAGGGAGAACTGGCCGGCCGCACGTGCTGCCGTACTGGCGTAACGGCGTTGCCTGCGGCATACAACTGGCGCACCGCCGCGCTCAACGGCGCACCCGGACCTCTCCGCCGGCGAGTTACTGTGACAGTCCCACGGCCAGGCGGACGGGGTGGCCCAGTCGCGCCCGCGTGCCCGCGATCACCAACAGGCCGATGAGGGCGATCCCCAGGACGTGTGTCACCCCCACGTTCTGGTCCGGGTACAGGTACCGGAGGAAGGGGTCGCCGAACCCGCTCCCCACCGCGGCCGCGTTGCCGGCCGCGTGCGCCAGCCCCACCAACAGCAGGCTGCCGGTGCGGTTGTACACCCACGCCATGAGCGACCGGAACGGGAGCATCACGGCGGTCGCCAGGAGCACGTAGAGTCCGAGCTCGGTCGGGGTGCCTGACTGCATCGGCAGGTGTTGCAGCGCGAACACCACCGATGTCATCGCGGCGGCGCGCATGGCGCCATGGCGGCCCTGCAACCGCGCCTGCAGGAAACCCATCACCGCCACCTCCTCCCAGAGGTTGTTCGTGAATAGGTGGACGGCCGTCTGGAGGAGCAGGCCACCGGCGATGGCCGAGAGCAGCTCGGTTGCCGTCGCGACGGCCGGCGGACCGTAGGACGCGGCGGCCATGGCCGCCGCGGCAGCGGGGACGACGAGCAGTGCCAGGGCGTACCACCGCGGTGAGACACGAGCGTCGAACGTGCGCCGGAGCAGCGCACGCGCCGCCCTGGGACCGTCCGCGATCCGCGTGATCACCACCGCCGGGAGGAACATCCCGAAGAGCGTGACCGCGATGATGAACAGCTGCGCCGCCCAAGGCGGCAGATCGACGCCGAAAGCGCTCCTGAGCACGGGGGGAACGAATGCCGGCGCCCACCCGAGGGTGAAGAACCAGAGGAGGTAGGCGCTCACCGGGTGCGCGCGCACCCACGCAGCCGGGCCGCCACCCCGGCGCCGGAGCGGCGCCTCCTCCGTCCGCTGCTGGTCCGCCTCACGGGGATATGCCAATCGTGCCGTTGCCATGTCTGTTTCTCCTCTTGGGTGGCTTGCGTTTCCCGGCCCACCGGGCCGAGCGAGCTACAGCCAGCGTAGGGGGCAGCGGGCCGCAAGTCATCCGCGGGATGGGGGTTCCGTCTCCACACTTTGCTGAGAGCGGCCCCACGCGGCGCCGATGACGCGGCGCGGCGCCGGCCGTAGTCTGGACCCGTGGCCCGTGCCCGTGGACACCGAGCGCGCAGGTTAGAGGTTGTTTCAGAACCTGCCCGGGTCCTTCGACAAGCTCAGGACGAACGGAGGTTGTGAAACCATCACATAGAGCCACTGCATGAGGCGCCTGAAAGAAACCCACCCGACCGGGTGTAGAGACGATGGCCGTTCCGACGGTGAAAGGACCAAGAACCATGACCGAACCGACCACTCCACCGACTCCCTTCACGCTACCCGCTCCGGCGTTGCCGGCTGGCCCAGCCGCGCGCCCCGCCCTCCGGCGGGCGCGGACAGAGCGGATGCTCTTCGGCGTCTGCGGCGGGATCGCGAAGTCCTTCGGCCTCGACCCGACGCTCGTGCGCGTCGGCTTCGTCCTGGTGGCGTTGTTCCCGCCCGCGGGCGGCACCCTGCTGCTCGCCTATGCCGCCATGGCGGTGATCGTTCCCCAGGAGGACGCGGAGCCGCTGGCCGGCACGTCACAGGCAAGGGAGAACCTGGCTAGCCTCCGCAGAGAGCTCGTGGACCTAGCCGGGACGATCCGCGCGAAGGTCACGGGCGAGCCGTACAGCAATCCGCCAGGCACGCCGGCCGGGGCACCGGATGGCGCGACCGGTACCGCTCCCCTGGGGCGCGCGGATGGGAGGTAACTAGTAGAGGGTGGCGGGGCCCAGCGGACGGCCGTCACAAGCGCCAGCAAAGCCTTGCCCAACTCGCGCATGTGCTGCAGGGTGGGAGGATGCAACGCGGCCGCGGCTGCTACGATGGCGCCGTGCCAGTCAAACCGCGCAAACTCTTCCTCAACCTCCCAATTAGCAACCTCAAGCGATCGGTGGACTTCTTCACCGCGCTCGGCTTCAGCTTCGATCCCCGCTTCACGAGCGAAAACGCCACGTGCATGATCCTCAACGACGAGGCCTTCGTGATGCTGCTTGAGGAGGACTTCTTCAAGAGCTTCCATAAGAAGGACATCGCCGACCCCAACCGGCAGATGGAGGCCATCATGGCCATCTCTGCCGACAGCCGGGCAGACGTGGACGATCTGGTGGACAAGGCGCTCGCCGCCGGCGCTACCTCCAGCAAGCCGGCGGACGACCACGGCTTCATGTACCAGCGCACCTTCCAGGACCTGGATGGCCACCACTGGGAAGTAGTCTGGATGGAGATGGCCGCCTTCGAGCAGCTGGCCAAGCAGTCCGGCTAGGGGCCGCCGCCGAGAGGCGGCCCCACGCAGACCCGCGGTTCGTGTCCGGTACGATGGTTGAGGCAACTCACGCACGGACCAGGAGCGCAGCATGCGGCGACTTCGTTATCAGGTGGCCAGCAGCCTCGACGGCTACATCGCCGCCCCGGACGGCGGGTTCGACTGGATCGCGGAGGACCCCGATATCGACTTCGCGGCCCTCTACGCTCAGTTCGACACCGCCGTCATGGGGCGCAAGACATATCTCGCCGGGCTCGAGCAGGGCGGAGGCGGCATGCCGCCCGGCCTCGACGTGGTCGTCGTCTCGCGCACGCTCCGGCCGGCCGATCATCCGTCCGTGACTATCGTGGGCACCGACCCCGCGGAGGCCGTGCGCGCGCTCAAGGCGGCGCCGGGCAAAGACATCTGGCTCTACGGGGGCGGCGAGCTCTTCCGCACGCTCCTAGAGGCCGGGCTGGTCGACACTGTCGAGCCCGCTGTCGTCCCGGTGCTGCTCGGCGGCGGCATCCCCATGCTCCCGCCGCCCGCATCCCAGGTGAAGCTGTCGCTCACCGGCAATCGCCTGTACCCCAAGTCCGGCATCATGCTCCTGGAGTACGCGGTCGCCCGCTGAGCGCGCGACAAGGGACTCGTCAGGTGGTGGCGCTTCGGGCGTCGGGCGACCGGCAGGACGGTACCGGAGCACGCGGCTGCGCTGGAGCGTCGCCGACCCCACCCCTCACGTGCGCAGCTGCGTGTTGAGCCGTGCGGCCTGTCGGGTGAGGTGGTCGCGTTCGGGGAGGCTGTGCGCGGATCGCGCGGCTTCGGCGTAGAGCTGCGCTGCGGTCGCCGGGTCACCGTCGCGCTCGCGGAGGTACGCCGCGACGGCGGTGTAGCGGGGCAGGGCGGGGTCGAGCCCCGCCAGAGTAGCCAGGCCGGCCCGCGGGCCGGCGGCCTCGCCGACCGCGACGGCCCGGTTGAGGCGGGCCACCGGGCTGTCGGTCAGGCGCACCAGCTCGTCGTACCACTCGACGATCTGCACCCAGTCGGTCTCCTCTGCCGTGCGGGCGTCGGCGTGGAGCGCGGCAATGGCGGCCTGGGCCTGGAACTCGCCCAGGCGGTCGCGGGCGAGCGCTGCCTGTAGCACGTCTACGCCCTCCGCGATCAGGCGGGTGTCCCACAGGCCGCGGTCCTGCTCGGCCAGCGGCACCAGGCTCCCGTCGGGGCGGGTGCGTGCCGGGCGCCGCGCGTGGTGCAGCAGCATCAGCGCCAGCAGCCCGGCCACCTCCTCGTGCGTCGTCCTGGCCGCCAGCTGGCGGGTGAGCCGGATCGCCTCGCCGGCAAGGTCGACGTCGCCGGAGTAGCCCTCGTTGAAGACCAGATAGAGCACCCGCAGCACGGTGGCGACGTCGCCGTGCCGGTTGAAGCGGACCCCCGAGACGGTCCGCTTGGCCCGGCTGATGCGCTGGGACATGGTTGCCTCCGGCACCAGGTAGGCCTGCGCGATCTGCCGCGTGGTTAGACCGCCTACCGCACGCAGCGTGAGCGCGACCGCGGAAGCTGGTGTCAGGGACGGGTGCGCGCACAGGAAGTACAGCTGCAGCGTGTCGTCCACCGCCTCGCCCGTACCGCCGACGCTGCTCGGGGCGGGCACGGGCTCCGCCTCGACCAGCACCTCGCGCCGCCGCCGGGAGGTAGCGGCGCGTGTGGCATCCAGGAACTTCCGCCAGGACACGGCCACCAACCAGCCCTGCGGGTCCCGCGGCGGATCGTCCGGCCACACGCGCACCGCCTCCACCAGCGCGTCCTGCACGGCGTCCTCGGCCGCCGCGAAGTCTGCTCCGCGGCGGACGAGGATGCCGATCACGGTGGGGGTAAGGGTTCGCAGCAGGGCCTCATCCACGGCGGGTCACTCGGTGATGGTGGGGGGCATGGTCAGGAACGGGCGCACCTCGATCCATTCGTGGATTGGCTTCCCGCCCGCACCCGGCGCCGCGGACAGCTCGGCGGCCAGCTCGAGCGCCCGCTCGTAGCTCTCCACGTCGATCGCCATCCAGCCGGCGATCAAGTCCTTGGTCTCGGCGAACGGGCCATCGGTGACCGGTGGCCGCCCCTGGCCGTCGTAGCGGACGAAGGTGCCCTGTGGGGAGAGCGCCTGGCCGTCGACGAACTCGCCGCTGCCCTCGAGCCGCGCGGCGAAGTCCTCCATGTACTGGATGTGGGCGGAAACCTCCTCCGGCGTCCACTGGTCCATCCGCACGTCGTTGATCGGTGCCGGCGCACCCCGGTAGTGCTTGAGCAGCAGGTACTTGGCCATCATGTTCTCCTTAAATAAACTCAAGCGCGCTGGCGCTCGTCCCGCTGCCGGACCAGCTCCTCGACCGCGCTCGGCAGAGTGGTCTCGAAGTCGATCAGCTTCGCCCACGTCGGGGTCACGACGATCCGGACCATGCCGTCGTAGAGCGAGCGCACCCCCGCCTCCCACTCCACCCGCTGCTCGGGCGTCATCGTGTAGCTCCCGTTCATCTGGAGATACTCGTCGGGGATGCCGTCGACGGCGTCTAGCTCGGCCCGGCCGCGGATGAGCAGGATCTTGGGCGGGTGCACCTCGGTGTCGATAGTCAGGGCGACCATCGGGTTGGCCCGCAGGGCGGGGAGCTTTGGCGCGTTCTTCGCCGTGCATATAACGATCTCCGCGCCGTTCCAGGTGAACGCGATCGGGATGCTGCGGGGTGTGCCGTCCTTGGCGATGTAGGCAAGGCGGGTCAGGTCGCGGGCGAGCAGCTCCTGGCTGAGCGGTCGGTTCAGCACCTCGGCGATCTGGTTCGGTTGCGCGGTCATCCCTCTCATTTCATAGTGGCTTTCTTGGTCTGTCCGGCGACCCGTCGTGGCCGCTGGTATTCATGAGACGGAGTCAGCGCCACATTCTCGACATCGGGACGCGTGCAGAGTTCCAGGACCTGCTTCTGGCAGCTTTGCCCCCAAAGGTCGCGCTCGTGAAGGGCCCTGCGGCCCGGCGGTGGGGTTGGTCAGGTTCTAGGCACCTAGGTACCGATTCGATCCGCACTCACGGCAGGCGCGATCCCAGGTACAGACCACGCCCGACGTGCTCAGTGGATTGGTGCTCCACGTCGACACCGGCCGCCGCGAACGCGTCGCGGTACTCCTGATCTGTGAACAGCCCCGTCTCATGGCGCTCTGTGACGTAGCGCTACTGGAACGCCACCGGCCGGGGTGCTGACGAGGAGATGCCAGTTCATGACCAGGAGCCGGCCTTCCACCGTGTTGGAATGGACCCGCGCCGCCTTCAAAGCTGGCGCGTCGACGCACACTATGCCCGTTCCTCCGCTCCCACACTCCTCCGGCGTCAGCCATGGCTCGATGGCCAGCACGCCACCCGGCAGCAGATGATCGGCCATCGCGCGGACGGCACGGTGGAGGGCCTGGACCGTGCGAACGTACCCGATCGAGCTGAATAGGCTGACCACCACGTCGAACCGCGTCCCCAGTGCGAAGTCGGTCATGTCGGCCTGGTGCAGCGGCACGCCAAGGCACCGCTCGCGTGCAACGGCGAGCATCTCGGGCGAGAGATTGAGTCCCTCCACGGCATACCAGCGTGCAAGGTGCTCCAAGTGCGCACCCGTGCCGCACCCCACGTCAAGCAGCGCCGTCCCGGGCGAGCGCTTCCGCGCCTCAACCCGGGCACGCACCTCCGCCGCTTCCGCAGCGTAGTCCTTGCCCGCGGCGCGGTACAGCGCGTCATACACCGTGGCCGATTCCTGGTACACCGTCTCTCCCTTTGCTGCTCAGGAATTACGTGTTGCTGGTAGTACAACAACGCCGAAGTCACCCGCAGGCCGCCTCAGTCAGACCATGCGGGGCACCGCCGCAGCCGCGCAATGACATCTGAGGCACAGCCGCTTCTGGCCGACACTGCACGTGGGGTGCTCCGCGCAGGGTCCGTTCGGCCGCGGGCGTGACGAAACTACCAGCCGTCGGCGGTGCGTTAGCCCCGCCGCGCCGCCTCGATCGCCGCGACGTCGATCTTCTGCATCGACATCATCGCATCGAAGGCCCGCTTGGCCTCTTCACCGCCGGCCGCGAGTGCGTCCGTCAGTACGCGTGGGGTGATCTGCCACGAGAGGCCCCAGCGGTCCCTGCACCACCCGCACGCGCTTTCCTCGCCGCCGTTGCCGACGATGGCGTTCCAGTAGCGGTCCGTCTCTTCCTGGCTGTCCGTCGCGATCTGGAAGGAAAAGGCCTCGCTGTGCTTGAACGCGGGGCCGCCGTTCAGGCCGATGCAGGGGATGCCGCACACGGTGAACTCCACCGTCAGCACGTCGCCCGCGTTCCCGTCCGGGTAGTCGCCGGGCGCCATGTGAACGGCGGTCACCTCGCTGTCCGGAAAGGTCGCGGCGTAAAAGCGTGCCGCCTCTTCCGCGTCCCTGTCGAACCAGAGGCAGATCGTGTTTTTGGGCTGCATGCTCGTGTGCTCCTTTTTCGGGTACGGCACCGTGCCTCGTGGCCGGCGCTTGACCCTGACGTGGCGTCATACCTTACCGTCTCATTCCGGAGGCACGGGCAATGGGCTACACGGTCAAGGCGGTCGCAGACGTGGCGGGGGTCAGCGTGCGCACGCTGCACCACTACGACCGGATCGGGCTGCTCCGGCCGGCGGCGACCAGCCCGGCAGGGTACCGGCTCTACTCGGACGCCGACCTCGAGCGGCTGCAGCAGGTGCTGTTCTTCCGCGAACTCGGCTTCAGCCTCCAAGATGTCAAGGCGTTCGTGGACAGCCCCACGTTCGACCGGACCGAGGCGCTGCGGGCGCACCGGCGGCTCCTGGTCGAGCAGCAGGGCCGGCTGGGCCGGCTGGTCGAGCTAGTGGACCGCACGATCGCGTCAATCGAGAAAGGGGAACCCATGAGCAACCAGGAGCGCTTCGGCGCCTTCGACTACGCCACGATGCGCCGCGGCAAGGTGCGCGACGTCTACGACCTCGGCGACACGGTCCTGCTGGTCGCCAGCGACCGGCTCTCCGCCTTCGATGTCGTGCTGCCAACGCCGATCCCCGACAAAGGAGCCCTGCTGACCCAGCTCTCCGCGTTCTGGTTCGGTAAGACGGCCCACCTCATCGAGAACCACATGCTCTCGGCCGATCCCTACCCCGACGACCCCGCGCTGCGCGGCCGCGCGATGCTGTGCCGCAAGGCGGAGCGGATCGACGTCGAGTGCGTCGCGCGCGGCTACCTGGCCGGGTCGGCCTGGGCCGAGTACCGGCGCACCGGCACGATCGGCGGCCAACCCGCGCCGGCCGGCCTGCACGAGGGCGCGGAGCTACCGGAGCCGTTCTTCACGCCGACGACCAAGGCCGAGACCGGCCACGACCTGCCGATGAGCTACGCCGAGGTCGAGGCGCTGGTGGGGCGCGAGCTGGCGGCCCGTCTGCGCGAGGTGACGCTGAACGTCTATGCCTGGGCGAGGGCGTTCGCGCGCGAGCGCGGCATCGTGATCGCCGACACCAAACTCGAGTTCGGTCTGGTCGACGGGGAGCTGATTGTGATCGACGAGCTGCTGACCCCCGACTCGTCCCGCTTCTGGCCGGCCGACCAGTACCGGGTGGGGCAGAGCCAGGCTAGCTTCGACAAGCAGTACCTGCGCGACTTCCTGGACGCGAGCGGGTGGGACAAGCAGCCACCCGCGCCCGAGCTGCCCCCGGAGGTGGCCGCGCGCACGGCCGAGAAGTACCGCGAGGCCTACCGGCGGCTGGTCGGGGCCGACCTGGAGGTCTGAGGCGCAACAGGACCCGAGCGCGGGTTTGGACCGTTCCCACGGGCGGCGCGCCCGCTGGCGCGGCCGCCTGCTACGGTGACTGCTCCAAGAGACCGATGCTCCCCCAGAACGTGCGCGAGTTCCTCGAGCAGCCCCACTACGCGGTGATGGCGACGATCAACCGCTCCGGCATGGCGCAGCTGACGGTGATGTGGTACGCGCTGCATCCGGACGAGGACGTCATCCTGTTGAACAGCTCCAATCACCTGCTGAAGGTGAAGAACCTGCGCCGCGATCCACGGATGTCGCTGTGCATCGAAGACGGCATGCGCTACGTCACGCTGGAGGGCGCCGCCGAGCTGGTCGAGGACCGGGCCCGGCAGGAGCGCGACGTGGACGACCACATCGCGCCCCGCTATATCGGCCAGCGTCTGGGCTCCCAGCGCTGGGCACGTATAGAGCGCTCGCCGCGTATCGGCATCCGTATGACGATAGAGCGCTTCCACGCCCGCGGTCTCTAGCCCCGCTGGCACGCTCACGCTGGACGCAGCGGGCCAAGAGGTCGCTTCAATTCCGTCCGGTCGCCCCGAGCTTTTCGAAGGGCATGGTTCGACAGGCTCACCACGAACGGGGGCTGTGAAACCAGCTCTAAGGTGACGGCGCTTTCACGAGCCGCTGGGCGTCCGCCGGGACTCCTGGCCGCTGGCGCTCCAGGCCGAGGCAGGCGATCGCCATCGCCAGCAGCACCGCTGCCAGGGCGGACAGTCCCAGGGTGAAGCCACCGGTTAGATCTAAGAGAAGGCCCATCGCCGATGGTCCCGCGAAGCCGCCGATCTCGCCGACCGTGAAGAACAGCCCGGCGGCGGCGCCCATGGCCGCCGCGCCGACCGCCGGCGACTCCATCATCAGCAGCATCAGGAATGGCGTGACCGAGTTGCGCACGAACCCCTGGACCACCAGCGCGCCGAGCAGCAGGGGCCCACCGCCAAGCGCGATGGTGGCCGTCGCGGCCGCGCTCACCGCCAGCATCAGCGCGACCGCCCAGACTCTGTGCTCGGCGCGGACCAGCCGCGGCAGCGTCAGCGCGCCGGCGATGCCGAAGACGCTTGGAATGGACGCCCAGTAGCCGGCGCTGACCGCGTCGAAACCGCGCGCCTCGAGGATTTTCGGCAGCCAGTTGCCGAGTGCATGGCCGGACAGGAACGACGCGAACCCGATCACCACGACCAGCCAGACGTTCCGCACGCGCAGCAGGTCACCCAGACCCCGCGTGGGGCCGGCCGCGACTGCGCCGCCGTGGCCGCGCTCGTCGCGCGCGAACAGCCACCAGGCGAGCGCGACGGCGAGCGCGCCGCCGGCGAGGACCGCGATGGTGGGCCGCCACCCGCCGGTGGCGGGCAGCAGCACGGCGTTCGTGCTCGTCAGCACCAGGATCGAGCCGACCGAAGGCCCGGTCGCGTAGATGCCCGCCGCGCCGCCGCGCTCACGTGCATCGAACCAGGTCGCGATCAGCTTCGGGGCCCCTATGGAGACCATCGGCGCGCCCACGCCGAACAGCGCTACGGCCGCGAACATCGTCCAGAAGTCGATCGCCAGCGATCGCGCCAGCGCCGACGCCGCGATGACCAGGATGCCCACCCCGAGCCCGCGGCGCAGCCCCACGCGGTCGAGCACGCGCCCGGCGTTGTACGCCACGCCGATGTAGGCGAGCTGCCAGGCGCCGAGGATCATCCCCATCTGGGTGTATGTGATGCCCAGCTCGGCCGTGATCGGCGTGATGAGCGGCGCCAGCGAGGCGCTCACCAGGCCGAATGATGCGTACGCCGCCCAGGCGAGGCCGAGCATGACCCAGCGGTAGGGATTCAAGGGTTCGGATCGTCCGCGGCGTGACTCACGGCCGGGCACTTCGAGATGACGGCGTCACACCAGGAAGAGAGCCCCACGGGTTGCAGACCACGCAGGCTTGCGGCCCGTGTAACAGCGTGCCGCTTGTGGTAGCGATGAGGTGAGTTATAGCTACCGCACTTCCACAATGCTCACGTCGCCCAGCTCGGTCCCGAACGGCCGCTCCTTCGCCCACGCTCGCATCAGTCGTATCACTCACGCGGGTCGGGGCTATCGTCCTAATGGCTAGAGTGGTCGAGATGCCAGGGCCGACACTGACCCCGGGAACTGGCGTGCCGAAGGGAAGCCACCGCGGAACCCGCAGCCCCGCCCCCTTTGAACCTTGAATGTTGAGCGTTGAACGTGGTGTAGACCGCGCGCTCACGTTTCTGCCGGTCGCAGAGAGCGACGTGCGGGACCTGCTCCTGGACACCCTCACGGCGCTCACGCGCGTACGCGCGTGAGCGCCGTGAAGATTCTCAGGCTCGCCTCAGCTTTGGCACAGGACGGGCTCAGAACCGGCCCCGATGATGGGGCCATGTCTGTGACGCTCGCCCTTGCTCCGTTCTTTCCACGGCCGGCGACAAAGCTCTCTCCCGGCGCTGCACGGCGAACCCTGGGCGCCGTGGCCATCGTGGCGCTGGTGGTGCCCTACGTGTTCCTCAACCTCCTGGCGTTGGAGCCGTTCGTTCGCTACGCCGCGGGGCTGGTGCTCGCCCATGCTGCACTGGGCATTCTGGTGTGGGCCGGTCTGCCCCGTGTGCCGGCACGTGGCAGGGCGCTCTCGTTACGGTGTCGCTCCATTCTGAGAGCCGGGTTCACAACGGTCACCGTGGTGCTAGGTGCTGTATTGGTGGCCATGCTGCTGGCCGTGCTTCTGCATCGAGGGCGTCCAATCGATTGGATCTGGGTGGGGCTCTATGCACCGGCGAGCGCGCTCGCCCAGGAGCTGTACTTCCGGGGGTGGCTGCTCGCCGCGCTTGACGAGCTCTGGCCGGATGCGCCAGACATGGCAGTGGCGCTGCAAGCCGGCCTGTTTGCTCTCTGGCACGTACGCGCCTTCCTGGAGGCAGCGGGTGTCATGGCGATGCTCTTCGTCGCCGGCACGTTCGTCGCCGGTCTCATGTGGGGGCTCCTCGTGCGTCGCCAGGGCTCGCTAGCGAGCAGTATCGTGACCCACACGCTCGCACTCGCGGGCTGGGACGCGCTCCTGCTGCTGCAGGGCCAGCCGATCCACTAGCACCCACGTACCGTGCCACGTTCAACCGCGGGCCGTCCCGCGAGAGAGCGATCCGTTTGGCGATGCAGAGAGAGATGACCACGAGCAAGGGCACAGAGGCTCACCCGGAACCGCCCCAGCCGTTCCAGCCGCCCCCATCTTCCTTGAAGGCGCTGGTTGTCGAGGACGACGCGAGCATCGCCGAGTTCATCCGCGTTGGCCTGGGCTATGAGCGGTTCGAGGTCACCGTGTGCGTGGATGGACTGGAGGCGGTACGCACCGCCGAGCGCGTGCGGCCGGACCTGGTAGTCCTGGACTGGATGCTGCCAGGGATGGACGGCCTGGAGGTCTGCCGGCGCCTGTCCGCCTTCGGCGACCCTGCCATCGTGATGCTGACGGCGAAGGACGCGCTGGCAGACCGCGTTGCCGGTCTGGAGATGGGCGCCGACGATTACGTGGTCAAGCCCTTTCAGTTCGAAGAGCTGGTCGCTCGCATCCGGGCGGTGCTGCGACGGCGCGCGAGCCAGACACGCACGGCACCCTCGTTCGCCGGGATCACCCTGGATCCGCGCACGCGCGAGGTCACACGGAACGACCAGCCGATAGAGCTGAGTCCGCGCGAGTTCGATCTGTTGCGGCTCTTCCTGGAGCAGCCCCGGCGCGTCTTCACCAAGCAGCAGATACTGGAACAGGTGTGGGGGTATGACTTTGCCGGCAGCGACAACATCGTGGAGGTCTACGTGGGCTACCTGCGCGAGAAGCTGGGCGATCGCTCGCCAGCGCGGCTGCTGCGCACCGTGAGGGGCGTGGGGTACACGCTGCGTGACGATGGCTAGCAGGTGGCGATGGCTCCACCTGCGCCACTCGCTGCGCCTGGGCCACTTGCTCCAGCGCGCGAGGCGCCCGCGTGCCCTCGCCACCCGCCTCACCGTGTGGTACGTCGGCCTGCTCGCCGGCCTGCTCGTCGTGTTCGGCATGCTGGTGCAGGTCTCGCTGCAAGAGTGGCTCTACGCCAGCACCATCGCGCAGCTGAGCGGCCAGGCGGCGAGCCTCCGCCGTGCCATAGAGGCGGACACCGGTGCGGACCGCTCGCCGGCGGCCGTGGCGGCGCGCGCCATGGAAGGGATCGAGATGGCACACGTCTCGGTCCTTGTCGTCAGCAAAGAGGGAGAGATTGCGGCGCGTGCCGGCGGCGTACCGGGGCGCGCCAGCGAAGTGCCCGCCGCGGGCATCGCCGCGCTGGCGCGCGGGCAGAACGCGTGGTCGGGCACATACGACGGCCGCCGCGGGCGCGTATTCGCGGTGCTGCTTCCACTGGCCGAGTCGGCGCCGGTGACGCCGGTGACGCCGGTGACGCCGGTGACGCCGGTGACGCCGGTGAGCCCACCCACGCCCATCTCGGGAGTTAGCGTCCCTCTGGTGGGAACGACGGGGGAGCTCGCGGTTATCGGCCGGCATCGCGGCCCGGTGGCGTCTGAGTGGCCATTGCTCAGCCATGGCTTCATCCAGGTGAGCGCGCCACGCTCGCGAGTGGACGAGACTCTCTTTGCGGCGCGTGTGCTCCTGCCTGGAGCCAGCATCTTGACGCTGGTGGCGGCCGCGCTGGTAGGGCCCCGGCTCACGCGCGCTGGCTTGCGGCCGCTGCGCACCGTGGCGCGGGCCACGCACCAGCTTGCCTCGGGCGACCTCTCGGCGCGCGTGCCACCAGCCCAGACGGATGACGAGGTGGGCGCCCTCACCCGTTCCTTCAACAACATGGCGGACCGTCTCGCCACCGCCTTCGCGGCCCAGGAGGCGGCCATTGCCGCTCAGCGAGCCTTCGTGGCGGATGCGTCACACGAGCTCCGCTCACCGCTCACTGCGCTGGGTGGACAGCTTGACGTGCTGCGCCGCGCGCTGACCGAAGACCCTCCCGCAGCGGCGCCCCTGGCGGCGGCGATGCGCCGGGACCTGACGCGCATGAGCCGCCTTGTGGAAGACCTGCTCACCCTGGCGCGGCTGGATACGCAGGGCGCGCGGGAGCTCCGGCACGAGCCGGTGCACCTGCACGCCGTCGCCCGCGACGTCTACGAGCAGGCGCGTGTGCTGCCCGCATCGCAGCAGAAAGACCTGCGCCTGGAAGCAGACGGCGCCGTCACCGTCCAGGGCGATCCGGTGCGCCTGCACCAGGTGCTGCTCAACTTGATGGCGAACGCGGTGGAGCACACACCGGCCGGTGGCGCCGTGTGCTTGTCAGTCCGTCCAGAGGGCGATCACGCGGTGGCACGGGTACGGGACACCGGGGCGGGCATCTCCGCGCAGCACCTGCCACACATCTTCGACCGCTTCTACCGCGCGGACACGGCGCGCAGTCGCGACCGCGGGGGTGCAGGATTGGGCCTGGCGATCTCGCGCGCCATCGTCGAAGGGCACGGCGGCGTCATTACCGCCGCGAACCTGCCCGAGAGAGGCGCCGAGCTCACCGTATGGCTGCCAAGGCTGCCACTGCAGTCGTGAGCTCCGGGTCGCTGAGATCAGCACGTATGACGGCTCAATGTGGAGCGTGAGTGCCCGTCACCTGGATGAGACCGCCCA
Organism: uncultured Chloroflexota bacterium; assembly: GCA_902805635.1. Classification (GTDB taxonomy): domain Bacteria; phylum Chloroflexota; class UBA11872; order UBA12225; family UBA12225; genus CADCTC01. The sequence continues at coordinate 20,971 of CADCTC010000228.1, forward strand.
TTGACGGGTGTCTGGCGCAAAAGTAGCTGTACTCGCCGGGGGCAGTGAACGTAAAGGTGAAGGACTGGTCCTGGGTGAAGAGCCCCGAATCGAAGGCGCTTCCCGGGGTAGCTGATGTGCCGTGCGTCACCGAGTGCTCGATCTGATCGGTGTTGGTCCACGTGACGGGCACGCCAACAGGTGCATGGGCGGCTGGTGGATCAAACTGAAACAGGGCGATGCGGCGGCTGCGGCCAGCCGGTCCCGCGCCGGAGGGTGCCAGGCCATCGAAGGCCGCCGGGGCTGCCCGGGCTGCCGGGGCTGCGTGGCCGTGCTTGCTCCGGCGGTGTGCTCGTGATGCGCTGCGGGCTGCGCTGTGTGCTCGCCACCGGCCTGCCCCCCAAGGACGCAGGCCGGCAGGACGAGAACGGCGGTGAGCGACACGAGGGCGAGGAGCGGGGTGTGCTGCGAGCCACTCATGGGTACTGGCTTGCGCTCGATGGCAGTGGCACGTCCTTCATGGGTGTTCGCCTCACGCGCCCGACTAGACGAACTTCTCCGGGAACTTCTTCACGGTCGCCTCAGCTAGCGGGTCGCCGACCATGTGCATGTGTCCGGCGGCCGTGCGGGCTGCCATGAATGCCCTGGCAGGATCGCCCGCGGCCTGGGCGTCGACCACGTCCTTGAGCGTGAGCACGTGGGTCTCCAGCAGCTTCGCCACGGCATCCTTGGGCAGCCCATTCGCCGCGTTGAAGAAGGCGCCGGCATCCTGCGTGTACTTGACCAGGTTGGAGACGGCCGTGTCTTGCTTCGCCTTGTCTTTAGCCGCGGCGCCCTGGGTGTAGTCGACGACGAAGCCGATGTGGCTGCGCCAGAGGGGGAGGAACGCCCTCTCGGCGTCGGCGCCGTACGCAGCGCCGATGGTCTTGGAGATGTCGACGGAGTTGCCGTCCAGCGCCTCTGCGGCTGCCTTGAACTCTGCGTCGCGGCCACCTAGCGCGCCACCGGTCGCAGCACCCGCCAGGTACATGTGCTCCACCAGGGCGGTGTTCAGTGTGGACCGCAGCGTGGCTGCCTTGGACATCGCCATGCCGGGGAACTTGTCAGGGAACTTCTTGGCGGTGGCGTCGGCCAGGGGGTCGCCCACCATGTGCATGTGTCCGGCGGCCGTGCGGGCCGCGGTGTACGCCTTGGCGACGTCCCCGGACGCTTGGGCGTCGACCACGTCCTTGAGTGTGAGCACGTGGGTCTCCAGCAGCTTCGCCACGGCATCCTTGGGCAGCCCATTCGCCGCGTTGAAGAAGGCACCTGAGTCCTGGGTGTACTTCACAAGATCCGCCACCGCCTTGTCGGCTTTGGCCCTGTCCTTGGCGGCGACGCCCTGGGTGTAGTCGACGACGAAGCCGATGTGGCTGCGCCAGAGGGGCAGGAACGACTTCTCGGCGTCAGCGCCGTACGCGGCGCCGATGGCCTTGGATACGTCCACCGAGTTAGCGTCGAGCGCATCCGCCGCGCCCTTGAACTCGGCGTCGCGGCCGCCCAGCGCGCCACCGGTAGCGGCGCCCGCGAGATAGAGGTGCTCGACCAACAGCGTGTTGAGACCGGACCGCAGCTCGGCCGCCTTGGTGGCGGACGTGGCCGGCCCGGTGGCGCTTGTGCCGCTGGCGCCGGCAGAGCTCATGGGTGTGGCGCCAGACCGGGTGGTGGGTGCGGGCGCAGCGGGCGAGGCTCCCTGCGGGCCGCACGCAGCGGCAAGCATCAGGACAGGGAGAGTCCCGAAGGTGAGGGTGCGGCGGCTGAGAGGCTTGTGAGTGAAGGGCAAGTCCATGGTCTTGAGGTCCTTTGGTGGGGCCGGCGGAGTGAGATGCGGTGCGGGTGACGCCGGTCCTGTGCATCTGTCTCTTATTTGCGGGCGTTTTGCACGACTGCAAGTGCATGTACGCCGCCTCGGGAGCGTTGGTCGGGTGGGAACGCCGGCAAGACGGAACGTAAGAGGAGACTTACGGTGCCTGGCTGGGGTGCCGGCGTTTGACTGCGACGGGCACGCGGATTGAGCAAGGCCGAGCTGCTGAGCAGGGGTTCCGGGCACAACCCTAGCGACGAGCTAACGCCGGACGACGCCGCGTTGCTGGATCGCCTGGAGGAGCTCGCCGGCGACACTGATGCGCACTTCGCCGCCCTGCGTGAGCTGTTCGGTATGTCCGCTTACGGCTGGAGCGTGCGCGCGGTCCTGCGAAGACACGGACTGCTCAGCCGCGTAGTCTCACCTGGTCGAAGGTCGGCTGCCAGATGGTGCGGTGGCGCAGTCCGCTGATCGAGTCGCGGTGGGCCCAGGGGGCCAGCTCGTGGTACAGCGGCAGGATCGGCATGTCGCGCAGCGCCAGCTCCTGGATGCGCCCGTTCATGTCCACCCGCTTGCGCTCGTCCCGCTCCACGCCGGCCGCCGCGATCAGGTCGTCCATCTCCTGGCTCTTGTAGCCGCCGCGCTGCGCGGCCTGCGCGGCACCGCCCGAGCC
>CADCTC010000228.1:23475-81188 GCA_902805635.1 uncultured Chloroflexota bacterium
CCGAGCGCAGCAGGCGGTCGTACAGGTAGTCCGGGTCGCCGTTCGCCCAGGCGGCGGAGGTGAATCGCAGGTCCCAGTCCCCGTGGTTGGTCCTGTCCGTGGCGGCGGCGCTCTCAAGCGCCACGATCTGCACATCGATCCCCAGCGGGCGCAGACTGGACTGCAGCAGCTCGGCCGTCGACTTGTAGGGGTAGGAGGGCCCGTCGGTGGCGTTGTACAGCAGGGTTGCGTCCACCCGGCGCGTCCCCAGCGCGGCCTGCGCCAGCCGCCGCGCTTCCGCGGGGTCGTAGCGGGGGGCGCCGCGGGGCGAGAACCAGGGCGCGCTCACCGGCGCTATTACCGACTTGCCCGGCTGGGCGAACCCGAGCATCAGGTCCTTGCCGACCGAGTCGCGGTCGGTCGCCAGCGCCACCACCTGCCGCAACCGGGCGTCGTCGAACGGCGGGCGCGCGCAGTTGAAGGCCAGCAGCTGGGTGCGCGCGATGGGATCCGCCCCTACGGTGATCCCAGGCTGCGCCTTCAGCTGCTGCACCTGCCCCGGCAGCACCGCGCCGCGGTCCACCACCCCGTCGATCTCCTTGGCCAGGAGTGCCGACACCCGCACAGTGGGATCGGGGATCACCCGCAGCCGGATTTGGCGCACCGCCGGCTTTGTGCCCCAGTAGCGCTCGTTGCGCTCCAGCAGCAGGTGCTGCCCCCGCTTGAAGTCGGTTACCTTGAAGGGCCCTGTGGTCACCGGCAGCCCCTTGAAGTCGCCGTTCTCCGCAAACCCCTCCGGGTGCTGCATGGCCGAGAAGTAGAGTGCCATACGGAACGGCAGCAGCGGCACCGGGCTCCCAAAGTGGAAGCTGACCGTCTGCCCTTCCACCTTGCGCACGTCCTGCAGCGAGCCGTAGCCCACGCGCGTGTCGTACGCGTAGTACGGCGACGGCCGCGGGCTGATCTGCGCGTAGCGCTTCATGTTCGCCAGCACCACGTCAGCGTCGAACGGTAGCCCGTCGCTGAACGTCACGCCCTTGCGTAGCGTGAAGGTCCAGGTCATCGCGTCGGGCGCCATCTCCCAGCGTTCCGCCAGGGCCGGCGCGGGGCGCAGCTGGTCGTCCAGGCCCACCAGCGGCTCCCAGGACATGGCGCTGGCGTGGGTGAAGTAGGGATCCTCGACGGCGTTCGCGAGGTCGCGCGACACACCGAACACCACCTCCCGGTCGGGCGCGTTGGCCCCGGACTGCTCGCGACCGGGAGTCGCATCGCCGCACGCCGCAAGCATGCCGCCGGCGGCCAGCGCACCCACCACCGCGCGCCGCCGGACACTCCTACTCCCCCTCGGCCGCCCGTTCGCCCGATCTGCCATCACGCTCCTCCTGCCCAGGTCACCGCCGGCACCTCCGGCGACGCCGGACACTATTGCACATAAGTAGCATTTACGCCAGTGCGCCCGCGGCGGTTATCGGGGAGGGCTGCGCCGTGGCCTGGAGGAGCAGCTCGTTGTTGAGCGCGATGGCAGTTCGGGTGGCCTGGCCCACGCCGACGGCGACCTGCTGCATCATGCTGGCGCAGTCGCCCACGGCGAAGACGCCGGGCACGCTGGTGCGGCCGTCCTCGTCAATGCGGATGACGCCCTGCTCGGTCAGTGCGCAGCCCAGCGCGGCCGGGAGGTCGCTGCGCTGGCGGAACGGCGGGCGCATCAGCACGCCGGCGCGGGGCAGCACCTCGCCGTCCTCGAAGACGACGCCGCTCACGCTCTTGCCTTCGCCTTCCACCCGTGCGATGCGCTCCTCGCGCACGGAGATGCCGTTCCGGTCGAGTAGGGCATGGTCTTCGTCCCCGAAGGTGGCGGGGCCGTTGGTGCAGAGCACTAGGTCGCGGGTCCAGCCGGTGGCCAGGCGCGCCATGCGCACGCCGTCGGCGCCATTGCCGAGCACCGCCAGGGGGAGGTCGCGCATCTCCCAGCCGTGGCAGTAGGGGCAGTGGAAGACGCCGTGTCCCCAGCGCTCGCGCAGCCCCTCGATCTCCGGGAGCTGGTCCACCACGCCGAGCGCCAGTACCACGCGCCGCGCGGCTACCACGCCGCCGTCGTCCAGGTGGAGGTGAAAGCCGTCGCCCACCCGCTCGGCGGCGGTCACCCGCGCACGCCGCAGCTCGACCGAGTCGTAGGGCTGCAGCTGCTCGCGCCCGACGCGCAGCAGGTCGGCCGGCAGCATGCCGTCGCGGGAGAAGAAGCTGTGTACGCCCGGCGACGGCGCGTTGCGTGGCTCGCCTGCGTCTATGACCACGGTGCCCCGGCGCGACCGGCCAAGCACCAGCGCGGCGCTCAGGCCGGCCACGCCGGCGCCAATGATGGCGACCTCGGCCTCGTCCGTGCGCGCGGGGGCCGGAGATCCGGCAGGTGCTGTGTAATCGTCCGGTGGGTGAAGCTCAGTTGTCAGAAGTGCCATTGTCGGCCTCTCGTTATTGGGAATGACTTGCAACAGTACGCGTGCGGCGTCAAGTAGTGTTTGATTTCCGTTCGCCCTGAGCCCTTCGGCTTCGCTCAGGACAGGCCCGTCGAAGGGCATGGTTCGACAAGCTCACCACGAACGGGAGGGGAACAGTCTCCAAGTCCTGGACAGGCCGCGCGTTCACGCGACGGAGATGGCCACGCTCCCGCGCTTGTGGCCGCCGTCCACGTAGCGGTGCGCCTCGACCAGCTGCTCTAGGGGATAGCGGCGGTCGATCACCGTGCGCAGCCGGCCGGCGGCGCGCAGCTCGGCGAGGTGGTCGAAGTCTTCCCTTCCGGGAGACGCCGTCCCGCCGACCACGTGCCTGCCGGTCGTCGCGGCGTACCAACGCCGAGTGAGCGCGTCGCCGGGCAGGCCGACGTTCAGGAATCGTCCCTGCGGCGCCAGCGTGCCCAGCCAGCGGGACAAGCTGGTCTTGCCTACCGCGTCGAACACTACATCAAAGGTGGCGCCGCGCGTGGCCGCGCTCGCGGCTGGGTCCTCGCGGGTGTAGTCGATCACCTCGTCCGCCCCCAGCGACTTGACCAGATCGACGTTCCCCGTGCTGCACACGCCGGTCACGTGCGCGCCGTAGTGCCGCGCGATCTGCACCGCGAAGGTGCCCACCGCGCCCGACGCGCCGTTGACCAGCACGCGCTGGCCGGGCCGGACATCCGCGGCCCGCAGGAAGTGCAGGGCGGTGCTCGCCCCGATGGCGAGCCCGGCCGCCTCCTCGTAGGAGACGTTGGGCGGCATCGCCGCCAGCGCCCCGTTTTCCGGCAGGCACTTGTACTCGGCATTGGCGCCAAACGTATGCTGAAGTGTCGAGGCGAAGAGCCGGTCGCCGGCTTTGAAGCGCCGCACGTCCTTGCCCACCGCCTCGACGTCGCCGGCCAGCTCCATCCCGAGAATGGGGTTGCGCAGCCGCCTGAGTCCCAGGTGCAGCCGTGCGGGGAGCCAGACGAAGGCAGGCACGGTGAAGCTGCGCATGCGGCTGTCTCCCGCGCTCACCGTCGTGGTGCGCACCCGCACCAGGACCTCGTTTGCCTTGGGGACCGGCTTGGCCCACTCTCTGAGCTGCAGGACCTCCGGGGGGCCGTAACTTGTCGCCACCATCGCTCTCACTGTCGCCTCCTTGTGCTTGGTTGCTCACACAGTAGGGCGCGACGTGGTGAGGGAGCATCACCATAAGTGGTGATTTGCGTCGTGATCGGGCGCCGGCCGTTCGTCCATCCAGCTCTCACGCCCCGCCTAGCGATTCACCGACCGAATCCAGCCGGCGATTTGGGCGCGAGAGCTGAAGCCCAACTTGTTGAGGATGCTGCGCACGTGGCTCTCGACGGTGCGCTCGGAAATGAACAGCCGCGCGCCCGTCTGCTTGTTGCTCAAGCCCTCCGCGACCAGCTGCGCGACCTCTGACTCCCGGGCGCCCAATGGCGCCGTGTCCGCTGGCCCCGCCGTGGGTACCTCCGCGGCAACGTGCGCGGGTTCACCCAGCGCCAAGGCAATCGCGCCGCGTCGGTTCAGCTGTTGTCCCACCGTGAGCTCGAGCTGGAACTTCGATGCGCCAAGCGCCGCGGTGGCGGCCTGCCTGGCCTCAGACACCAGAGGGGCAAGCACTCCGACGATGCGTGCCCCGGCCCCGGTGCGCACCGTTTCGGCGGCCCCAAAGAGCTGCGCGGCCCGCCGCGCGTGCCCGGAGCTCGCCGCGTGACAGCCCAGCGCGGCGATGGTCAAGGACTGCGCCACGCGATCGTCGATCGTGTGTGCGATCCGCAGTGCCTCTGTGAAGAGCGGCCGTGCGACGCCGGGGGTGCGCTCCGCCAGGGCCACCAGGCCCTGGTTGATCAGCATCATCTCCAGGCTGTACAGGTCGCCCAGCGCGCGACCGAGACGGGCGCCCTCCGCCGCTGCAGACTTGACGGCGTCAAGATCGCCCTCGAACAGACCGCCCAATGCCCGGGCCTGGAGCAGCATCAGCATCGCCGGCACGTCATCGACACCGGCCGTGAGGGCTTTGGCCTGCTCGAGCAGGCGCCGCGACGATGGGCCGTCCCCGGCCATGCTCTCCGCAATGGATGCCAGGGAGAGCGACCGAGAGAGGAGTGAGAGCGGTCCGTTCACTCGTGCGCCATCTATCGCGCGCTCCAGTGCCGGTCTGGCAGCATCGGCATCGCTCTGCAGGACGCCCAGGAAGCCCCGGACGAAGTAGGCCCCGGCGTGCGCCACGGGGGTGCCCACCGGGGTGCCGTCCGCCGCCGCCAGGAACGCATCGAGCCACTGCACGCCTTCGGCGGTCGCTCGGGTGATCCAGAAGTAGGTCAGCGAGCTCGCCAGATCGATCCCGCGCTGCAGATCCCCGTGGTCGAGGCACCGCCGGAGGACCAGGCGGATAGTGTCGATCTCCAGGTCCAGCCAGGCGAGCCACTCCGGCAGCCGGTACCTAGCCGGCGTCGCGGCGTCGCGGCATGTGGACACATAGTACTCGGTACAGCGTAGCTCGATGCGTCCCTCCTCACCGGCCGCGCGGAGGCGGACGCGGGCGTATTCACGCATGGTCTCGTGCAGCCGGTACCGCGCACCGCTTGCTACGTCCTCCTTGACGACCAGCGACTTGTCCACCAGCGATGACAGGACGTCCAAGGCATGCTGCGGCGGGCCGTCTTCTGAAGAACAGACCGACTCGATCGCTTCCAGCGTGAACCTGCCGGCGAACACGCACAACCGCCGCAGCAGCGTCCGCTCGGCGGAATCCAGGAGATCGTGACTCCAATCGATCGTCGTGCGGAGCGTTTGATGACGGGGCAGCGCGGCGCGGCTTCCTCCGGTGAGCAGGGCAAACCGGTCGGTCAAACGATCCCGGATCTGCTCGACAGTGAGTACGCGCGTTCTGACGGCGGCCAGCTCGATCGCCAGCGGCAGACCGTCGAGGCGGCGACATAGATCGACGACCGCCGCCAGGTTCGACGCCGTCAGCTCGAATATGCCTGACGCGGCGGCTGCTCTGTCAATAAACAGCCGCACCGTATCGTTCTGCCGCACCTGAGCGAGAGGCTCGCCGGCGTGTTCTGGGGGCAGCTCCAGGGGTGGGATGGGGAGTACATGCTCATCCGTCACCGACAGTGGCTCGCGGCTGGTGGCGACCACACGCACGCCCAGGGCTGCCCTGATGACCTCGGTCAGGAGCCACGCCGCGGCTTCGAGCAGGTGCTCGCAGTTGTCCACGACCAGCAGCAGCTCCTTGTCCCGCAGGTAGGAGAGCAGCAGCGCCTGTGGCTCGGCCTCGGTCTGGTTTCGCAAGTCGAGTGCGGCCATCACGGCGTTGATCACCAGCGCGGGATCCCGCACCTCGGCGAGCTCGACCAGCCATGCGCCGTCCCGAAAACCGCGCGCCAGGCCGGCCGCGGCCCGGACCGCGAGCCGCGTCTTGCCGACACCGCCTGGTCCCACGAGGCTGACCAGGCGGGCCGCCGTGAGCTTCTTCCTGAGCTCGGCCAGCTCGCGGCGCCGTCCGATGAAGCTCGTCGCTTCAGCCGGCATGTTGCCCGGGCGGTGGGTGGGGCTCGCCATGGGGGGAGGGTACGGTGCCCGCGCGGGCCCGCGCGGGCAAACCCGGGCTACGTACTACGTACTGGATCAGGGATTTCACGGGTCCCGCAGCCCCGCGCCCCCTCTAGAGTACTCAGCATGACCAACAAGCCACCGATTCACCGCGTGGAGGTCAGCTTTGTCGGTGCGCCTCCCATCCGACCCGTCGAGCGGGCGGCGGGAGTCAGCGGCGTCGAGACTGACGGTCTGCGCCTTCGCTGCCGGGTCACAGGCAGCTTTCAGCCCTTTCTCGAAGCGTTGCGCGGGCACGAGGTCGTGAGCCTCACGTCAACGCCCGAGAGATGGCCAGCGCCACAACGTAAGGGAGATAGATGATGGAACCAGTCGCAGTAGCGTCGCCGCGCATGCCGGCCAAAGAGGCCAAAGGAGTGTCTGCAGTGTCGGAGGTATCGACCGTCAGGCTCTACGGCTTGAGAGCCATGTACGCGTTCACGGCCGTTGGGCTGCTGCTGGCCAGGTGGCCGGCAATAGTCAATCCCCCTCCGGGCATCTCGAACGCCGGCACCGTCGTTGCCATGGTGCTCGGGGCACTGTCGCTCCTGGCGGTGCTGGGAATCCGCTACCCGCTCAAGATGCTGCCGCTGCTGTTCTTCGAGCTGCTGTGGAAGGTCATGTGGCTCGTGGCGTGGGGGATCCCCCTGTGGTCTGCCCAGCAGCTGGCACCCGATAGCGAGCAGACGCTGATCTCCAACCTCGTGGGCGTGGTGCTGGTGCCGCTCGCCATCCCGTGGGGCTACGTGTTCAAGCAGTACGTGATGGCGGCCGGACATCGGTGGGGCAAACGGGTGACCGTGAGCGCCCCGGCGGCGCCGGCCGCGTCACGGACCGTCGCCGCGAACACGGGCGTGGCATGACAAGCGACCGCGATCCCACGCCAGAGCATGCGAGATGGTGATTGAGTCCTGGCGCTAGGTCCGCGGCAAGAGGTTGAGCTCCTCGGCGCGGCGGACCGCCGCGCGGCGGGTGTTCACGCCGAGCTTGCCGTAGATGTTCTTGGTGTGGGTGCGCATGGTGTTCAGCGACACCACGAGCTGGCGGGCGATGTCCGCGCCATCCAGGTCCGTGCCCAGCAGGCGCAAGACGTCGAGCTCGCGCGCGCTCAACGGCTCGACCAGCCCCTGTTGGGCGAGCGCGCGGCCCTCCGGATTGCCGGCGGCCGCTGGCGCGGTGAACATCGCCAGCAGGCGGCGGGCGTACCCCGATGCGATTCCGCGCCTGTACGCCTGCTCCAGCAGGGCCGCAATAGGTGGCCCCTCGTCCACGAAGAGGCGGACGTAGCCCTCGGGCTCGGCGAGAGCGAGGGCGCGCTCGAGCGGGACGAGCGCCGCGGAGACGCTCCCCTCGACCTGGCGCACGAGCGCCTGCAAGAGCAGGATCTCTATGACGCTTCCGGTCCGCTCGCCTTCCTCCGCGGCGCGCAGCAGGCGCTCCAGGAGTCCCGCTGCGTCCTCGATGGCGCGGCCGTCTCCCTGGCTCAGAGCGTGGGCGATGAGCGCCCGGGCAAGGGTGGTGTGCTCGCACTCGCGCAGGTAGCTCGGCTCGTCGCCGGCAGACAGGCTCCGCTCGCGCGCCCAACCGAGCGCGTCGCCTATCCTGTCTTGAGTGACCCAGACCCGCGCCCTCAGCGCGGCGATGGGGCGCACGTTGGGGGAGAAGTCGCCGTTGTAGACGCGCTCCGCTTCGTCCAGGAGCGCGAGCGCGCCGCCGAGGTCGCCCTGCGCCTGACGGATACGAGCCATAGCCACGCGCCAGCGGTACGCGTTCTGCGGCAGCGCGGTGTGCTCACCCAGCTCCTGGCTTTTCAGCAGGTGCTGCTCGGCGGCCTCGAGGTGGTCTTGCTCGCAGAGCAGTCCGGCCAAACCCACGTGCATGTCGGCCGTCCCTCGCGGTGCGGGCACACCCTGCGCCGACCGGGCCGACTGTGCCGACGTTAGCTGCAGGGCGTACTCGAAGGTGCGCACGGCCTCGCGCAGACGTCCCTGTCCGATCCGCATGTCGGCCAAGGCAATCGAGCACCCGAGCACGTCGGAGAGGTACCCGGCCGTGTGGAAGCGATTCCTGGCCTCCGCGTACGCTTGGTGGGCCGCCTCGAGGTGCCCGCCCGTCCACGAGGCGAGTCCCAGCAGCGCCGCGGCCGCGCCGCGGCCGACCTGGTCGCTCTCGGGGAGGAGGTCGAGCGCCCGCCGGGCGTGACCCACGGTCCCGCCCAGGTCGCCCTGGGTCAGGGCAAGACCGGCTCGGTGCACGGCGATGGCGCCCGGAAGGCGCCGATACTCCTTCCGGTCCAAGACGACCAGCTCGTCCGGTCCCGCCGCGAGGTGCTCCAGCGCGCCGGCCGGTGCGATCGCCCCGGCCGGCGTGTCCACCGGCATTGACTCCAGCCATCGTTCGGCGTCCCGCAGCAGGGTGTCAACGCCACCGAGCGCGCCGCTGGCCATCAGGGCCCCCGCGTACTCGTTGCCGAGCACGGGCCGGCGGCGGAAGAGCTCGGAGGGGAGCGTCTTGAACCAGCCCAGCAGCGTGGCCTCCTGCCGGTCCCGGCGCAGCGAGGGTGCGGCTAGCTCCACCAGATCCGCAGCGCGCTCGTAGTCTTCGGCGGCGAACGCGTGGCGGATGGCCTCCTGGCGCTCGCCGTTCAGCTCGTACCACTGGCTCGCCCGCTGGTGCAGAGCGGCGACTTCTTCCGGGTGCTCCTCCGCCACGTGTGCGCGCAGCACGTCCGCGAAGAGGTGGTGGTAGCGGTACCAGCGGCGGCGGTCGTCCAGCGGGACGACGAACAGGTTGCTCCGGTCGAGCGCCTCTATCCTGGCCCTGCCGCCGTCCCGGCCGGTGACGGCATCACACAGCGGGCCGCTCAGCCGGCCCAGGATAGAGGTCTGCAGCAAAAAGGTGCGTACGCGCTCGGGCTGGCGCTGCAGTACCTCTTCGACGAGGTAATCAACGATGTAGCGCTCGTCCCCCGCGAAGCCGGCGATGAAGCCGGCCACGTCGTCCCGCCCGCGCATCGAGAGCGCCGCGAGCTGCAGCGCCGCGATCCACCCCTCGGTACGCCCCTCCAGCGCCGCGATGTCCTGCGCGGCCAGGCCCAGGCCCATCACCTCGTTGAGGTACGCCGCGGCCTCGTCCGGCGTGAAGCGCAGGTCGGCGGCGCGCAGCTCCACGAGTTCGCCGCGCGCGCGCAGCCGCGCCAGCGGCAGCGATGGATCGGCGCGCGTGCCGATGACCAGGTGCACCGGCGGCGGCAGGTGGTCGAGCAGGAAGGCCATGCCCTCCTGCACGTCGGCGCTCTCGACGGCGTGGTAGTCGTCGAGCACCAGCACGACGTCGTGAGGAACGGCAGCGAGTTCGTTGAGCAGCGGCGCGAGGGCAACCTCGGCCGGAAGCGGCTGGGGCGATTGGAAGAGCGAGAGCGTGGTGGCGCCGATCCCGGGCACCGCGCGCCGCAGCGCGGCGATGACGTAGATCCAGAAGGTGGCGGCGCCGTCGTCCCGCTCGTCGAGCGAGAGCCACGCCACGCACCGCTGGCCGGCCGGGGCAACCGGGGCATCAGCCGCCCAACCCTCGAGCCAGTCCCCCAGCAGCGTCGTCTTGCCGAACCCGGCGGGTGCGGATACCAGCGTTGCCTTCGACTCGGCCCCCTGGTCCAGCCGCTGGCGCAGGCGCGGGCGCGGCACCAGCTCGCGGCGGCGGCGCGGGAGGTAGAGCTTGGTTTCGAGCAGCGGACCGGCTGTATCCATGGCTGGCGAGACGCGTCCCCTCATGCTGCGGGAGAGTCTGACCAGGGGGCGAGAGCCGATCGGGGCTGGCAGCCCGCTCGGCCCAAACTCTCGCCGGGCGAGAGATGCGCAACTGTAGCAGCGATGACGACGAGGGTCCTAGACGGTCGTCCTATGGGATAGCGATCGCGGGCGCGACGGATGCAACGGGCTTCCGATCGAGCCGGGTGGTCGGGGGCTGGCTTGCAGCTCGCACTCGGGGGGAGGACGGGCGGCGTATGATCCATTCGGCCAGCGCCAGGTTTATCACCCAGGCGGCGCCCAGCAGCACCCCCCGCGTGCCCTCATCCGGCGGGCCGACGACGGCCTCGCCGAACCCAAGGGTCAGTACCTGCGTGCCGGCGCCCAGGCCGAGAGCGTAGCCGCGCATCATCCATGCGCGGTGCCCTGCGAAGTCACGCCGCCGGATAGCGACGAGCCCGAGCACAATCGAGAGGGCCATGAGTGAGCCGAATAGCAGCCGGAAGGCGTACACGAGCGCGCCGTCGTGCTCGGGGAGCCGATAGAACTGCGTCATCCAGAGGCCGGACAGGGCGGCGATGAGTCCGGACCCGACCAGGAGCCGGCCCACCCGGCGGTGCCAGCCGGGCATCCGCCGCCGGAAGCCCGGCACGAACTGGAATGCGCCCAGCACAATGAACGCGGCGGCGGCCACGATGTGCAGCACCACGGGGAGTGGCGCGCCGAAGAACCGCGCGGTCTCCGGCGTGATCGCCGCCCCCAGGGCCAGCTGGTACAGGCGGAAGGCCCCCGCGCCCAACGGAACGGCACACAGCAGGATGAGCGCGACGGGCACGCGCCATTCGCGCCATGCACCCGCACCTGCCCTTCCCGGCGCTCTGGTTTTCTGAGACCCTGGTCTCCCCAGCTCATTGAGCTGAGGCACATCGTGGGCTCGAAGCTCGATCGTCATGACTGTCTTCCTTGCGTGGGCCTACGCAGCTGTAGCTGGGAGGAGCTGGGCGCGGCGCCCGCCAGTCACGAATACGCTCGCTTGCGAGGCCGCCTCTCGCCGGGCGGACCACAGCGCATAGCCGAGCCAGGCCAAAGCTACCCCCATGGGCACCGCCGCCAACCGCTGGATGTGGTGTGGGAGCAGCACAGCCGCAGGGGTGAGAATGGCCGTGACCGAAAGCAGCCCGGCCGCCCCGCGTGGCAGGACGCCGGCGCGGAGCGTCGCGATGCCCAGCAGCAGGCCGCCCAGCATATAAGAGATGCCGACAACCGCATAGAGCGCGGGGAGGGCGCCAAGGTCGACCTCGCTAGCCCGCCCGTGCGAGACGCCGAGGACACCGTCCACGAACTTGGGTGCGTCGGTCGCCAGCAGCGGCAAGATGAACGTTTCGGCGAAGACAAACGGCGTCTGGACAGCCCAGGAGAGGCTAAACAGGAGAGCGCCGACCACGCCGAGCCGGCCGGCTCTGTTCGCTTGCCTGGCGTAGATCCCCGCGAGGCCGAGCAGGAAGAGGAGGCACATGGCCGTCTTCAACTGGGTGATGATTGCCCATGCGCCGGTGGTGACGGACGCAACGACGTCGGGTGGGTGGATGGGCTGGATGCCCGCGAAGATGATCCCCGCCACTACAGCTGAGAGCCCGGCCCAACGGATGAGAGGCGATGCTGCCGGCTGCGAGGCTGCTGGGTTCATGCTGTTCTCCTCTATCGATGGGGTGGTGTGAGTGGTGTTCATGGGTGTGTCTCCTGTTCGGTAGTGGGATCAGTCTGTGTGACTGAGATCAGTGGCAGGCCCAGGTCGCGCACTTTCTTCAGCAGGCCGTGCAGCGCCGCCTGGTCAACCACCGGTCCGCTGATGACCGTTGTGCCGTCGCCCTGGTGGGTGAGACTCAGCCCGTCGAACCACGCGGCCCAGCGGGCGGCAAGGTGCCCCTGGAGGCGGATTTCGTAGCGTTCGAGTGCGGGACCGCTGCCGGTCGGTGCGTGTTGCTCGCTCATGGGCTCCTTCGTTCATCGGCCTGATCCAAAGGTAGAGCGAGATGTGGTGAGGAGACATCACCACATGTGGTGATTGACGTGGTAAAATGACCAGCCCGAAAGCGGCGTGCCCCTACGCGGCGAGAGCCTTTCGTTGGCCATGAGCGTGTCGAAGGGCGTGGTTCGACAGGGACTCCCCTGAGCCTGCCGAAGGGCTCACCACGAATGGAAGGGTTGAAACCAGCTCTTAGCGCCTGCGGGATCGCGACAGCAGCCCGAGCTCATCAGCCCGGCGCACCGCTTCCCGGCGGTTGTTCACGCCAAGCTTGGCGAAGATGTTCCTGGTGTGGGTCCGCATGGTGTTCAAAGACACCGTCAGCTCACGTGCGATCTCGGGGCCGCCCAGGTCGGAGCCAAGCAGCCACAGCACGTCCAGCTCGCGCTCGCTCAGCGGCTCCACCAGATCCGGTCTGACAGGCGTGCTGCGCTCGGACTCGCCAAAGAGGTGGTGGTAGCGGTGCCAGCGGCGGCGGTCGTCCAGCGGGACGACGAATAGGTTCCCTCGATCCAGCGCCTCGAGCATGGCCCTGCCACCGTCCAGGCCCGTGACAGCGTCGCACAGCGGGCCGCTCAGCCGGTCCAGCACGGCGGTGTGCAGCAGGAACCTCCGCACGCGCTCGGGCTGGCGCCGCAGGACCTCCTCCACCAGGTAATCGACGATGTAGCGGTCATCCCCCGCGAAGCCGGCGATGAAGCCGGCTACGTCGTCACGCCCGCGCATGGAGAGCGCCGCCAGTTGGAGCGCCGCGATCGAGCCTTCGGTGCGGCCCTCAAGCGCCGCGATGTCCTCCACAGCCAGCTCCAGCCCCATCACCTCGTTGAGGTAGGCGGCGGCCTCGTCGGGCGTGAACCGCAAGTCGGCAGCGCGGAGCTCCACCAGCTCGCCCCGCGCGCGCAAGCGGGCGAGCGGCAACTCCGGATCGGCCCGGGTGGCGATGACGACGTGCACCTGCCGAGGCAGATGGTCGAGTAGGAAGGCCATCCGGGCCTGGATTTCGCTGGAGTCGATGACATGAAAGTCGTCGAGCACCAGGACGACATCGTATGGTGCGGCGGCGAGCTCGTTGACCAGCGGCGCAAGCACGGCTTCAACCGGTGGCGGCTGCGGCGCCCCCATAAGTGAGAGCGCATGCGCGCCGGTGTCTGGCACCACCGTCCGGAGCGCGGCGATCAGGTACGCCCAGAAGGACGCGGGCCGGTTGTCACCCTGGTCAAGCGACAGCCACGCCCCTGCCCGTCCGCCGGCCGCCGCCTGCGGGGCAGCTGCCACCCACTCTCCCAGCCAGTCCGCTAGCAGCGTCGTCTTGCCGAAGCCGGCCGGCGCGGCCACCAGCGTCAGCTTCGCCTCCGCGCCCCGGTTCAGCCGTTCACGTAGCCGATGACGGGGCACCAGTTCTCGGCCGCGCTTGGGAACGTAGAGCTTGGTCTGGAGCAGCGGCGTCGCTCGATCGGCTGCTCGCCCACTCTCTCCCGTCACACGCGTGCGCCCCCGTACGGGCCATACGGTTACATATAGACGCGCTCTACCACAACCGGCTTACGTCACGGCACACGCCGGAAGACGAACACGCCCGTCCTTCCGGGAACATCGAGGCCGGGCATTGGCTCGGGCGCGGCCCCCGCGAAGCGACCGGCAGAGTCGGTTTGTACCCGTCCCAGGACTACTGAACCCGCGGCGCCGGAGCCCGGCACGTATTCCACCTCATATGTGCTGCCGGGTCGCGCCCCCTCCACGTCGAGGCGCACTGGCCCTGCCCCCGTGCCGTCTGCACCGACCACCTGCACCGGGTCACTCACCATGCGCTCCGTGCCCTGGTGCGGAGGCGGATAGGCAGCCGTCGGAGAGGTCGGAGAGGTTGAGGAGGGAGCGGCAGGCTGCTGCACAGGCTGTTGCGCCGGTACGGCGGCGCGCTGTGCCTGAGACGCCGGCTGCGGCGCCGGACGTACGGGAACCTGCGGAGCACGCGGAGGTACGCTGCGCTTCTGGTCCTCACGCTTGTTCTCGCGGCCCTTGCCGCTTTCGTCCTTGTCCCGGTCAGCGGCCACCCGCGATGGGAACAACGCCGCCAGCAGCAGGGGAGACAGCGCCGCCAGCGTGCGACGCCTCAGCCGCATCTTGCGCGCCTGTTGATCTATCGTATCCATAGGCAGTCAGGACGTCACAAGCGGCGTCCACGCCCATAGCAAAGCACACCGCATGCCGCCCGCAGTGGGCGCCATGTGGACGCTCTTAGCTGATGGGCCAGATGAGCGACGGCTGCTTGGGGAACAGAGCCGTCAGGAGGGCTTGCGCGTCGTCTGAGCGTACGCGGCAGTCCCCAAAGCTGTGCTCCAGCTCCTCTAGCGAGCGCGAGCCGAACAGCAGCTGCAGGAACGTCAGGTCCGGGAACGACGCTCCAATCGGCCCGGCTTCCGCTACCGGCGCGTGGTGCAGGCACGGCTCGGCCCCCGATAGCCGGCCGCCGTCGAACCGCAGCAGCAGGCCATCCCGATAGAAGCTCAGGCGGAGGCTACCGGTGTGCCCAACGGCCACCGAGTGCCCGAGCCGGCGCTCCAGCACCGGAGCGACGTGGCGGACGAATGACGCCACATCCTGTACACGCACGTATTGGAGCCCCTGGCGAGCAATCATCGAAAGCAAGCCGGGGACGGTGTGGTAGACCGGGTGGTCAAGCCCCAGCTCGAAGCGGAGGCGGTCGAAGCGCTGGCCGGTCTCTTCCGGCGAGCGCGCAACGTAGGCGTCGCCAAGCTCCCGTAGTCCCCGCAGGACGCTGGGAGTGACTGCGAGCCATGACAGACCAGGGACCAGGTCATAGGCGGTGACGGTGAGCGTCGGGGCGCAGCTCCGGGATGTCACCACGTAGCCGGCGCGGTCACCCGCCGGCAGCGTTGCTCCGGGGGCACCCGTGGCACCGGGGGCACTGGGGGCGGCCTCGACGATGAAGATGCGACGGCGCGTGATGTGGTCGTCGGCCGGGCCGGCCAGCTCATGTCGCCACAGGGCGGCGTCCCTTGGGACGCTGAGCAGCGAGCGCGCGCGGGCTGGCGCCTCAACTTCGGCGAGGAACTCGGCGTCGCCGGGTGTCGCGGGACGCAGGCGGAAGGGTTCGGCAGCGCCCGGCCGCAGCGAGGGGATGGCGTGCCGATAACCCGAGCGCGAACCGGCTACGGTCAGGCCCTGCTCATAGCCGAACTGTCGGTAGAAGTTGCTGATGCCAAGGATGATCTGCACCGGGTGGCCGAGCCCGGCGCTCCAGCGGTGGACCTCCTCCATCTGGACGCGGATCAAGCCGCGCCGGCGGTACTCCGGGTGAGTACCCACCAACTCGACCTGGCCGACGCCGAACGGCACACCGCCGTAGGTCCAGGTCTGCGGGATGAGGTTCAGCGAGGAGACGATTCGGTCATCAGCTCCGCGCGCGGGGTCCTCCACCACTAGGAACCCGCCCTCGCCGAAGGTTGGATGCGGCCGCGTCAGGAGTTCGCGCGGCCAGGCGGCGATGGCAGGGTCGGGCCGGTCCGGCGGGCTGTGCACGAACGCGTTGAACGCCGCGATAGCTTCTGCATCGGCAGCCGTCCCGCGCCGCAGGAGCAGTCCACCTTCTAACCGCGCTATTGCGTCCATCTGCGGCCGAAGGATACGTCGGCCCGTGCGGTTCCGGCATGCGGCTGCACCAACTCTCCTCCACCAGCACGACCAGTGCGCCGGCGGAACGCGCCAGCAACTTATCTGCGCGCAGTCAGCGCCGCCAGGATCGTCGCATCGGAAGCCATGGTCAGCTGCTGGTCTTCACGGACGGGATCGAGCACGAGGCAGCCCCAACCTCTGAGCGTCTCCACCGACTCCCGCGTACGCGGGTGCGCCCACAGCGCGGCGTTCAGGCTGACCGCGACCACCACGCGCTGGCCGCGCCCGATCGCCTCGGCGGCGATCGACAGCGCCAGGTTGTCCGCGATCCCCACGGCCAGCTTGTTCAGCGAATTGAACGTACACGGGGCGACCAGCACGGCGCCGGGCGGCGTCGGGCAGACCACCGGGTCGAAGTAGCTCTCGACCAGGTGGTGCCCCGGCACGGCGGCGAACTCGCGCATGCTCAAGATGCGCTTCGCGGCGCGCGTCGGCACGGTGATTACATGCCCGAACGCCCCGACAAGCGCAGGCAGCAGGGCGGGAACGCGCCGCGCCGCCCCACCGCCGGTGACGATCAGGTACAGGGTGTCGAGAATGGGCTGGAGGTCGAGGGCGTCGAGGGTGTCGCCGTCCATCTTCGGCGTGAGCTCAGACTGCGGGCGCACTAGAGGAGGGTACGCTGCCCCTTACGCAGCAAGGTCCAGCACAGGTACGCCTGCTGCCTGCCTCGTGCTCCTGGCAGCTACGACCCGGAGGCGAGTAGCATCGCGGAGAGGCCATCCTCCAGTGCAGTGGCGCTGACCTCACCGGTTGTGCCGGCGGCCTCCGCCCGGTGTTCCAGGCGGGCGCGCTGGAAGTACTGCACCCGCCGCCCGTGCTCGCGACGCTCGGCTCCCACGGGGTAGCCCAGCGCCTCCATGCCGCCCAGCCGCTCGTAGGCCCGGGCGAACGCGCCGCCCGCCTGCTCACGCGTGGCCGCGAAGAACACCCACGGCTGTCCATCCGGTGCGATGCCCCGGACGAAGGTGAGGTCGTGTTCGGGGGGCACGAGGATGCTGGAGGTGCCGTAGACCCAGTCCAGCAGCTGCACCATCTCCGCGGCCGCCGGGCTGGTGTCCAGCAGTACCGCCACAACGCTGCGGCCGAACAGCGTCGCCGATACCACCTGGCACGTCCCCGCCTTGGGCGTCCACCCCGGCTTCATCCCCGTCACCCCGGGGTAGATGTGCAGCGCCATGTTCTGGTTGACCAGCTTTCGCCCGGCCGGCTCGCTGCCTGTACCACCTGCGCCACCTGTACCGTACTCAGCCGCCGTGTAAACGCGCTCTCCCGCTATCTTGGCAAGGGCCGGATACTCCCGCATGGCGTGCCGCGCCAGCGCGGCCAGGTCGCGCGCGCTGGCGTAGTGTCTCTCCTGGTCCAGGCCGGACGGGTTGGCGAAGCGGGTATCGGCCAGTCCTAGCTCCGCGGCCCGCGCATTCATCAGCGTCACGAACCGCTCTGCCGAGCCGGCCACTCGCAGCGCCAGCGCATCCGCCGCGTCGTTCCCGGAGGCCAGCAGCAGGCCGTACAGCAGCTCGCGAATCGTGGTCCGCTCGCCCGACCGCAGCCCCATCAGCGTCTCGCCCAGTCGCGGGCGCATGTGGCTCACAGTAAACGGGATATCCAGCTGGTCCTCCGGCACGCGGTCCAGCACCACCATGGCGGTCATGATCTTGGTGGTGCTGGCCATCGGGCGCCGTTCGCCCGCGGCACGCTCCAGCAGCACCTCACCGGACGAGGCGTCGATCACCAGGGCGGCCGCCGCGCTGATATCGGGCGGGCCGCGCCGCTCGACGACGAATGGCGCGAGTGGCTCCTGTATCGCCGGGACCGGCGGGACCGGCGGGACCGCGGGCGACGTGTTGCGCACGATAGGCGGTGCCGGGGCGGCGGGCGCCACGCAGCCGGCCCCCAGCCCCGCCAGGAGTGGCAGCGCCCCCAGGCCAATGGAGCGACGTGTGCTTCCCATGCCGGCCACAAGTGTGACGGGTCGTGGCGTTGCCGGGCAACAGGTGAGGACCACAAGGCTACCCCATCCGTACGGATTCGATAGGTCTGGCACAGGTGGACACACGATCACGGTCCAGCACACCGGGCGGTCTCTCCAAAACGACAGGTGCTACCGTCCGCGGGTGAGCTCGACCCGCATCAGCTGGCACGTCAACGGACGCCCTCGGTCCGGCTGGTCCCGGGAGCGGCACCGACCTCCACGCTCAGGCGGCGGCGTGCATGGCAGCCGTGCGCTGTGGGCGCAAGAGGGCACCCACCGCGCTGGCCAGCGCCTTGCGGTCGAACGATGCAGCGGCGAGGCCTGCTGCGCCGCGCGTGAGGTGCTTCCTCATCTTGCCTACCAGGAGGTTATGGGCGTAGCGCGGGTAGTCCAGCACAAGGTGCCTGGCATACAGGTACTCAAAATCTGCCCCGCCGAACCCGCGCTTGAACTGGGAGATGCACGCGTACCGGTGCTGCTCATCACCTATAGGCGCGATGCCCCAGAAGTTGTAGCGCGTCATCCCGCGCCGCTTTGCCTCTTGCATGACCTCCCAGTGGAGCAGATGGGCGCCGGGGAACTTCCTCCCCGCATCCGTGCTGGCGCCGTAGTGGTACACGGCTTCTTTCCCGTGGAAGACGATGATGGCCTGGGCGAGCACCTCGCCAGCCCGCTCCGCGCTGAATAACAGCGCGCTGCCGGTCGCCGCGAAGATCTGGAACTGCTTCTCGTAGTAGTCGTCGGCATAGGGCTCAAAGCCCTTGCGGTCGCACGTGCCCCTCTGGATCGCGCAGTAGCGGGCAACGGCCGCCGGATCATTCGTCGCGGTCACCGTGACGCCCGCCGAGCGGGCCTTGCGGACCTTCGCGCGTGTGGACTGGCTCATGTTGGCCAGCAGCCGCTCGTCCGGCAGCGTCAGGTCCACGATGGACGTCCACTCCGCGTGCAGGTTCCGCGGGGCGCGCACGAACTTGTTGGTGGAGAACAAGCGCTGTGCCCCCTCGTCGGCCTCGAGCTGCGGCCGGACGCGCAAGAAGGCGCACTTCTCTGCCTTCGCCAGCCGCCTGGCCTCGGTAATAAAGGACCGCACGTGCGCAGCATTGCCCCAGTCCAGAATCGGCCCGCCCCACACGGCCAGGCAGCGGATGTCCGGCGCATCCTCGACGACTGCCAGCATCAGCCCCACCGGCGCGCCATCCTCAAACAGGCCGATGCGATGTACTCGCTTGCCCAGTGCTTCGTTGAAGTCCCCCCACTGCCACGACTGCAGGAAGTTCGCCTCAGCACGGCCCGATAGGAACCGGTCCCACTCCCCACGGTCAGAAACAGGTCGTGCGATCAGACTCGGCATGGTTCTCGTCATCCCTCCAGGCGATGCCTCGGACCACCGGTTGCCGCCGGCGCTTACGTCTCGCCGGCCGGTGTTCAGTGGCACGTCCAAAGCATGCTGAGTGCAGCGGCCGGCCGGGTCGGCAAAGTTCCGTATTTTTGGCTCCCGGCGCCAATCCGCCGGCCTGCGGACTCTTACTTAGTACCGCCGTACCAGGTACTCCTTACGGCTTCCGGAAGATACGGAGTTTTGCCGACCCGGCGCCCCGCGCAGCCAGAGACGCTTGGTGTGGGCCGCCCGGCCCAGGCGCCCGCCACAGGCCGGACTCCCCGCACCCGCCGCAACGACGCGCACCACAAGGAACGACCCTCCGTGAAGCAGCACCTCACCACACTCTTCTTCGCCCTCCTAACCGCCGCCAGAGCACTGGTCACCCGCCGTGGCGCGCTCGCGCTGCCGCCGGTTCTTGCTCTGGTGCTCGCCGGAGTCGTGGCGACCGCAGCGGACGCAACTACCTACGCCTGGACCACCAGGGCCCCCATGCTCACCGCTCGCGAGAGCCTCGGATTGGCCAGTGTTGGCGGCAAGCTGTATGCCGTCGGCGGGGTGGACCATTCACTGACTGGATTGCCACCTGCCGAACGGAATCGCCCTGGCTCGACCGTAGAGGAATACGATCCCGCCGCCAACGCCTGGACCGCTAAGGCCTCCATGCCCACCTCGCGCTACCACCTCGGCATGGCCGCCCTCGACGGCAAGCTGTACGCCGTGGGAGGCACCAGCGGCGGGTACAGGCTGGCGACGGTGGAGCAGTACGACCCGGCCAGTAACACCTGGACGGCCAAAGCCCCCATGCCCACCGCCCGGCTGGGCCTGGCCGTCGCCGCGCTCGACGGCAAGCTGTACGCCGTCGGCGGTACCAATGGGTCAGGCAACCATCTGGCGGCGGTCGAGGAGTACGACCCCCGCACCGACACCTGGACCGCCAAGGCCCCCATGCCCACCCCACGCTACGGATTGGCCGTGGCAGCGCTCGACGGCAAGCTGTACGCGGTCGGGGGATTCGGCGATGCCTCAGTAGCGGTAAAAGTCGAGGAGTACGACCCCGCCACCAACACCTGGATCGCCAAGGCCAGGATGCCCACCCCTCGCGGCTTTTTGGGGGCGGGCGCGCTCGATGGCAAGCTGTACGTCGTCGGCGGCTCATGGAGTGCCAGCGGTCCTCAGGCGATCGTCGAGGAGTACGACCCCCGCACCGATACCTGGATGGCCCAGGCCCCCATGCTCACTGGCCGCAATAGTCTGAGCGTGGCCACCCTCCCTGGCAAGCTGTACGCCGTCGGCGGTGTACGGAACAACACCTACCTGGCAACAGTGGAGGAGATGGTGGTCGCAGGTCCAGCGGCACTGAACACGACACCGGCGGCCCGCGCCGGGAACGACCAGACCGCCGTCGAGGGCGCACTGGTGACCATGGACGGCGGCGCCTCCAGCGACGCCGACGGCGACGCCCTCACCTACACCTGGACCCTCGTGAGCAGCAGTGCGGGCGCTCCGGCCGTGGCGCTCTCCACGGAGCCTGCGCCAGCCACACCCGCCAGGCCCACCTTCGCCACCACGGACCAGGGCACCTACACCTTCCGCCTGACCGTCACCGACGGGAAGGGCGGCACGCACTCCGACGACGTGGTCGTGACCGTCGCCAACGCCGCGCCCACCGCGACGATCACGGGCGGCCCCGCCGCTGCCTCCGGTGTCCCCGGCGGCACGCCCCTCACGTTCGGCAGCACCGTCATCGACCCCAGCAGCGCGGACACTAGCGCCGGGTTCACCCGTGCCTGGAGCGTCGCTAAGGACGGCGCCCCGGTCGCGGTGCGCATTGGCACCGCGACCACGGCGGCCTCGTTCACCTTCACACCTGGCGCCGTGGGCACCTACGTGGTCACGCTGGCCGCTACGGACAAGGACGGCGCCCAGGGCAGCGACAGCAGGACCTTCCAGGTAACCAATACGGTGCCGGTGGCGCGCGCCGGGCAGGACCAAGCGGTCGTCGAGGGCAGCACGGTCACGCTCGACGGGAGCGCGTCCGGCGACGCCGACGGAGACGCGCTGGCCTACAGCTGGACACTCCACGCCAGCAGCACGGGCACGCCAGCCGTGGACCTCTCCTCGGCTACCGCCGCCACGCCTACCTTCAAGACCACCGACCAGGGCACCTACACCTTCCACCTGACAGTCAGCGACGGCAGAGGCGGTACCCACACCGACGACGTGACCGTCACGGTCGCCAACGCGGCGCCCACCGCCGCAATCACCGGCGGCCCCGCGGCCGGTGCCAGCGTCCTGGCGGGCACCGCCCTCAGGTTCGGCGGCACCATTACCGACCCCAGCAGCGCGGACACCGCCGCCGGCTTCCGCTACGCCTGGAGCGTGACCAAGGACGGCGCCACCCTGGCGCTGCCGGCAGGTACCAGCACCACCGGTGCCACATTCGGCTTCACACCAGTGGCGGCGGGCAGCTACGTCGTCACGCTGGCCGCCGCGGACAAGGAAGGCGCCCAGGGCACCGCCGGCCAGACCATCGACGTGACGGTGCCCGTGCTGTCGGTTGCCGACGCGCGCGTAGCCGAGGGCAGCCGAGGTACGGCCACGGCCATGGCCACCTTCGCCGTCTCCCTCTCACAGGCGGGCGCACTGCCGGTCACCGTCGCCTACGCCACCGCCGACGGCACTGCCACAAGCGGCGCGGCCGGCAGCTGCGGCGCCCGGGGCATCGACTACGAGGCGGAGCGCGGCACGCTCACCATCCCCGCAGGCGCCACGTCGGGCTCGATCACCGTCACCCTCTGCGTCGATGCGCGGCGGGAGACGGACGAGAGCTTCGCCCTCTCGCTGAGTGCCCCCTCCGGCGCCAGCATGAACGCCACTCTGGCCAGGAGTGTCGCCGTGGGTACTATCGCCAACGACGACGGCGCGCCCAGGTCCGCGCCTGGGCCGCGTCGCTAGCAAACCCACCGCGCCACGGAACCGGGCGCGCCGCCGAATAGCCCCACTGCCACACCGGCAGTGGGGCTGCGGATTCTACGGGGCGGTGTACGAAACTTGCTGTATACGCCAGCGCGCGTTGTGAGCAGGTGCGCCGCCGCCACCGGGCGCAGGCGCTCCCGCTCGGCGAAGTAAGGGGGGACTTATCGCATGAGAGGAACTGGTCGGCGCCTCGTTCCGGGCGCCGGCAGCGGTCAGCCCACTCGTTGGGCGCTCGGGAGAGGCGGCGGCAGTGCAGGCGCTCCTGGCGAACGCTGTCGTTCGCCAGGTCACGGTCACCGGGCCCGGCGGGACGGGCAAGACGCGCCTGGCGCTTCACCTGGCGGCGGAAGTGCTGGACGCGTTTCCAGACGGCACGTACTTCGTCGAGCTCGCCGCCGTCCACGAGGCGGCGCTGGTGCCCTGGGCCATCGCGGCCGCGCTGGGCGTGACGGAATCGCCTGGGATGCCGCTGCTGGAGGGGCTGAAGCGGCAGATCGCGCAGCGGCGCCTGCTGCTGGTGATGGACAACTTCGAGCACGTGCTGGATGCCGCATCCACGGTCGGAGCGCTGCTGGCGGCGTGCCCGCGCCTGAAAGTGCTGGCCACCAGCCGGGAAGCGCTGCGCATCTCCGGCGAGCGGGAGTTCCCCCTGGCGCCGCTCGGACTGCCAGTCCTGGCCGCACCGGCAGCGGCCGGCCAGGGTGGCGGTCCCCACTCCGGCCCCGGCCAAGAAGCCCCCGTCCCAGAGACGCTGGGCCTATGCGACTCGGTGGTTCTGTTTGTCGAGCGCGCCCTGGCGGTGCGGCCCGACTTCGCGCTGACCGCCGAAACTGCGCCGCTGGTGGCCGAGACCTGCATCCGCCTGGATGGATTGCCCCTGGCAATTGAGCTCGCGGTCGCCCGCCTGAAGGTGCTCACGCTCCCCGAGCTCAACCGCCGCCTGGCCGAGGGCCCGCTGGGGCTGCTGACCGGCGGCGCGCGCGACCTGCCGGCGCGGCAGCGCACGCTGCGCGCCGCCATCGCCTGGAGCTACGCGCTGCTCGACCCCGGCGAGCAGGCGCTGCACCGGCGGCTGGCGGTGTTTGCCGGCGGCGCCACCCTGGAGTCTGTCGAGGCGGTCTGCAACGCCGCAGGAACGCTGCCCGTGCCCCCGGTGCTGCCCGCGCTGCAGATCGACGTGTTGGACGGGCTCTCTGCTCTGGTGGAGAAAAGTCTGGTGCAGCAGCGCGAATACGCCGGCGGGCGCTCCCGCTACGCCATGCTGCAGACCATCCGCGACTACGCCCTGGAGCAGCTGGAGGCAACTGGCGAAGCCGGCGCGCTCCGCCAGCGCCACCTGGAGCACTTCCTCGCGCTGGCGCGCGCCAGGCCAACGGCGGGAGACGCCTACCCCGCCTGGTACGCGCGCCTGGAGGAGGAGGCGGACAACCTGCGCGCCGCGCTCGGCTGGGCACACGCGCAAGGCGGACCGGTGGGCGCGCTGGGCCTGGCGCTCGCCGGCGCGCTGGCGGACTACTGGCGCCACCGCAGCCGCCTGCAGGAAGGACGCCGCTGGCTAACAGCGGCGCTCGAATCCGGCCGGGCGGCGCCGCCGGACGTCCGCATGTGGGCCCTGCACGGCGCAGGCCTGCTGGCCCACCTCCAGGGCGACAACACCGCCGCGCGGGCCTGGTGGGAAGAGGGCCTGACGCTGGCCCGCGCGGCGGGGGACCGTCAGGCGATGGCCTGGCTGCTCAACGGGCTGGCCGGGGCCGCCCGCAGCCAGGGCGACTACGCCGCCGCGCGGGCGCACTGGGGGGAAAGCCTGGCGCTGTGCCAGGAGATCGGCATCGCGACCGGGTGCGCCCACGCGCTGACCGGCCTGGCCGCGGTCGCCCACCGGCTGGGCGAACTCGACGACGCGATTGCGCGCTATGAAGAGAGCCTGGCCATCCTGCGCGCCGCGCGCCTGGACCTGGACACAGCGCTGGTGCTCAGGGACCTGGGCGCCGTGGCGCTGGCGCGGGGCGACCTGGCGCTGGCGCAGGCACGCTGGGAAGAGGCGCTGAACCTGTCGCTCCGCGCCGACTACCGGGAAGGCGCCGCCGCGGCGCTGCTGCGCCTGGGCCACCTCCGCGTGCTGCGTGGGCAGGACGCCGCGGCCGGGCGGAAAATGATCGAAGAAGGGCTGGCGATGCACACCGCGGCCGGCAACAGGTGGGAGATGGCCACCGGCTTCGCCTTCCTCGGCGCGGCCTCCCTCGCGGCCGGCGACCTGGCGCTGGCCCGCGCGCTGTTCGAGCGGAGCCTGGCGCTGTGCCGCGAGCTCGGACGCCAGTCCGGCACCGCCCGCGCGCTCGCTGGCCTGGGGCATGTGGCCCTGGAAGAAGGCGCGCTGCCGCACGCCGCCGCGAGCCTTAAGGAGGCGCTGACTATCCGCCGCGCATCGGGAGACCGCGTAGGGCTGGCGGAGGCGCTGGAAGGGCTCGCCTGCCTCGCCGCTACCCAGGGCGGCGCGGCCGACGCGCTGCGGCTCGTCGGGGCCGCCGCTGGTCTGCGCGACGCGCTGCGGGCGCGCCCCACGCCGCCAGCGACCGAGCGCGTGCGGCGCGCGCTGGCTGCTGTGGGGCAGCAGAACGGCCATGCGTCTGAGCTGGAGCGCGCCGGGCGTGAAATGAGCCTGGAAGAGGCGTGCGAGGCGGCCCTGGCACTCCCCGACGGCGCCGGCGCAGCTGACACTCCCGGAAGAGATGGGGCAGCGCGCCGCCGTGCCGGTGCGCCCAACGGAGCCTCCCAGGCCCCTGCATCTACCCCCGGTGCCGCTGCGGGCGCACGAGGTGAGCCGGTGTGGCCGGCAGCGCCGCACCTGACGCCGCGCGAGCGGGAGGTAGCGCTGCTACTGGCACGCGGCCACAGTAGCCGTGAGATCGCGGCCGAGCTGGTCGTTGCCGAGAAGACGGTGGCGACCCATGTAGACCGCATCTTGGGCAAGCTCGGCGTCCAGCGGCGAGGACAGGTCGCCGCCTGGGTAGCCGAGCACGTAACCGGGCCGGTCCGCCAAGCCGCGTCCGCCTAGCCACTCCCCACCAGCGGTGGGCAAGTGCGATCTGCGTGCGGGGAGCTCCACCATGGGGGACACAGCAGCCCGGCGTGCGTTGTCGAAGGGGACACCATGACCACACTCCAGAACCGTCCCAACACGGCCCTCCTCGTCCTGGACGTGCAGAACGGCGTCGTGGCGGGGGCACACGCGCGCGACGCGATCGTCGCCAACGTCCGCAGCCTCGTCGAGAAGGCGCGGCGGGAACGCGTCCCAGTCGTCTGGGTCCAGCACGTCGACGAGCAGCTCGCGCGGGGGAGTGACGACTGTCGGATCGTCTCCGAGCTGACTCCTGGTGACGCCGAGCCGCTCGTCGAAAAGCGCTACGGCGACTCCTTCGAGGACACCACCCTCGAAGCCGTGCTGTCGAGCCTCGGCGTCGGGCTGCTGGTCGTGGCAGGCGCGCAGACCGATGCGTGCATCCGCTCCACTCTGCACGGAGCCCTGGTCAGGGGATACGACGCGACCCTCGTCGGCGACGCCCACACGACCGAGGACCAGACGGCCTGTGGCGCGCCGCCGCCCGACCAGGTCATCGCGCACACCAACCTCTACTGGGCCCACCAGACGGCGCCGGGGCGCACGGCCGGTTCAGTCCGGACCAGTGACGTCACCTTCGGCGGCGCACCGCACTCGTCCTAACCGACAGGTGCTACCGTCAGCGGGTGAGCTCGACCCGCATCAGCTGGCACCTCAACGCGCCCCGCGCCAGCGTGTACCGTGCCTTGCTCGACCCCCGCGCGATCGCCGAATGGCGCGTGCCCACCGGCATGACCAGCCACGTACACGCTTTCGACGCAAGCGAGGGCGGCGCGTTTCGCGTCTCCCTGACGTACACCGAACAGACTAGCAGCGGCAAGACCACAGCGCACACCGACACCTACCATGGCCGCTTCACGCAGCTCATCGCGAATGAGCGCATCGTCGAAGTGATCGAGTTCGAAACCGATGACCCGGCCATGCGCGGCGAGATGACCATCACGACCATCTTGGCCGACGCCCCTGGGCCGGCTGGATCAGGCAGTGGGACCCACCTCCACGCGGTCCACGCCGGGCTCCCTCCAGGCGTTCGTCCCGCCGACAACGAGGCCGGCTGGCGGGACTCTCTCGCCAAGTTGGCCGCCTACGTCGAGGCCAACGAAAACAGCCCAGCCTAGAAGCAATACGGTCAGCGTTTCGGCCGCGCGGGGCCGCCGAACGCCACGATAACCGCCGCGGCGGCGTTGAGCGCGATCGCCGCCGCCAGCACGGCAGCCAGGGCAAGCAGCGGAGCGGCCGCGCCTGTCACGAGTTCCATCTCCGCCAGTGTAGGACAACCGGAACGGCGACGCCGCGTCCTCAGCCGAGCTGGTCGAACAGTTCCCACCACGCGCCGCGTGGGGCGGCCCTCTGCGGGCGCTAGCCGCCCTCCACTACCGTCATCCCACTCCCAGCACAGTCTTGTTGATCCGGCCGTCGGCGTCCTTGAGCGCGTCCGCCACCGGCTTCTCGCCCTTCCACATGGGCTCGAACGCTGCGGTGAACTCCCGCTGGATGTCCTGGAACTTCGGGCCGAACCAGTCCATGCGTAGCTCCTTGGCTTGGTCGATGAACACCTTGGCGTTCTTCGGCTGGGGGTTGGCGGTGGTGAACGTCTCCAGCAGCTTCGGGTCGTTCAGCGACGGCACGGCAAAGGTGGCCTTGGCGACGAACTCCTGTCCCTCGCGCAGGCACATGAACTTGATCAGCTCCCACGTGGCGTCCGGCACTTTGGACGGTTTGGCGATTCCGTATATCAGCGTGGCCGCCGTCCCCAGGGTGAACTTCTTGCGCGGGTGGCGCACCACATCGAAGGTGAAGCTCGGGTCTCCCTTGGCAAAGACGTTGAAGGGCGCCACGTTCCACGCGCCCGCGTTGTCCATCGCCAGCGCGCCCGTCTGGAACGGGTTCCCGGGAAGCTGAGTGCCCGGCGGCGGCGCCACCTTATGCCGGTGAATCAGGTCCACCAGAAACTGGAACGTCTCCCGGTTCTCCGGCGAGCTGAGCGTCATGCGCTTGCGCTCTTTGTCCATCATGTCCCCGCCGTTCGCGAAGACGAACGGCGCGAACCGGGTCCAGCCGCCCTGTGCATTGAACCCCCACGCCGCGCTCGACCCATCGACCGGCGTCCTGGCCAGGCGCAGCGCCGCACTTTGTAGATCTGTCCACGTCCAGGTGTCCGTGGGCGGCGGCACGCCCGCTTTCTGGAAGACGCCCACGTTGTAATAGAGAACGATCGGGCTCACCTCCTGCGGGATCGAGAGCAGCCGCCCACCCCACTTGCCACCCTCCCACAAGTCCTTGAAGTACAGCTCCGGCTTGAGCTCCTTGTCCGCGCGCACGTAGGGCGTCAGGTCCACCAGTCCGCCCTGCGCATCGATCGGGTTCTGGTTCTGCTCGTTCATGTACACCACGTCCGGCGGCGTGCCGCCGGCGAAGCGCGTGGTGAGCCACTGGAAGCGGTTGCCGGTGATGGGCTGGAACTCCACCGCGACCTTCGGAAACTTGCGGGCAAACGCGTCCACCTGCGCCTTGCGCATGTCCAGTTCCGCCTGACTGCCGCCAAACGCTGCCACCACAGCGGCGCTCTCCCCCGCGTAGCGCTTGATGCCCTCTGCAGCGGGCTGGCCGCCGCCACACGCGGCGAGCAATGGTCCGGCGCCGAGTGCTCCCACAGCCAGGATTGCCTCACGCCTGGTGTGTCCTGCTACCGCCCCGCGTAGAACGCCCGTCCCGCCGTTGCTTGGTGTGCTCATGGTGGTTCTCCCCTTTTGTCTGCGCGGATGCTAGGACACCGCCTGGCGCCTGTCAACTGCACGCGCTCGCGCGCCGGGATCGTATGATCCTCGCGTGACGGGCCAGCAGCACGACAACCACACAGCGTACGATCCCCACCAGGGGCACCGCGACAACGCGGACAATCACGGGCAGCCTAACTACATCGTGGACAGCCATCGCACGCACCACTTCGATCCCGCACGGGTGGACCGGCTGCTGAGCGAGGACCGTCACCACATGCTGCCGCCGGAAGCCATCCTGAAGGCAGGCGGAGTCTCTGCCGGGCAGGTGGTGGTGGACCTTGGGGCCGGTCCGGGCTTCTTCACCCTTCCCGCCGCCCGGCTGGTGGGGACCGGCGGGCGCGTCTACGCCGTGGACGTATCGCCGCCCATGCTGGACGTGTGCCGCCGACGCGCCGCCGGGGCCGGCCTGACGACCATCGAAACCGTGCACTCGGCGGAAGCCAGTGTGCCACTGCCGGACGCCACGGCGGACCGCGTGATGATCGCGTTCGTGCTGCACGAGGCCGACGACGTCGCGGCGCTGCTGCGCGAGGCCGCCCGCCTGCTGCGGCACGGCGGAGAGATCCTGGTCGCCGAGTGGCCCAAGGCCGAGGGCACGCCCGGTCCGCCGCAAGGCCACCGCATCGGCGAAGCCGACCTGGCCGTCTTTGCCACACAGGCCGGACTCCAGCCCATCCCGACCGACCACCACAGCGAGAACTACTACTTGGCCCGCTTCTCGCGCTGAGGCGGCACTGCTCTGCATGCGTCCGGCAGGCTGCGCCCCTTCCCATTCAATGAGAAGGGGCGCAAGCGTTAGCCCGCCGCCTTGAGAGCAGCGTTCACCTTGGGCACAAGCGATTCGACGACTTGGGCGGCGGTCTTCTGGTTCTCCCAGAGCGTCGCCAGTTCAGGCATGATGATCTGCGCCTGGATGTCCGAGTAGGCGGGGAAGATCGGGTCGTATGCCATCGTCCCCTGTCCCTCGATGCCGACGGCACGGCTCTTCGGCGCCAGCTGTGGGTCCTGCGCGAGCAGCCATTCCAACACCGACTTGCGTGGCGGGTACCACGTGCCGGACATCTCCTTCACACTTTCCGGCGAGACGGCGTGCTTCATGAAGGCCCACGCCTCTTCCTGGTTCTTGGAAGCAGCGGGGATCAGCCACGCTTGTCCGCCGCCGGTGGTGACGCGCTTGCCCGCGCTGCCGTTCCCCTTCGGGTTCACTGCCAGGTCCCACTGGAAAGTGGCCGCGCGATGATTCGAGAGCGTGGAAACTGGATCGATGCGCATTCCCACGATGCCCTGGTTGATGAACAGGGGGTTCGGTCCACCCGCTGCCATCTCCTCACGCGGCGTCGGCGCCACGCGGAACTTGTACATCAAGTCCTGCATGAACTGCAGCGCCTCCACCGCGCGCGCCTCGTTGAGCGTGCACTTGGTGAAGTCTTTGTCGAAGATGTCGCCGCCGTTGGCGCGGATCCACTGGCCGAACCCGCCGCGCAGGCCACGGCCAAGGACGAAGCCCCACTGCGTGGTATCGCTGCCGCTGCGCTTGGTCAGGCGCTCCGCGGTGCGGACGAAGGTGTCGAAGTCCCAGCCTGGGTCGGTCGACTTGACCGGCGGCATAGCCGCACCCGCCTGCTCGAACAGAGTCTGGTTGATGTACAGACTCTGGTTGGACATCCCCTTGGAGATGCCGTGCTTCTTTCCCTTCCACTCGTACTGCGGGTAGGATCGCTCGAAGAAGTCGGAAAGGTCGTACTTGTCCCGCTTCATCAACGTGTCGAGGGGCAGTACCTGGTTCTTGCCGATGAAGCCGATAGCGCCGCCCGCCTCCTGCTGGAACAGGTCGGGCGGGTTGCCCGCAGCGAGCTGCGCGTTGGTCTTCTCGTGCACAACGCCTACCGCGCCGATGGTGTATTCGACCTTTGGCGCACCGCCGGGGATGGACTGGCGCCAGCGACTCAGCACGTTCTCGAACTGCGGCTGGTACGGCGCGCCAAGGTCCAGGAGCATTTGCAGCGTGACGTCCGGCCGCACCGCGACCGGCTTGGCGGCGTCGCCGGTGCTCGGCTGCGCTCCGCAGGCAACGACCAGCGCCGGCACCGGCAGCGCGGCGGCAAGTCGGAGAGAGGACAACAGGCTTCGGCGTGACACGATCATCGCGTGGCTTCCTTTATGAGGTTGAGACATAGGCGCCAGAGCATAGCGGTGCGCAGTGGGTGCGCACAAACCACCAAAGACCACCTGCACGCTGCGGTGGAAGGGGTCCCGGAGCGTGCTACAACCTCAGGAAGTGTCGGCCACACGTCAATGCGCCAACAAGAAACTCGCCTGGAAACCGTGACCGCGCGAGATCACTCTGAGACCTCGCCACTACCGGCCGGCGGCGCGCCGGAGGGTGAGCCTGTTGACGGGCACGCTGCGGAAGGGTCGGTGCAGGCGCTCGCGGGCAGCGAAGAGCGTTTCCACCTGCTCGTGGATGCGGTCCGCGATTACGCCATCTTCATGCTGGACCCCCAGGGGGTAATCGCCACCTGGAACACAGGCGCGCAGCGCATCAAAGGCTACACCGAGTCGGAGATCGTCGGACAGCACTTCTCCCGCTTCTACACCCCGGAGGACCGCGCCGCGGACCTGCCGGGACGCATCCTCCGCGCCGCCGCCGGCGAAGGACGCTGGCAGGCGGCAGGCTGGCGCGTCCGCAAGGATGGCACGCGGTTCTGGGCCGACGTCACCGTCTCCGCCATCCGCCGCGAGAACGGCACGCTGCTGGGCTTCGCCAAGGTCACGCGCGACCTGACCGAGCGCCACGCGGCTGAAGAGCTGCTCCGCCAGAGCGAGGAACGCTTCCGGCTTCTGGTGGAAGGTGTCTCCGACTACGCCATCTACATGCTCGATCCCGAAGGCAACGTCACCAGCTGGAACACCGGCGCGCAAAGCATCAAGGGCTACGCCGAGTCCGAGATCGTCGGACAGCACTTCTCCCGCTTCTACACAGAAGAGGACCGCGCCGCCGGCAAGCCGCAGCGCGTGCTGGACGAAGCTCGGCTCACGGGCCATTTTGAGGCGGAAGACTGGCGCGTGCGGAAAGACGGCTCACGCTTCTGGGCCAACGTGGTCATCACTCCGCTGCTCGACTCCATGGGCACCCTGCGGGGCTTCAGCAAGGTCACCCGCGACCTGACGGCGCGCCGCGCCGCCGAAGAAGAACGCCGCCAGCGACTAGCCGCCGAAGATGCGGCACGCATGCGCGCCGAGTTCCTCACCGTGGCTGCGCACGAGCTCAAGACCCCCATCACCGCGCTGCGCGGCCGGACGCAGCTTGCCCTGCGGCGCCTCAAGCGCGATGGCGTGCTCACGCCCGATCAGGTGAGCCACGCGCTGCAGGTGATCGACGTGCAAACCGGCAAGGTCGCGCGCCTGGTGGAGCAGCTACTCGACGTCTCTCGCCTGGAGGCCGGGCACCTGACGATCGAGCGGCGCGAGACCGACCTGGGGGCGCTGGTCACGTCCGTCGTGGAGATGTTTGCCGATGAGAGCGGTACTTCTCGCCTTCAGCTAGACCTGCCGGAGCGTCCGGTGACGCTGCCCGTGGATGCCGTGCGCATCGAGCAGGCTATCACCAACCTCGTCGAGAACGCCCTGAAGTACAGCCTCCCGGAGACCCCAATACGGGTGCGCCTGGACCCGGCGCTGGCAACCGGCGGGAACCCCGACGCGACCGGGGGCGCAGACCGCGCCACCGTCAGCGTGACCGACTATGGGCCCGGAGTGCCAGCGGAAGACCGGCCGCGCCTGTTTGACCGCTACTTCCGCTCGCACGCAACCATCCATACCGCGGGCATGGGACTGGGCTTGTACGTCAGCCGGCAGATCGTGGAGCTGCACGGCGGCACGATCTGGGCAGAGTTTCCCGCGGAAGGCGGCACACGCATGGTGGTAGAGCTCGCCGGGCGGTAGTCGGCGGGGCGCCGGACGCTCCCCGCCGGGAGGCAGCATCACCCGGTCCCTCCTCCACAAATTGCTGAGACCGGCCCGACGCGGCGCTGATGCTCCAAGCTGGTGACGCGCGTAGGCTGGGTGCACGGCTGGGAGGCAGAGAGCGAAGGGGCACGGGAGTCCCGCGGCCGGTCTGCCTAGCAGCACCACGTGAGGACACCAGCATGACCACCCGCAGCGCACCAGCCCTGATCGTTCCCTCCACGCAAGTCCCGGCCACCCGGGACGCCACGCCGTGCGGCCCAACGCGCATCGAGCCCAGGCTGCGGACGCGGTCGCTCCGGATCCATCCCCTGGTGGCGTTCTTCGCGCTCGCGTTCGCCGGCACCTGGCTGGCGGCGGCGCCAGTAGTGCTGGGCCCTTCCGGCTTCAGGCTTTTGCCAGCGCTGCCGGACGCGCTCTCGCTGCTCATCTTCTTCGGCGCCACCTTCGCCGGCCCGACGATGGCGGCGTTCGGCGCAGCGTGGCTGGAGGACGGCGGTTCCGGCGTTCGGCGCTTCGCCGCCGCCTACGCCCGCTGGCGCGTGGCGCCCGGCTGGTGGCTAGCCGCGCCGCTGATCTTCCCTGCGCTGTGGCTGTTGGGCTACTCCGCCGTGCTGGAGGGCGCGCCACTGCTCGCCCTGGCGCGCAGCCCGCAGCTGCTGCTGACGGTGTTTCTGCCGGCGCTGGCGCTGCTCTCGGTCGTGGGGCTGGGAGAAGAAGCGGGCTGGCGAGGGTTTGCCCTGCCGCGTTTGCAGCTTGTGCTGGGGCCGGTGCGCGCCACTCTCGTGCTCGGCCTGCTGCACGGGCTGTGGCACCTGCCCATGCTCGCGTCCGGGATCCTGGGGCCGTTTAGCGCCGGCGGCTTCGTCATCTTTATTGTGGTGGCGGTACTCGGCACCTTCATCTACACCTGGGTGAGCAACCACGTGCGGCACAGCATCCTGATCGCCACGCTGGTTCACGCAGGCTCCAACGCCTCCACCAACCTGATGACACAGCTCGTGGAGCTGCCCCACTCAGGTGACCCACGCGTTGAGTGGCTCCTGCAGGACAACCGGCTCAACGTCCTGATCTTTGGCGCCGCCGCCCTCATCCTGCTGGCCGCGACCCGCGGCCGGCTCGGCTACCAACGGGCCGGGGCCGCACCCACCGATGGCCCACCGCCGGCGGTCGTTCCGGCTGGTTAGGCTACAGTGCCACCGCCCGCCCGGCTTGCGGCGATCCGGGGGCCGGACCGCCCCGCCAGCACCGCTAACACCATCACAACCAACCCCATAGCCGTCTCCACCATGCGAGCCCCGCGCCCCCGATCGAGCCTCACGTCGCGGTTGGTCTTGAGCCATATTCTCATCGCCAGCCTTACCGGCGTGATCCTGATGCTTGCACTGGTGGGCACTTACGCCGTCACCGAGGTGTCCCGCGCACCGGCGACCTACCTGGGTGGAGTGCGCACAACGGTGCTGCCCTGGCTGTACGGCGAATCTGGCGGCGGACGGACCGCCGTCACCCCCGGCGAACCGCCGGGCTTTGTACTGGTGGTGGGGACCGATGGGCGCGTGGAGCACGCCGGCGCTGCCGGTGGCGCGGTCTTGCCCTGCCGCGCCGGTGAGGCGCTGGCGGCGTGCGCGCCCGCGCTCGACGCCGCACCGCCGGGACAGCGATTCGTGGACGAAGGCGGGCGCACCTGGCTCGAGGTGGTGGAGCGCACCGTCACCGGCCACCGGGTGATCAATCGCCGCTTTAACTTCCGCAGCCAGCCATCGCTGCGCTTTCCGGGCCTCACCATCGGCGGTTGGCTCCCCATGGCGCTTACACTGGGCGGCGCCATGGCCGCGCTCTCCGCGCCGGTGGCGCTGGCGCTGGCGCTGCTGCTCGCGCGGCCGCTGGGACGTCGCCTGGAGCGCATTGCCGGGGTGAGCCGGCGCATCGCCGCGGGCGACCTGGACGCGCGCACTGGCGACCCGGCCCAGGACGAGGTCGGCGCGCTCGCGCGCCAGCTGGACGACATGGCGGCCGCGCTGCAGCAGAACATGGAGATCCTGCGCGACCTGGCGCAGCGCAACGCCGCACTGGCGCGCGACGCCGAGGCGGCGGCGGTGGCGGCCGAGCGCGCACGCATCTCGCGCGACCTGCACGACGCGATCGCGCAGCGCCTGTTCAGCCTGTCCGCCGGCACCGCCGCGCTGCCAGACCTCATCGCCGCCGACTCGCGAAAGGGGATTGAGCAGGCCCGCGCCGTCGCTGCCCTTGCGGAATCCGCGCTGATGGACCTGCGCGGCGTGCTGACCGAGCTGCGGCCGCCGGAGCTGGTGTTCCGCCCGTTCGCGGAGGCGCTGGAGGAGCTGTGCCAGGAGTGGAGTACCGGCGAGCGGCCGGTCCACCTCTCGCTCGCTGTCGGCGGCGCGCGGTTGCCCGCGGGCGTGGAGGACGTCCTCTACCGGGTGGCGCAAGAAGCGCTTGCGAACGCGACGCGCCACGCCGCCGCGCGCGCGGTCCACGTGTCAGTCGTGGAAGGAAGGCAGCGCGTGACGCTTTCGGTAACCGACGATGGCGCCGGCTTCCACCCGGCCGCCCGCATGGGCAGCGGCATCGGCCTCGTCGGCATGCGCGAGCGCGTCCGCTCGGTCGGCGGTGAGCTCTCAGTTGAGAGCGAGCCCGGCCGCGGCACCACTGTACGCGCCGAGCTACCGCTGGATCGGCCGGACGAATCGGGCATGTCCGGCTGGCGTGACCCGGTATCGGCGGGCGCTGCACAGGCTCAGCGGCGGAAGGAGTGACCCGGTGACGACCGAGCGCAACGAAGGCAACGAGAGCAACACGGTAAGCAGCACCACGGGCGCAGCGGGCTCGGGCGGCGCGCGCACTCGCGTGCTGCTAGTGGACGATCACGCGGTGGTGCGGCAGGGTCTGCGCTTGCTGCTCGAGTCGTACCCTGACTTCGAGGTGGTGGGGGAGGCGGAGGACGGCGCGGCAGCGCTGCGTCGGGCCGCGGCGCTGCGTCCAGACGTCATCCTGCTCGACCTTGTGATGCCTGGCATGGACGGGATCGAGACCATCCGCGGCTTACACGCCCAGGGACTGCCGGGCGAGGTGCTGGTGCTGACCGCCTCACTGGACGACCACCTGGTGAAGGGCGCCCTCCAGGCCGGCGCCCGCGGCTACGCCCTCAAGGTCAGCCGCCCGGCGGAGATCGTGGAGGCAGTGCGGCGCGTCGCACGGGGCGAGGAGTCCCTCGACCCGGCCGCCGCCCGCGCGCTGGTACAGCAGCTGCGCGGGCGCGACCCGCTGGCGGGCCTGACCCCGCGCGAGCGCGAGGTTTTCGACGCGCTCGCCCGCGGCCTGAGCAACCCCCAGATTGCGGCCGCCCTGCACGTGTCTGAAGCCACCGTGCGCACCCACATCGCCGCCGTGCTGGACAAACTGGAGCTGCCGGACCGCACCCAGGTGACCATCTACGCCCTCAAGCGCGGCCTCATCCGCGTCGAAGACCTCCCCTGATACGGCGCCTCTTCCGCCGGCTTCTCGTCGCGCGCTCCGCTGACCTCGTCTCCACAAATTGCTGAGAACGGCCCGACGCCGCACCGATGACTGGGTCCGTCGCCCGCCCTACTCTGGCCATGCGCCCCGCTGTAAGGGCGCTGTACCGAGATAAGAGAGGCGACACGCATGACCACCTACGGCACACCGGACGCTCCCACGAGGATCCAGACCACCCATCGTTCGGTCCTTCCCCGTTCCGGCCACACTGGCGCCGGGTCCACCCTTGGAGTGGCATCGTCCAACGCCCGCTCACCTGAGCGAGCCCGGGGGCTGCGCTCCCTCGCCGCGTTCGCTATCTTGGCCTACGGGTGGAGCTGGGGGCTGATGGGCGCCGCGGCGCTGCTGCTGCGCTCCGGCGCCGTCTCCGAGGCGACGGCGGGACTGCTCGGCGGCATCGCCGGGTACGGCCCATCCATCGCCGGTCTGGCGGTGGCGGCCACGCTAGGCCGCCAGGCGCTCCGGGAGCTGCTGGCCGCGCTGGTTCGCTAGCGCGTGTCGCCGCTGTGGTATGCGGCGGCGCTGTTCGGGCCGGCTGCCGTTGCGGTAGCGGGCGCCGTCGCGTGGTACGGACCGGGCACGCTGGCCTACGACCGTCTGTGGCCGATCATCTTCACGCGCTACCTGCCGTTCGCGCTGATGACGCTGGCCACAGCCGCCCCCCTTCAGGAGGAGCTGGGCTGGCGCGGCTTCGCGCTGCCCCGCCTGCAGCGGTGGCTGGGGCCGGCCGGCGGGACGGCCGTGCTTGGCGCACTGTGGGCCGCCTGGCACCTGCCCAACGCCTACTTCCGCAGCTGGGACGCCCCCTCCACCGCGCTTTTCCTACTGGCCACCTTCCTCATCGCCTTCCCGTACACCTGGCTGGCCAACCACACCCGCGGCAGCGTGCTGCTGGCCATGCTGCTCCACGCGGGCGTCAACACCAGCACGCGGCTGGTGAGCGCGATCGTCCCGGAGAGCGCGATCGCGTCGCCGGCCGCGTTCGAGGCCGCCGCACATGGGTGGCTGTCGCTCGCGTACGCACTCGTCGCCGCGGTGCTGCTCATCGCCACCCGCGGCCGTCTGGGCCGCAACAACCGCTGAGCCCGGCGCACCCAAAGTAGAAAGGCTAAACGAATGACCACCTACAACCCCTACAGCACGACCAGCACGCTCAGCACCACCGGTTCAATCACGCAGTCGCTTGCGAGTGACCCTTGTGTCCAGCACGGTGAGGCACGGGCGGAGCTGCGGAGCGAGCAGTATTCGCTGGCACAGATCCTGGGAGTCTGGGCGCTCGCGGCCGTTCCGATGGGCCTGTTGGGCCGGGTCGCGTTTCCGCTGCTGGCGCCCAATGCGGCATCGGACCCGCTGGGATCCGGCGTCACGACGCTGGCGCTGCTCACGCTGGGCTTGGTGTGGATGTTCGTCCTGGCGATGATCATGGTCCGCCGGGAGGAGGGCGACCTGCGCTGGGCCACCGTCAAGCGCCGGCTGCGGCTCAACGCTCCGCAGCAGCCGGCGACCGGGCAGCCGAGCACCTCGCTGTGGCTGTGGGTGGTGCCGGCCCTGGTCGCAATCGCGGTGGCGCAGATCGCCCTGAACCCCGTGATGAAGAGCGTCTGGGTATCCACCTTCCCGTTCTTCGCGGAACCCGCGGGGGAGAGCGTCGAAGCGATCTTCAAGTCCAGGGAGATCCTGGCGCGCCTGGAGGGCGCCTGGTGGTTCCTGGCCCTGTTCGCGGTGCAGGCCACGTTCAATACGATCCTGGGCGAGGAATTCTTGTTCCGGGGCGTGCTGCTGCCCAAGATGCACGCCACGTTCGGGCGTTGGAGCTGGGTGGCAAACGGCGTGTTCCACGGGCTGTACCACCTCCACCAGCCGTGGGGGATCCCGGGCTCCGTCGTCAGCGGGCTGCTGTACGCATTCACCGCCCATCGCTTCAGGAGCACGTGGATGTCAGTGATCGTCCACTCCGCGCAGAGCGTCTACTTCTGCTTCCTGGTCCTCGGCGTCGTGCTGGGCCTGGCGTAGACGCATATGCGGTGGCTTGGCCCCCGTTCCGCGCATAGCCAAGCGGTCCAGGTCAGACGCGCTGGTCCGTCGCAGGGTCGGATAGGCTGTCGAAGTACCGGTCGAGGACGCGCTGGAACACCGCTTCCGATGGATCTGCGCGCAGGAACAGCGTCATCGAGGACTGGAGCTTCTGCGCGTCGATGCTTCCAAACAGCTCCACCGCGGTCCTCACCGCCGACCCGGCGACGACCGCGGCGCATTCGCGTAGTCGTGCGCCAAGCACTGGATGTCCGAGGTACGCTTTCGCTTCTTCCACCGACGAGATCGCGTATGTCCTGGACATGTGGCTGTGGCCCAACCCCACGATCTGCGGGAACACGAACCACATCCAGTGACTGGTCTTGCGACCGCCCTTCAACTCCGCTAGTGCGCGCTGATATGTGTTGCCCGCGTCCTGCGCGGTGACGAACCGTTGGAGGTTGTCTGAGGCGTTCATTGGACGTATCGGCCGGGCCACTGCGAGACCAGGCTTGCCGCCAGTGGAAGGGCGGTCGTCCGGCTCCTGGGGCTGCACAACAGGAGCTGCTCTCGACTTAGCCGCCGCGTTCCTGGGGCCCGCGAAACCTTCCCCACCGCTGACTGTTTCGCCACTGCTGCGGCTACTCCCGCGGCCCGGTGCGATTCACGCCGTCGGGGGCGGTGGCGTCCACGCGCTTCGCCTGTTCCGCTAGCGCCCGCGTGTTTGCCTTGACTTTGCGCGCGGTTGCTTTCGCCTGCGCCGTGCCCTCACCCCCCATGCCAGCTATGTGAAGCCCTTCCACCGGCCGGCTCGTCGATCGGGGCGCCGTCGCCTCGACGCGCTTCGCCTGCTCTGCCAGCGCCCGCGTATTCTCCGCCACAATACGCGCATTCTCGACCGCTTGAGAACTGTCCTCGGAAGCTGTGGACCGCTTGCTCTGGGCCATCTTTTCCTCCCTCTCCAGGCTCTTCTACTGCCACAACCGCCGAGCCGGCAGGATGTATGCCGGGAGCGGAGTCGAGCTGGCTAGTAGGGCCCGCCCTCGCCGATCCCACTGCGCCGCCCAGGTCGATTCGCTACTGTGAGGGCAATGCCGCCAACCCTGTTCAACGCGAGCAGTTCGCCTCTCCGGTGCGCGTGGAGCTACTCCGTCCAGGACCGCCTCGTGCAGCTACTCGGCGCGATCAGCCTTGGGATGGGCGCCTGCCTCCTCGCACCAGCACGCGCCTCGCACCTTTTTGGACTGGGGGACCGACCACTCCTCGTCACTGCCATCGCCGCGCGGGACTTGATTATCGGACTCGGACTGGTCGGCCTGCTGCCGGGAAGCACCCGCCGCTGGCTCTATGTCCACGCCGCTGCGGACACACTCGACGGCACGTTCGTCGCAAGGAGCCTCTATCGCGGCACTATCGCTCGGGCCCGCGGCCTCGCCTGGCTTGCTCTGACCGGCGGCGGTGCGCTCGCGGCGCTTACATCTGCCGCGCGAGGGCGGTAGGCACACGCGATGGTGCGGTGTGGAACTCTAAGCGGCCAATCGCGTCCTACAGAGCGATGGCAAAGTCGACGAGAGCTCGCGAATCGGTAGTTGAGTTCCTCGCGCAGCTCGAGCACCCCCTAAAGGCAGACATCGAAGCGGTGCGTGCGGTGATCCTGACCGCCAACGATGGGATCACGGAGCACGTGAAGTGGAATGCGCCGAGTTTCTGCTTCGAGGGTGATGATCGGGTAACCATGCGGCTTCAACCCGGAAACCGACTGGACCTGATCTTCCACCGCGGCGCCAAGGTAAAGGACGCGACGGACTTCGCGTTCGTCGACGGCACCGGTCTCATGAAGTGGGTGACGGCCGATAGAGCGGTCGTCTCGCTGAAGTCTGCTCACGACATAACCGCCCACCGCGACGCGCTGGCGGACCTGGTGGACCGCTGGGTGCGCTCTACCAGTGAGACGGCCTCTTAGGCCCCATGGAGTCCTGACGCTGACACGCCGCGGGTGTTGCTCTCTCCCAAAGCCGACCGTCACACCGTCCCGCGTAGCTCCATCGAGGCGCGCGTTAGCGCCATCAGCTGCGCGTCCAGCGTCTGGCGCACGTCGTCGGCCGGCTTGCCGCCCCAGTCGTAGAAACCGCGGCCGTTCTCCAGTCCCAGTGCTCCCGAATCCACGATCTTCTTGAGGTGGCCTAGCGCTACCGCTGCCCCGTCGTGCGTGTCCAGCTCCGGCCACAGACGCGTCGCCACCTTCACGTGCATGCCCAGCCCGTTCACATCGCGCTGCTTGAGCGGTCCCGCCGTGATGAAGCGAGGCGCCAGCCCGTACTGCACCGCCGCGTCGATGTCCTCGGCAGTCGCCAGCCCCTCCGCCAGCAGGCGCACCGCTTCTCGCACCAGCGCGTGCTGCAGCCGGTTGATCAAGAACCCCGGCTCATCCCGCTGCATGAGCAGCGGCAGCCGCCCGAGCGCCCGCCACATCGCCACCGTTCGATCCACCGTCTCCTGCGACGTAAGCGGCCCGCGCACCACGTCCAGCGCAGGCACTACGTGCGCCGGCTGCACGAAGTGCGAGATGATGACGCGCTCCGGGTGACGCACCTCCCCCGTCGCGCCCACAAACTCCGCGATTGGCAGCGCCGACGTGTTGCTGCTCAGGATCGCCGGCGGCGCCAACAGCGTGTCCAGCTGCCGGTAAAGCGACCGCTTGGCGCCCGCCTCTTCCACGATCGACTCCTCCACGAACCCGGCCCCCTCGACCGCCTCCTCCAGCGAGGTAGTGAAGTGCAGCCGTTCTATCGCCGTCTCGGCAGGCAGCGGCAGCAGCCCGTGCGCCTGCAGGTCCGCCGCGTAGCGCGCCACCCGCCTGCGGGAGCGGTCGATCGATTCCTGCGTGCGCGACGTCACCCCCACGCGCTCGATCCCCGTCGCCAGGATCAGCGCGATCCCCGTGCCCATCAACCCCGCGCCAACCACCTCCGCGCGCCGAGGGAGCGCAGTCGTGTCAACTGCCGTAGTCATACGGAAGGCAGGGTACACTGCGGCCGGATAGTACGCGACCGTGTCTGAAAGAAACACACAAGGAAAGCTCGCCGGCAAGGTGGCTTGCGTCACCGGCGCCGGCACCGGGATCGGTGTTGGTATTGCCCTGGCAATGGCGGAGGCCGGCGCCGACGTGGCGGTGAATTACTATGGCAGCGAGGAAGGCGCCCGAAAGACCGCCGACCAGATCGAAGCCATGGGCCGGCGCGCCCTCCTGCACAAAGCCGACGTTGCCATCGGCGACGAGGCCCGGGGACTGGTGGACGCCACCGTCGAACGTCTGGGCCGCATCGACGTCATGGTCAACAACTCCGGCGTCACCTGGCCCAAACCGTTCCTGGAGCTGGACGAAGAGACCTGGGACCGCACCTTCGGCATCAACATCCGGGGCGCGTTTCTCTGCTCCCAGCGCGCCGCCCAGCACATGGTCCGCCAGGGCGGCGGCGGGCGGATCATCAACTTCTCGTCGGTGCACGGCTTCTCCGCCACCCGCAACCACGCCCACTACGAGGCCACCAAGGGCGGCATCAACATGTTCACCAAGGCGTGCGCCATCGAGCTCGCCGAGCACAACATCACTGTCAACTGCATTGCCCCCGGCGCCATCGAGGTGGAGCGCTATTACCGAGACCGTCCCGGCTACGACCGCGAAGACATGGGCAAGCGCATCCCCATCGGTCGCGTTGGCTTCCCTGCCGACGTCGCCCCCCTCGCCGTCTTCCTTGCCAGCGATGACGCGGGCTACATCACCGGCGAGACCATCCTGGTAGACGGCGGCCTTATCGCCCGCATGGCGCTCTAGCCTTGGTGCAGCGCTTCCTGCGCCGCCTCATTCCTGAGCTGCCGGAATACGAGCGCGGCGCCGGTCCTACCATCCCCCAGGCCATCATCCTGCGCCCCGGCATTGGGGGTCCTGAGGTTGCCCTGGTCCTCCGCACCACCCCCCGTGGCTGGGAGCCACCCGGCGGCTACCTGGACCCTGGCGAGACGCCGGAGGATGGACTGGCCCGCGAGGTCTGGGAAGAGACCGGGCTACGCGTCAGTCTCGATCGCTTAGTCGGCCGCTACCGCCGCACCGGCTTCCGGCCCCATGTCTCCCCCACCTACGCCTGTTCGGTGCTCAGCGGCGATCTGCGCCGCAGCCACGAAGCCGTGCGCGTCGCCTGGTTTCCGGTCAGCTCCCTCCCTACCGGCCTCTTCCCCTGGTACCGCCCTGTCATCCGGGACGCCGCTC
Source organism: uncultured Chloroflexota bacterium (assembly GCA_902805635.1). Lineage (GTDB taxonomy): Bacteria > Chloroflexota > UBA11872 > UBA12225 > UBA12225 > CADCTC01. The sequence continues at coordinate 65,031 of CADCTC010000228.1, forward strand.
TGGGTCTCACCCACCAGCAGGAACAGCGCCAGCACCTCGGCCCCACCCGCGTCCTCGCCGCCGGCGTCATCCACCTGGCTGGCATGCTCGGCCTGCTGCGTTGACCACGGTTGCTACCCTGAACCCCTAGGGAGGCTCCATGAGCCAGTCCGTACCAAACCCGCGCGACATCCGTACTTTCGAGGACCTGGCTAAGGTCCCGGACGACATCCTCAAACAGGTCGCGACCCGCGTCCATGTCATCGACCTTGCCTACGCCTTCCGCGACTCCGGCGAACTCGAGGAACGCCTGCTAGGCGCCATCCGTCCCGAGCTGGCCGAGCAGATCCGCGCCTCGCTGCGCGCCGTCGAGTGGCAGAGCGAGCGTATCCCCCCCGACGAGCAGCAGCGTGACGCCCGCTCGCGCGTCATGGAGGTCGTCAAGCTTGAGCTAGGTTTGTCATAACTGCACACACCCGTGGACAGCGTTGTGCCACTCACGCTTGGAGAGGCCACCCGTCGCAGGTGAAGCAGCGATTCACGAGCGAAACAGAGGGAGAGAGCAGCACATGGCGGTAGAGACTAAGACCTACGGCGTTGCCATCTTTGGCACCGGGCGCATTTCCGGCGCCCACGCGCGCGCCGCGCAGAGCGTGGAGGGCGCCCACCTCGTCGGTGCCGCCGAGGTGGACCAGGAGCGGGCGCAGGCATTCGCGGACAAGTGGGAGTGCGAAGTCGTGCCCGATTACAAGTCCCTGCTGCGACGCAAGGACGTGGACATCGTCGCGCTGACGCTGCCGCACTGGCTGCACGAGCCCATCGGTATTGAGGCCGCCGAGGCCGGCAAGCACATCTTCGTCGAGAAGCCGATGGCCGACTCCGTCGAGGAGTGTGACCGCATGATCGATGCGGCGCGGCGCAACGGTGTCAAGCTGTTCACCGGCCACACCGAGCAGTTCCTGGCCCCCAACGTGAAGGCGCGCGAGCTGATCCAGTCTGGTGAGATCGGCCAGCCCGTCATGCTCACCGACTGCTGGTACAAGGCGTTCGCGCTGCACACCCGGCCGCCCTGGTTCCTGGACCGCTCCAAGGGCGGCGGCATGTGGCTGATGAACGGCACCCACATGATCGACCGCATCACCTTCATCCTCAACACCCGCATCAAGGCGGTCAAGGCGCAGATCGGCACCAAGTACAACGACATCAACGCCGACGACTACGCCGCCGCCTATCTGGACACCGAGCTGGGCGTCCCCGCCACCATCGCGCACACCGGGTACAAAGACACCCCCGGCGCCGGTGTCGAGCAGTCGGGTGGCGAGATCATCATCTCCTGTACCGAAGGCATGCTAAAGGTCGTGGATCGTCGCCAGCTCTTCCGCAGCGCTGCAGGCGACAAGCGTGGCGGCACGTGGGAAGAAGTCCAGCTGGACCGCGTGGACACCACCTCGCTCGAGCTCCAGCGCCTGATCGAGAACATCCGCGACAACACCCCCGAGACCGTCAGCGTCGAGCAGGCCCGCCACATCGTCCAGGTCATGACCGCCTGCGAAGAGTCCTCCCGCACCGGGCGCGAGGTGCTGCTCAACGCATAACCGCAACGGAGGCCCGCATAAGCCCTCTCCCGCTGGGAGACTCTCTTGTGGGAGAGGGCAGCCTGCCCAACGTGCAATCTCAAACGCTAGAATCCGCCTCGGCATGGGATTCCTTAATCTGAGCGCCTGGCGGCCGGTCGGCGGCAACCGAGTAGCGGAGCGGCGGTCGCGCACCAGCTTTGCCCAGCCGCCACGTTACTACTACGACAACCTGCGCGACTTCCAGGCCATCGTCGATCGGTACTTCGAGGTCAACGGCAAGCGTCCCACCGACGTAGCCGAGCTGTATCTCTGGCAATTGGAGCAGGATGGCGCGCTGGACGACGACGTCCGCGCTCGTGAGCTGGCCGAGCTGCTCTGCTTCTACGACATCGAGCCGAACTCGCTGTTGGCTATGGTCGCCATCCGCCCGGACCACGCCAGGGTTGCCGAAGCGTTCCTGGAGGCCCGACGCACCCGGCGCACCCAGGGACACCGTCCGCCGCAGCGCATCCCCATTGAGCGGGGCCTTGCATGACCACGTCTACTGCATCCACTACGGCGATCCCGACCGCCGCCAAAGCGGAGTCCGGCGACTCCGTCGGCAGGGCATCGGATGGTGCGATCATCGTGACCACTCAGCGCGAGCTGGCCCCCACCATCGTCGCAGCCTCACTCATGCGAGACGCCTATGAAGACGTCACCGGCGTCACCACCTCGCATGCCTACCTCGTCGGCGGGCTGTTGCCCTCGGTCTCGGCACTGACCGGTGCCCTGAGCGCTTTGCGGTCCACCGGCCAGACGGAGGACGTGGTGGGGTTTGCCATTCCGCTTGCCGGCGACGATCCCGACGCCGGCATCGTGCGTGAGCTAAGGGCAGAGTCCGGCGCCGTGCAGCCTAAGCGCCGCTTCGACCTGATGGGTTTCCTGATGATGGCTATGGACCCGCACGGGCAGCGCCAAGGCTGGAAGCTCCGCTGGGCCCCCGGCCGCAACGTGCGCGTTGCGGTGGATGTGCTGGGCAACCTCACCCGCTGGCTGGTCGGCATCCACACCTTCAAGGTGAACAACGCCCGCGGCGATGAAGACGTGTGGGTGCTTGGGCGCCCAAACCACGCGGCCGCCATGCACAAGCTCGCTGGCGATGCGCACGAAGGCGCGGCCGGCATGCTCGCCACCCTTGCTGTCCCCGCCAGCGCGGCCACGGAAGTGGCCGCCGCGCTCGCCGCCGGCTATTGCCTGCTCACCACGTGTGAGACCGACGAGAACCGCATGAAGCGCGACCTCAAGATCCTGCGCAAGGCCGGCGCCACGCAGGTCTTCGGCCCCGTGCCGCTGCATGTGCACTACGGGGTACGCCAGGCATGACCGGCGGCGCCGGCCCCCGCCCAGGCGGTCCGCGGCCGGGAGGCTCGGGTGGACCTCGCCCCGGTCCGCGTTCCGGCGGACCGCCCGGTGGTGCCGGCATGGGCGTCATCAGACCCAGTGCTGGAGGCGCCATCAGCATTGGCGGCCAGCGGCCACCATCGCGCCACGGACCCGGCGCCACCATCGCCGAGGATCACCCCGCCTCCAAGCTGCCGCGCCGCCGTCTGGCGGTGATGCGCCCCGGCGACGTCGTGCCGGGCGTCATCACTCGCCTGGTACGTGGCGGCGCGCTGGTAGACATCCTCCTGGAGAGCGGCGAGCCCGCCTTCATCCCCCTCAACGAGATCCCCGCCAAGGCGATGTCCAAGGTGCGCGACCTCATCGCCACCGGCACCCTTCAGGAAGTACGCGTCGTTCAGCTCGACCGCGCCAGTGGCACCGCCACCGTCTCCCTCAAAGGCGTCATCGAAGAGCCGCCCGACGCCGAAGAGGAGGGTGGCCCCCGCGGCCGCGGCTTCCGTGGCAGGGGTGACCGAGACGGCCGCGGCCAGTCAACCGATCCCAATGCCTCCGACGACCGAGGCGGCCCGCCGCCCGTCCGTCGTCCTGTGCCCGCCCCTGAGCCACCGCCGGCAGTCCGAAACGCGAAGCCTGAGCCGGTCAAGCCCACCAGGCCTACGGCCGGTGAGCTCGCCCGCCGCCGTCAGGAAGAGATCCTCCGCCGCATGCGCGAAGCGCCCGGCGAGGGGTAGCCGCCCTTACCTCAGCACCGCCCTCGCATCGTCGGTTCGGATGATCGCCGTACGCCCGTCGATTCGCTCCGCCCCCGGCCGCCGCAGGTACCCCTCCAGTGCGGCCTCCTGGCCCTCCAGCACCCGCACCTCCCACTCGTACGGTGGTGCCAGCCGCACCGGGGCGATCTCCTTTTTGCGGACCCGGCGCACCGCCTTCTGCGCCCCCATCCAGATCAGCTCCCGCGCTTTACCCACTCCCAGCGAGACCGCCGCCTCCAGCCCCGTCCCCTGTTTGGTCGCCACACCCACCAGTCCCGGCACCAGCGCCTTTGCCTCCAGCACCGCCTTGTCGTCTCCGGAGAGGAACGCCACGGGCACGTCGAATAGCGTGCCAGCCATGTACGCCCGCATCCCGAACTCCCCCACCGGCTGGCCATTGAGCAGATAGTGCTCGACCGTCTTCGAAGAGTACGTGTGCGCCAGCGGGGCCTCCGCCGTCCCTGCCATGGCGTGCTGTCCAACGAAGAACACCGCGTCGAACGTCTCGTCCAGCCCGTACGGCGCCGGCGTCTTCGCGTGCGGCAGCAGCCGCGCTTCGTCGTGGAACATCTCGTAGACAATGCCACCGCTGCCATGCCCGTCCCACACCAGCACATCGGCGTTCGGGTCCTCTTCCAGGATGCCGTCGATGCACGCATTTACCTCCCCGGTGAGGATGCGCATCGCCTCCAGCTTCGCCTCAGTCGCTTCTGATACCCGCGTCTGGTCGAACCGGAACACCATTGCCGCTCCCTCAAGATCCGTGATGACGTGAATCTTGAGCGGTCGCTTCTTCTTACTCATTGCGCCTTCACTGTACCGGCAGGCGCCAACTCCGCGGGCATAATCACGCGGGCCGGTGCTGCCGGCAATCCGAGACTCCTACCAGTGAACATCACGCGTCGCCCCGCAACCGAAGCAGACACCGAGCTCGCCCGCCGAATTCACCACAGCGCCCTGCGCGACGTAGTGGAGCGCCAGTTCGGTACGTGGGACGAGGCGGCACAGGACCGCTACTTCGAGGGTGACTGGCGCGACGCACACTTTGAGATCGTGCTGGCGGACGGCATCCCCTGTGGCTATGTCTCGATTGAAGACCGCGCTTCAGATGTCCACCTCCGCGAGGTGGTGATCGACCCGGAATTCCAGGGCCATGGCATTGGCACCGCTATCGTTCGCGATGTCATCGACCGCGCCCGCGCCCGCTGCGTGCCCGCCCGACTGGGCGCGCTTCACCAGAACCGTGCGATCACTCTCTACCGGCGTCTGGGCTTCACAGATGCCGGCCGGACCGACACCCACGTCCTGCTTGAGTGGAACGCCGGCTGACGTCAGCGTCGTCCGCACTCAAATTGCCGAGCCCAAGCACTTTCAGAACACCCTGCTCCAAGACCACCAGATAGTCGAGTTACCTGTTCTCATGCGACGCCGGGTGGCCGTGCTCTTGCTCCCGCTCGTGGCTGTGGGCGTTATTGCGTTCTTGGCCCGCTTCGGCTTGTCCGGCCTTGAGACCGGGCTGCTCTATTTCCCGCTTCGCCATCACCTGGCGCAGCCGGAGCACTTTGGCCTCAGTGCGGAAGAGCTCCGCCCTTCGGCGCAGGACGGCACGCGGCTGCATGGCTGGTGGCTGCGCGCTCAGGCGTCTCCGCCTGCCCGCGAGGGTTCCCTCGCGGCCGCTGACCGGTCTGGCGTCGCGGCCGCCTCTCGCCCGGTGGTAATTTGGTTCTCCGGCAACGGCGGCAACGTCAGCGGTGTGCTCGAAAACGCCCGTCGTCTCATCAACCGGTTGGACGTCGACATCATCGCCGTCGACTACCGAGGCTACGGCCACAGCGAGGGCGCCCCAAGCGAAGCTGGTCTATACCTGGACGGCCGTGCCATCTACGACGCCGTGCGTGAGCGGGGCGTGCCGGCGGAGCGCATAGTCCTATTCGGCCGCTCCCTTGGCGCGGCGGTCGCCACCGACGTTGCGCTCGATCGTCCGATCGCGGGACTAGTACTGGAGACACCCTTCCTCTCGGTCCCCGCCGTCGCCCGCGCCGTCTATCCCTTCATCCCAGGTTTCCTGGTCCAGTCGCGCTATGACAATGAGCGCAAGCTCCCCCACATTGCGGTCCCAAAGCTCATCATCCAGGCGGAGCGCGACGAGGTCGTCCCCGCTTCCCACGCGCATCGTCTCTACGACGTGGCCGCGCCGCCCAAACGCCTCCACGTGCTCACCGGCTCCCGCCACAACGACACGTTCGACGAGCAGCGCCCCGCCTATATCGCGGCCTGGCGCGCACTCCTGGCGGAAGCAACGGGCTCTCAACTGGAAAGATGATGGGTAAATAGTCAGATATGACCACATCCAACACACACACCGCACCCACCACCAGCACCTCCCGCCCCAAGGTCGCTGCGCTCGCCACCGTCTGGCGCAAGGACTCGCATGCGGACGTGCTCATCTCTAAGCTGATCGCGGGGTACGACCTTGAAGGCGAGCCCGTGCAGCCGGCCCTCGACGTTGTCTCGCTCTACGTCGACCAGTTCCCCGAGAACGACCTCGCCCGCCGCTGGTCCGCGCGTTTCGGCATCCCCATCTTTCCCACGGTGCGTGATGCCCTCACCCTCGGCGGCTCCGATCTCGCCGTCGATGGTGTCGTCATCGTCGGCGAGCATGGTGAGTACCCCTGGAATGAGAAGGGCCAACACCTCTACCCACGTCGCGAGCTCTTTGAGCAGTCGATTGAGGTCATCCGCGGCACCGGACGGGCCATCCCCATCTTCAACGACAAGCACCTCTCGTATTCCTGGGACAGCTGCCGCTGGATGGTCGACACCGCGCAGGACCTGGGTCTTCCGTTCATGGCCGGCTCGTCGCTCCCGGTCACGTTCCGAGATCCCGATCTAGACCTGCCCCTCGGCACGGAAATCGAAGAAGCGCTGGTGGTCAGCCACGGCCCCACCGAGAGCTACGGTTTCCACGCCTTGGAGACCCTACAGTGCATGGTCGAACGCCGCCGCGGCGGTGAGACGGGCATCGCAACCGTTGAGCTGCTGCACGGTGACGCCTTCTGGCAGGCGTGGCGCTCGGACCGCTTTCCGCGCGATCTGGTGGTCGCCGCCCTGTCGGTCTCCTGCCATCAAGACGGCGATGCCGAGCACTTCTACGCCGCCCGCACGCAGCCCCTGGCCTCCTATCCCGGCCCGCAGCCTCCCGTCGCGTTCCTAGTCACGTATCGCGACGGTCTGCGGGCGACGCTGCTCAACCTCAACGGCTACGTGCAGGACTTCGCGTTCGCCGCTCGTGTGCGCAGCGGTTTCTCCGCTGACGTTCGCCCTGCGCCCACCGTTCGTGGTGAGCTTGTCGAACCACACCAGCAGGCATACCCTGGGGGAATAGAACTGGTCGGCGCGACGGCACTGACTACGCAGAGCAACAGCCAGGTCGTCGCCAGCGCGTTCAAGCTGGAGAACGGCCCACCGCGCTGGCACTTCAACTACCTCGCCCACCACATCGAGCGGTTCGTCACTACACACCAGCCACCGTATCCCATCGAGCGCACCCTTCTCACGTCAGGTGCGCTGGCAGCGCTGATGGATGCGGGCCTAGCCGGTCACTCGCTTGATACCCCGCACCTCGCCATCGCCTACCAGCCGCCCACCGAGCCCTGGTCCCGCTCTTACGGCGTCTCTTGCCCGCCTGAGCGGGTCTGGGGCTTCACTCCCGACACGGTATAGCGGTCCGCCACGACCGCAGCACCGCAAGTACGCTATTCGCCCGCGCCGCGTCCTTCACGCTGAAGCGTCGCCAGCAGCACCAGCCAGCTGTCCTCTTCCGTCGGCTCCTCGCCGGCTACCAGGCAGCTTGCCTTGTACGTCTCCACTGCCCGCAGCAGATGGCGAGACAGCTCCAGCTGCTGCGCCTGCTCGGCTGAGACATCTTCACGTAGCTCGTCCTGCGGCAGCGCTTCCGGGGCTGCCAACACGCTCTCTCGATACACCCCGCCCGTCCCTTCTAAGTACTCTCTTCTTCGCCACATGACGACATTGTGATTGTGAATACGATCACAATGTCGTCATGTGAATGTTATCACAAGCCCTGACTTGCTCTGATCGGAGCCAGACATCCGGACGGCGAGACGCCACGGTCGTGTACCGCTGCGCTACCCATAGAGCCAAAAACGCAAGGCGTGTGCCGCCGTGTCGGTGACGCCTCGAAGTAGGCCCAGATCAGAGCGTTCGCTCAGACTGGTTTTCACTGACTGCCGCCGGCACAACCAACGGCAGCAGCCCTACGCCGCGCCCCGTGCCCTCAGGCAGTGGCGCCACCAACAGCGGCCGCTTCTGCCCCATTGCTCCCAGCACCAAATGCACGCTCTGCTCCGGTGGCCCGTACTCGTCCACGCACCAGGTGAAGCACTGTGGCAGCAGCCACTCCCCTGTACGCCCATGGTGATCTACCAGCAGCCACGCGTACATCGCCGCGCTGCCAACTGTGGCGCGGCTGCCCTCCGGCAACAGCCCGTCCAGGCGAGCCAGCAGCCCTGTCATCTCGCCGTATGGCTGCCCCGCGCTCTCCGGCATCAATCCTGGCCGGTAGGCCAGCTGCCCGCCCAGACCCTCCACTTCCCGCACCAGCGCCGCTTGCTCACGGAAGAACTTCTCACCCTTGAATGGCGCGCCCAGCTCCCGCATCCGCGCCAGGGTCAGCCCATCCGGCGCCTCCGCCAGGCGCCATCCTTGGCCAACCAGGGCCTCGCGGGTCGCGGTGGAGAAATTTCGAAGCATGCTGGCCTTCCGCGTACCACGCCGTCGTCGGAACGGCGCACCGCCACACTACGGAAGCGGTCGGGGAGTAGGCTCACGCTCCGCGCGCATCTCCAGGTCTAACTCGCGCAAGCGGTCGAACTGCCGGGTACGCCGGTAGAACGCCCAGCGCTTGTTTCGCGCTATCCCGGCGTTGTAGGCCTGCCAGTCGGCCGGCGTCTCGCTCTTTGCCGATGCCATGGCCGCCTCAACACGCTTTGCGTCCACCATCCCGCTGATTCGGTCCGCCACAGCCATTACCTTGGTGGCGCCCCACATCATCAGTACCACGGCCCCCATCGCCCCGAACGCGGCGCCGCCCGGCCCAAACAGCGCCTCCCACATCGCTGGCACGATCAAAAAGATCACGATCACCGACAGCGCGCAGAACGCCACCGACCCGAAGATCAGCCCAATGGAGAGTCCGATCCGCCACACACCCAAAGCGTATCAGCCGCGGCCCAAGAGAGCTACCAGTACCGCTCTTCCCGCCATGGATCGGCGTTGTTGTTGTACCCGTTCTGTTCCCAAAACCCCGGCTGATCGACCGCGGAGAACTCCAGTCCCCGCAGCCACTTCGCGCTCTTCCAGAAGTACCGCCTTGGCACCAGCAGTCGCAGCGGCCAGCCGTGCTCCGGCGTCAGCTCGTGCCCGTCCGCCTTGTCCGCCAGCAGCACGTCATCATCCAGGATCGCTTCTATCGGCAGGTTCGCCGTGAAGCCCGCCTCCGCGTGCGCGATCACGAACCGAGCCTCGGGTCTCGGCTTCACCAGCTCCAACACGTGCTTCATCGGCACGCCTTCCCACGTCTGGTCAAGCTTGCTCCACCGCGTCACGCAGTGGATGTCCGTCACCAGCTCGGTGCGCGGCAGCTGCTGGAGCTGCTCCCATGTAAAGGAAAGCGGCTGTTCCACCAACCCCCATACCTTGAAGTCCCATGCTGCCAGGTTGGTGCGCGGCACGCTGCCGTGGTGCAGCACCGGCCACCCATCGGTGACGAACTGCCCCGGCGGCACGCGCTCGCGGTCGTCCGGGTCCAGCTTGTTCCGCAGCTGTTCGATCTTCTCCGTATTGGCGCCACTACCCTTCAGCCGGCTCGGCAGACGAAAGACCATTGTTCCTGGTGTCCTTTCCACTAGTCTACTGGCCCCCTGCGCTATAGTGCCCCTCCGAGGAGAGCTACATAGCATGGCCAGCGCAGCAATCAGCGGCACCACCACGCCAACCGTCTATGACTTCGGCAGCGGCAAGCCGGACCCCAGGACGTTCCCCAGCGAGGCGCTCGGCCAGGCCGCCCAGCGCGTTCTCTTGCGTGAGGGGCCCAGCCTCGCCAGCTACCCTGAGGCGCGCGGCTACGTGCCGCTGCGCGAGCTCTCCGCCCTTCGATTCGAGCGTAACCACGCTTTGCGTGTCCCAGTCGGCGATGTGGTCACCACCAACGGCTCCATGCAGGCCATCATCCTGGCCACGCAGGCGCTCAGCCGTCCCGGCGACACCGTCGTGGTGGAAGAGTACTGCTACTCCGGCACGCTCGGCGTCCTGCGCCAGCTCGGCGCCCAGCTGGAAGGTGTGCCGCTCGATGACGACGGCATGCGCCCGGAGCTGCTCGACGCCACCCTCGACCGGCTGAAGCGCGAAGAGCGCCGCGTCGGCTTCGTCTACTCCATCGCCACCCACCAGAACCCCACCGGCACTATCATGCCCCTGGAGCGCCGCCGCCAGGTACTGGAGATCTGCCGGCGCCACGACGTCATCCTGGTCGAAGACGACTGCTACGCCGACGTCGTCTTTGAAGGAGAGATGCCGCGCTCCATGTACGCTATGGCCGCCGGCTCAGACCCGGACCGCGTCATCTACATCGGCTCATTCTCCAAGATCCTCGGCCCTGGCGTGCGCCTGGGGTACTTCATCGCCTCGGAGTCGCTCAGCGCACGCCTCATGGCCTACAAGCGCGACGGCGGCACCAGTGGCCTCTCGTCGATGATCGTGGCCGAATACATGAAGGACCAGCTCTGGGCCCACGCCGCCGAAGTCTGCGACGTGGTGCGCAGCAAGCGCGACACCCTTTTTGCTGCGCTCAACCGCGAGTTGGGCGGCCTGGTGGACTGGACTCACCCGCACGGCGGGCTCTTCACCTGGCTCAAGCTCCCGGAAGGAGTCGATACCAAGGCCATCGCAGCGCTGGCCAAGGAGCGCAACGTGCTCTACGCCACCGGCCGCTCCTTCGACGCTGCCGACCGCGATGTCCCCTACCTCCGCCTCGCTTTCGGCTACATCGCCGACGACCTGATCGATCCCGGCGTCGAGCTCCTCGGTCAGTGCATCGAAGGCGCTGCCCCCGGCGGCCCCACGCAGCGCCAACACGCCACAACCGCTGCGGCTTGACACGGAGCGCCAGTTTTATGAGACCGGGTCAGGGCGAGACGGTGCGCGAGCCGGCGCGGGACGTGCCGGTTTACGGCAGCTGCGACGTGCTCGTGGTCGGCGGCGGTCCGGCCGGCTTCGCCGCCGCGGTCGCCGCCGCACGGGCGGGCGCGGACACCGTGTTGGTCGAGCGCTACGGCCACCTGGGTGGTCTGGCCACCGGCGGCCTCGTCTACTGGATCGACCGCATGACCGACTGGCGCGGCAACCCCGTGGTCGGCGGCATCGGCCAGGAGCTGATCGACCGCTGCGGCCGGGACGCCGTACTGGGGCCCGAGCCGGCGCTGTGGGGCTCGCGCGACAAGGAGGCGGTGGCGTACTGGGGCATCCGCGCCAGCGCCCACCGCGGGGTGGTCACCTGGGCCCCCACCGTCGATCCCGAGCTGATGAAGTGCGTCTCCAACGACATGGTGCGCGACGCCGGCGTCACCACCCTCTTCCACGCCTGGGCCGTCGCGGCGCTGCACCAGGACGGCCGCGTCCAGGGCGCCATCTTCGAGAGCAAGGAAGGCCGCTTCGCGCTGCGGGCGCGCGGCACCGTGGACTGCACCGGCGATGGCGACGTCTTCGCCTCCGCCGGCGCCGCCTTTGAGGGCGATATGGATAGCACCTCCATCCACGCCCGCGTCAACACCAGCTTCCGCTTCGGCAATGTGGACATGGTGCGCTACATGGACTTCAAGCTCAATGACGCTCAGGCCCACAACGACCTGCTGCGCCGCGCCACCGCCGAGGGGATTGACCTGCGCTGCCACGAGACGGCGCGCGAGGGCGTGGCGCTCTTCATGACCCCCAAGTTCACCGGCTACTCCGCCCTCAAGGTGGCCGACCTCACCGAAGTCGAGTTCCGCTCGCGCGACGTGATGCGCGCCGGCCTGGTCTGGTGGCGCGCCCACGTGCCCGGCTTCGAGCGCGCCTGGATCTACGACACCGCCTCGCAGATCGGCGTGCGCCACAGCCGGCGCCTACTCGGCGTCGAGCGCGTCACGCTCGACCACTGGAAAGCCAGCGGGCGCTACGACGATTCCATCGGCCTGTGCCCGGGCCTCACGCCGGAGTTCCCCACTCTGGAGATCCCCTACCGCTGCCTCGTGCCGCGCACCGTGGACGGCGTGCTCGCCGCCGGCCGCAACCTCAGCTGCGACCCGCAGTCCCACAACCCCCTGCGCGAGGTGCCCGAGTGCTGGGTGCTCGGCCAGGGCGCCGGCGCCGCCGCCGCGCTCGCGGTGAAGGGCGACGTCGCGCTGCGCGACGTGCCCGTCGGTGCGCTCAAGGAGACGCTCCGCAGCCAGGGCGCCCTGGTGGACGTGCCGGCGTAGCCGCCGGCACGCGGTGGAGAGCACCGTCGCCTGGCCGGTCCTACCTCACGGCCAGGGCGGGAGCAGCCACAGCGAGAGCGTGGCGTCCCTATGCGAGGATGGCGCCCTGCTTGCGGAGGACGGTCTGGATCTTTGCGGGATCAAGGCGGCGCGGGGTGGTGTTGAACTCCAGCGCCAGGGCCCCCGCGACGCCAGCGGCCTGCCCCATGGCGAAGCAGGGCGGCATGACGCGCACGGCGCCGGCAGCCTCGTGGGTGGCCGACAGGCAGCGCCCGGCGACGAGCAGGTCGTCTATCTCCAGGGGGACCAGCGAGCGGTAAGGGACCTCGTACACGTCGGCAGAGCGCAGCCCGGCGTCGAGTGCAGCCTGGATCCCGCCGCCGGCGCCGTCCACGGGGTGGATGTCCATCGGATAACCGGCCAGGGCGATCACGTCGTCGAAGTGGCGGCCAGCGGCGAGGTCGTCCTGCGTGAGGATGTACTCGCCCACGATGCGGCGCGTCTCACGCACGCCAATCTGCGCCGCGATCTCGCGCAGCCGCACGTTCCCGAGGCCTGGGACCTCCCGGCGCATGAACCCCAAGAGCGCGAAGACCTGCTTGCGCCCCTCGATCTCGGCCTTGGTCAGGTCGTCTGCGTTGGTGCCGTCCAGGCCCAGCAGGCGCGTGGTGTTGACGCGCCAGACGCCCGCCTCAGGCGTGCGGTAGATGCCGATCTTGTCGCGATCCAGGGGAAAGGTGCCGGCGGCGCGGGCGCGCTCGACGATGCCGTGGAAGAGCATGCCCTCCTCCTCGGGGTGCGCGCGGATGTGCGCCTCGACGGCCGCGTCGTCAACATCCGAGATGACGAAGAACATCGTCATGGGCTGCATCTTGCCGTCCGACTCGCGCCCCTTCTGGGTGGGGGCGCCGGCTCGGAAGGCAACGTCGGCATCGGCCGAGCAGTCGATCACCTGCTCGGCCCTGATCGCCTGCAGGCCGCCCTTGTTGTGGATGATGGCGCCGCGGGTGGCGGGGCGCCCCTCGGGGCCCGGTTCCACGATAGGGTCGACGAAGGACGTGTGCAGGACGAGCGCGCAGCCGGTCTCGGTCACCATGTCCGCCGCGACGACCTTGAGCACCTCTGGGTCGAACGGGGTGACGTGGTCGTGCCCGAAGCGGTAGAAGCCGGCCTCGGCGGTGCCGGACCGCACTCGCTCCGGGTGGATGGCGCCCCCCAGCGGCTCCATGCGCCGGATGAGCTCGTCGAACACGCCGCCGATGATCTGGCGCGAGCCGTCGTTGGAGAAGCTGGTCATGAAAGGGCCGACCAGCGCGGCGGTGGCGTTGCCGCCCAGGAAGCCATAGCGCTCCACTAGCACAGTGCGCGCGCCAGCGCGGGCGGCGCCCACCGCCGCGCCGATCCCGGCTGGGCCGCCGCCGATGACGAGCACGTCGCACTCGCGAACGACCGGAAGGTCACGAGCGTAGGGGATAGTCTCTGAGTGCGACTGGCCAGACGCGGCTGAGCGGGCGGTGGTGGTCATGGCTCTCTATCGTACGTGCTCACTGGCGACGCTAGACGGTAGCAGGCTGCGCTACGCCGCTGCGGCCATCTGCCCCGGCACAGTCTGCAGCGGGGCAGCGCGGCGCGCCACCTCGGTCCTGCCCTCGCGCACCGCCGTCTGCAGCGTGCGGAAGTAGAAGTGCGCCACGGCGCCGGCCGCCAGGATGTACGTCAGATGGAAGCCCAAGTCCACCAGGATCAGCTTGTCGAAGTCCATGCCCGCCACGGCGTACATGCCCAGGTGCGGCCACCACGACGCCGTCAGATAGCCAATCGCCAGGAACGGCGGCCACGGCGAGACGCCCGAGATGCGCGCCACGCGGCGCATCAGCGGCAGGCCCAGCGCCAGGAACGCGATGCCGATCCCGAAGAACAGTGACTCCACCGCCGAGAGGAAGATGAAGGACGGAATCAACTCCGCGGCCGGCGGTGCGATGTTCGTGTTGGGCGGGAACAGGATCGGCGTGAGCAGGAACGCGGGTACTCCCGCGGCAACGGTGATCAGGGCGAACTTGGTCCTTGTGCGCATGGTGCGTGCTTCTTCATTGGAGCCACCCATCGTTGGGTGGACGCCACACATCATGCGACAGCACGCCCGCGCGGACACGCCCAAGCCGGCCGGTATTGCTCCTGGCCACCTGACCAGTCCCCTCGCTCACCAGTTCGGCAGGTGATCAGCCTACGACGGATCCAACACCAACAGCAGCCGCGCGCCGGCCTTGAACCGCCGTCCCGGCTGACCTCAGCCGCGCGGTTGCCCTCCGCCGCGCGGCTGCCCCAGCCCCTTCCCCTGCTCTTCGATCCGTAGGTCCGAGAGATGATCGGCCTCTTCACCCAGCGCCCGCCACCGCTCCGTGCTCAGCGTCATGGGCTCGTGGTCGATGTTCTGGAACTCGATTCGGACACCGTCCCCACCTGGGACTGCCGTGAAGTCGAACTGGATAGGCTGCCCGAGCTTGCGGTTGGTCAAGTTCCCGGTGAGCCACCCCAGAAGCAGTTGCTCATCACGCGTGAAGCCGCTCTCCGGCGAATCGCTAGACATTCCGTCGTCTCCTGTTGTCGAGTGCTGCGCATGCTGAAGAGCGCACCCGCTCAACCGCGCAAGGTGCGTACCGCGAGGCGCAGAGGCCTGCATGCCGCCGGCTCTCTTCCGCCGGCTCCCAGCGGGCCACCGGTGCACGGCCAGGGCGCCTCCCGGACACGAACACACCCGCCCGCTCGGGCGCGCCAAGATCCGGCATTGGCCAGCCGCATACACAGGCACGACGGCAGGGTGGCAGCGCCGGTACCTTTTGGCTATTTCTGGATTCGAGGGCTTCCATGCCCCTATCGCCGGTAGACAGGGCGGCGTTTTGGAGAACGCGATAGAACGCCCATTCCATCTTGTAATTCTGAAAAGGCCCTTCCCTCGTGCACTTTCCGATCGATTCCCCAACCCCGCTCCTCTCACGCATCGCACGGGTCGTACTGTTGCTGCTGCTGGCCGCCGGCGCGCTCGTGTCCCCGTTCCGCGCGGCGCCCGCGGTGGCCTCCTCTGAGCCGGCCGCGCCGGTGCTGGCCTGGTACTACCCCCAGTTCAGCCAGGGGCTGCAGACCGACATCCGAAACGCCGCCGCGGCGAAGATCGACGCCCTGATCGTCTCCGAGACGGGCGCGCGCGACCTAGGCGGCCACCTCGCGGCCGCGCGGGGCACTTCCGTGCACGTGACCGTGGGCGTGGAGCCGCAGACCTATCCCAACCCGGACGCGCTCGCGCAGCGCCTGGCCAGCGCCCTCTCCAGGGACGCCGCCGACCCGGCATTCCTGCGCTATCGCGGCAAGCCCGTGCTGGTCGTGTGGCAGCCGCCCTCCGTGCCGGCGTACCCCGGCCAATCCGCGCAGCAGACCTGGCAGACGATCCGGAATAAGGTGGATCCCGGGCGGAACAGCATCTGGATCGCCGAGGGCGGCGACCCGGCCAGCACGCTCTCCTACCTGCCCGCCTTCGACGGCTTGCACCTGTATTCCATGGCCTGGGCCGCCGATCCGGCGAGCGCGCTCTCCGGCTGGGCCAGCCGCGTGCGTTCCTACGATGCCTCCAAGCTGTGGGTGGCCACGGTGATGCCCGGCGGCTACTACGGCACCGGCAGCGATCCCTCTAAGTGGTCCTACCGCGACCGCCAGGGCGGCGGCTACTACCGCCAGGCGTGGCAGGCGGCGATCAACACCAACCCCGCCATGGTCATCATCACCAGTTTCAACGAGACCAAGGAGCGCACCGAGATCCACCCCACCGGCGAGTGGGGGTCCCTGTACCTGGACATCACGCGCGACATGGGCGATGCCTGGCGCACCCGCGTGGGCGGCCACGCGGCGCCTGCCCCTGCCCCGGCAGCCGCGCCCGCG